>DCKO01000041.1:836-104057 GCA_002320665.1 Micavibrio sp. UBA1672
GGATCAATAACGTTCTTTTTGGATTTGGACATTTTTATGGATGGGCCGATCTTCACAGGCTTGCCAGTCTCGGCATGAACAATTTTGCCATCATCATTTTTCACCGCATCGGTCGGGAAAATCCATTTGCCGTTTTCATCCTGATAGGTTTCATGCGTAACCATCCCTTGGGTGAACAGCCCCAAGAACGGCTCATCGCAATCCACGAATCCACAATCGCGCATAATTTTGGTGAAAAACCGCGCATAAAGCAAATGAAGTACGGCGTGCTCGACCCCGCCAATATATTGCTCGACCGGCATCCAGTATTTCGATTTGGCCTTGTCCGTAGGCAGGCTCTCATTTTTTGGATCGCAATAGCGGAATTGATACCAGCTACTTTCGAAGAATGTGTCAAATGTATCGGTTTCGCGAGTTGCTGGCTCTCCAGTTTCCGGGCATGTCGTGTGTTTCCAAGTCGGGTGATTTTCCAGCGGATTTCCAGCCTTCGAAAAATCAACATCTTCAGGTAATGTCACTGGCAATTGATCCTCAGGCACAGGGATGCAAGCTCCATCAGAATTACGATAGACAATCGGAATAGGACAACCCCAATAGCGCTGGCGGCTTACGCCCCAATCGCGCAGGCGGAAATTGGTTTTTCCAAAGCCCGTGTTATCGGCTTCACAGCGTTTAATAACTTCGGCTTTGGCCTCTTCGATTGTCATACCATCAAGCCACTCGGAGTTAATCGCCTTACCAGCGTCCGAATAGGCTTCTTGCTCGTAATCGTGATTATCAGAGGAAATCACAGGTAATATCGGTAAATCATATTTTGTTGCAAAGTCCCAGTCGCGCTGGTCGTGGGCTGGCACGCCGAAAATCGCGCCTGTGCCGTAATCCATCAGGATGAAGTTTGCGATATATACCGGTACTTCTCGGCCTAGTAAGGGATGCGTAGCCTTATAGCCAGTATCAAAGCCGATCTTTTCGGCTTTTTCGATGGCGGCTTCGGAGGTTCCGTGGGCTTGGCATTCCTTGATAAAAGCATCGTAGCCATCCTTGCCTTTGCAAAGTTTCTCACTCATCGGATGATCAGGGGCGAGCGCCACAAAAGACGCGCCGAAGAGCGTATCAGGGCGCGTGGTGTAGACCTCGATTTTTTCATCTGAACTTACAATATCCCATTTAAATTGCAGGCCGACCGATTTCCCGATCCAGTTTTCCTGCATGATACGAACCTTTTCTGGCCAGCGCTCAAGCTTTTGTACAGCACTCAGGAGTTCCTCGGCGTAATCGGTGATTTTCAGGAACCACTGGTTTAGTTTACGGCGCTCTACGGGGGCGCCTGTTCGCCAACCTTTGCCGTCAATGACCTGCTCATTGGCAAGCACCGTATTATCCACAGGATCCCAGTTCACAACGGATTCCTTGCGATACGCTATGCCACGTTCCAAAAATTTCAGGAACATGGCTTGTTCGTGTCGGTAATATTCGGGATCGCATGTGGCGAATTCACGGCTCCAGTCAATCGCAAGGCCCATAGATTGAAGCTGCGCGCGCATGACGTCAATATTTTCATGGGTCCATTTGCCCGGATGCTCACCGCGCTCAATCGCTGCGTTTTCAGCCGGAAGTCCAAAGGCATCCCAGCCCATCGGGTGCATGACATTATAGCCCTTCGCCCGTTTATAGCGCGCGACCACATCGCCCAGCGTATAATTGCGGACATGGCCTACGTGGATGCGACCCGAGGGATAAGGGAACATTTCAAGGACGTAATATTTTTCGCGTTTGTCGTCTTCGGTGACTTCGAAAGATTTGCTTTCCGCCCATTTTTTCTGCCATTTGGCTTCGGATTGCCTGATATTATAGCGCTCTGTCATTTGTGTTTATCTTAATAAGTGTTGTTAACCCAAGGAGAAAAGGCTTAGCGGAATTTTTTCTTCAAGGCAAGGTCTTTAGGGGCGTTGAGCCAATAGGTCTGGGCTTTGCCGCAAGCCTCATCCAGTTTAAAGGCGGGGCGTGTGACTTTGAACATCCATTTTTCGAAGCCATCCAGCTCTATGGTTTTATCCATGCGGGCATCGCCGATGGTCGAATCCATGGCTTCGTCCTGTACGGCGAGACCGGGCTGTATGGAATAGGCCTGAATGCCTGTCTCCCAGCAGCGCCCCATCAATGTATCAATAGGGTAAGCGAATTTGCGAGTCGCCTTGATGAGTTTACGTGCACCAGCCTGTGAGATCAGCGTCGCATGCGTTCCGCCATAAGCTGTGCGCAGGCGTATCAGCCAGAACTCTTCACCGCTCTTTTGACAAATCGGCAGGATTTTACGGTGCTTGCCCTCAGCAACTTTTTTACTGCCCAGCAAACGGATCACATCAAATTCCAGATTTTTAGCCAGAAATGCCTCAAGCACGTCTTTGGCATTTTCATGAAAGATGCAATCATCCTCGACGACTAAGGCAAAGGGTAAATTATCCGTGATGATTTTTTGATAGACTGCGCGGTGAGAGAGAAAACACCCAAGCTCTCCGGGTTTTAAATCCCGCCCGTGAGAACGTCTTCGCCTAGCGTGATCATAATCAGGGTGCGACAGGACATTCATTTTTCGTGCATCTATCGCATCAAAAAACTCAAACTCGAATCCCCGTTGGCGTAAATGCGCTGCGCTATAATCCCGTCTTTGCTGTTCGTCTTTTAAGGAAATTACAAAGGTCGGGATCATATATTTATCCTTGTATCATTTACTTGTTTACTCAGAAGCTAATTTTTCTATTCGCATTTCTCTTGCTCGCACCAGAATTGCATCTTCTAATTTAAGCGCTGTATCAGCAGACACTTCAGCATCGCGCCATGTGCCACCACGCTTAACTTGTCGGAAGGCCCGAACACGTAAATTCTGGGTTTTTAGTTCCTTGCCTAAAATAAAGACATTCAGCTTCATGCGTTCATTCGGTGTTTCGGGATCTGTGTACCAATCGGTCAGGATTGCACCGCCGAACGGATCGGCGCTTGCCAGTGGCATAAAGGAAATCGTATCCAAGGAAGCACGCCACAAGAAGCTATTTACACCAATACCGTTATCGTCTTCTTTTTCACCTTTATCACCAAATATTTTCAAACCGCCTTCACCAAAGATACTTTCACGTTCCCCGTAAATATCGCCTCCTGTCTGGTCTCGATCCAGACCTGTCGGATATTTGGCTTCTGTTTCAACGGTTCCACAGGCAGCTAAGGATAATAAAGCTGCGCCCAAAATAAAAATTCCAGTCGTATTTTTAAACATATTCATGCATTCCTGATTATTATTGTTTTCATTTAGCACGCCTTAATATAAGGTACAAGAGCCTAAGCGCATTGTTTTGCAGGCTTTCAACAAGTAGCAACAGCTAGCGACAGAACTCAGTTTGTTGCAAAAATGCCACAGCTTAAAAAAATGTTGCAAAAACCCCACAAAAGCAAATTGACCCTACGCTTACTTCATGGCGTAATGCATTCACCTGCTTTTTAGCGGGTAATTTCTGTCTTAAACTATCCGTTATGGATAAACATTAACTAAATAATCTTTTCCCAAAAGGAATTGATTGGAGGAAACGAAAATGAAAAAACTACTACTTGCTAGCGTTGCAGTAAGCGGTCTTGCTATGGCAGCTGCTCCTGCACATGCGGATGTCGACTTGGAAGTCGGCGGTTACTTTAAAGGCTATGGCGTTTTCATCGACCAAGATGAAACAACAGGCACAGAAGTAAACGAATTTGACATTATCCGTGATACTGAACTTCACATTGGTGGCGAAACAACATTGGATAACGGCCTGACAATCGGTGCTCACTTCGAGTTCGACGTTGACCAAGCTGATACAACTGTTGGTACAGATGAATCATATCTATACTTCTCAGGTAACTGGGGTCGCGTAAACTTCGGTGGTGAAGATGGTGCAGGTTACCTTCTACAGGTTGCTGCTCCTGCAGCTGACTCAAACGTTGACGGTATCCGTCAGTACGTTTCACCTTTCGTAACTACAGGTGGCGTTATTGGTGGTAACCTTGACTATGATATGGACCCAACAGGTAAGGCTGACAAGTTCACATACTTGACACCTATCATGAATGGCTTCCAAGCTGGTGTGTCTTTCTCACCTGACACAGATAATGCTGCATCATTCGGTGTTGGTGTTGAATCTGCCGGTATTGATGAGACTTATGAAATTGCCGTTCGTTATGAAGGTCAGTTCCAGCAAGTTGGTGTGATTGCCGGTGCAGGTTACTCATATGGTGAAAACAACTCAACAGTTGCAACTGCTGATGACCGTGATGCATGGAACGTAGGTCTTGACCTTGACATTTCTGCTTTCGGTATTGGCGCGATCTACACAGAAGACTCAACAGCAACAGATAACTCTGATGTTGAAGACTTCGTCGTTGGTGGTGACTACACAACTGGCCCATTCAAGCTTGGTATTTCTTACTTTAACAGAGACATAGAGGGTGGCACAGAGTTTGACCGTTACACAGGTGGTGTTACATATGAATTTGGTCCAGGCATGGATTTGCGCGGTTCTGTTCAACATCTTGAAATTGACACAAGCACTCAAGAATATGATTCAACGTCTTTGATTATAGGAACACAAATCAGTTTCTAATGTGAGTTTCATTTGGAGCTTTTTTTGAAAGGCGCTTTTTAGCGCCTTTCTTTTTTGCCTTTACGGGATTAAGTTACGGTATATGAGTATTGCAGAAAATTTTAAATCTATAAAAAGTGATATCGTGGGGTTAACCGCCAAGTCGGGGCGACAAGCCAGTGATATTGATCTCATTGCCGTAAGCAAACGCCAACCCCAAGAAAAACTGCAAGAAGCGCTTGAAACTGGACACCGCATATTCGGAGAAAACCGTGTTCAAGAAGCGCAAAAACACTGGAGCGCATTAAAACCGAATTATCCCGATTTAGAACTCCATTTGATTGGCCCACTCCAGACCAATAAGATCAAAGATGCACTTGCCCTATTCGATGCCATCCACACAGTTGATCGTGAGAAGCTCGCCCGAAAATTAGGGCATGAGTTAGAAAATCAAGGCAAATCGATTCCCTGCTTTATTCAGGTCAATACAGGGGAAGAACCTCAGAAATCCGGTATCACCCCAAAAGATCTTCCTGATTTTTTAAAGTTTTGCCGCGTTGAGGCCAAGCTTGATATTATTGGCCTGATGTGTATTCCCCCCATTGATGATCCGCCGGCTGTACATTTTGCCTTTCTACAAAAACTGGCGCGAGAACATAATCTAAAGCAGCTTAGTATGGGCATGAGTAGTGATTACCAAAAAGCTATTCCCCTAGGTGCAACCCATATTCGCGTGGGAACTGCTTTGTTCGGAGAACGAGCAGATTGAAACTTTACGCATAGCGCGGAATACTTCCCGCCGTACGCCCTTCTGAGATTTCTACCATTTGGTAATTCCTATTTGAATTGTCAGGTGATTTATTGTCTTTGACTTCTGGCAATGGTGTTTCGGCAAAAGCCAGTAAAGCGATAGGTAAATCCTCATAAACTTTCTGCTGATAGTGCTCATGATGCGTTGCTTGTTTCTTTTCTTTTACACCTGCTATTGATAAAGCATTACCTGCCAGATCATCTCCCGTTTCCTCTTCAATGATTGCATTGACAAGACCTCCAGCTACACCAATAGGGCCACTAAAAACACCGCCACCTATTATCTTGCCAATAGGCTTGATTTGATCGCCTGTGATCTCACGATAAGCGATATTTACTAGCGGTATATGGTGGAGTGGATTAACCATATCCAAAACATCTTTAAAGGAAAAATCATCTTCTATGGAGGCCATGTGAATATCATAGGAAGGCTCTTGCGCTTTGAAGGAGGAAATATGGCTAGTTTTTGATGGCGTGTTATAAGAAGGCACATAACCTGCCATGCGATCATTTTTTACCATTTTCATGGCTTTATGCGGATTATTTATCTGCGTTTGATCCGGCTGATATTGCGCTATAGGTTTTTGCATCATATGATCCTTATTACTCAAATGAATAAAAAGCAATATCCGTGCCAATTATGGCAAAAACAGTAGATTTAAAGCGAGATTATCAGTGATCATAAAGGGCAATGAAAAGGTTATTAGCTATATTTCAGAGTATCTGAAAGCTCAAAACATGGAAGAGTTATGTGATTATGAAGCAGACCCATCTATAAAAAGCTCTATCATTTTATTTAAAGATGGCACAGAGCAAGAAATTCCTTGCCCTTTACGCCTTGGGAAACTGCTCGATCTTTTGCAAGACGTAAAGCCAGAGCGGCATATTCAACTTGGAAATGCCACACTTGATATTATTGACAATACATTCTTAAAAAGTGATGGCTCGACAACCCCCCTGACCGAAAAAGAAGTGGAAATTCTACGCTATTTGCATACTCAGAAAGGGCAAAAAATACCGCGGAATGATTTACTGCGTACTATATGGAATTATGCGGAAGATGTTGAAACTCATACGATTGAGACACATATATACAGATTACGGCAAAAGATCGAAACAGACCCATCAAAGCCGGAAATTTTAATGACTGATTCTGAAGGTTATTTTATTTCGGTCTAGACAATGACACCAGTCTGCTTCACAGCCTTGCGAATAGCACGGATAAATTCTTCCTGTGTATCAATTTCAAGCCGCTTAATACCTTTTTCACTAAGATGCCTTAAATCCCATAGCAAAGCGTATAAATCGCTAACGCTGTAGTTTGGAGCCTGTGAAGATGGCATATTTTTATTTTGGGCTTTTCTCATACCTTGTAATGTATGGGCATAGGCATTTACCGCGCGTTTTCTATCGGCTGTATTGGCATTATGTGCTTCGGGTACATACCATTTTTTGAAATTTGTCTCTTTATTCTCAAATCCAACTTGGGAAATTTGTGTTTTGCTATTTTCTTGTAAGAGCAAATTTTCAATATGATTCTCAAGATAGATTACCAAGGACTGCACGGAAAAATTCTCTTTGATATATTCTCCCGAATTGCCATTATCATCCTTGTTTTTTTCAGCATGTCGACGATCCGAAGATTGTTTATCATGATTAAGCCCAAGACGCGTATCGGCGCTTTGCGCTTCTTCATATTTTGGCAGTTTAATATCTTTTATCGATGAAAACATGGTTTTATGCCTCAAATCTTAAGGGCAATTTAACAAAAAACCTGAAAAACCTCAATTTTTTGTTGTAAATCTCTAATCTTTGAAAAGATCATAGGGGTGAGGATATTGTGCCTCAGGATTTTCTTTTTCCATTTTTTTACGCTCATATATTTCCTTATACCAAGGCGCAATATAGTCCCATAATTGTATATCCTGCCCCTGATATAAATCCTCATAAAAACATTTGATATATCCAATTTTTCCTATCACCATCCATTGCTTAATCCCCCTATCCTGATCAAGAATAGTTGGATTATCATAATCAGTAGAATGCGGCTTGATTTCCAGATAAAGCTTTACAGGAAATTCTTCATTATAATATTCAACTTTGTCATACATTCTTTCATATTGACTTTCTGTAAGCTGCATATCTGAAAAAAATGACAATTCTTTTACCCTCAGCGCAATTATGTCATCAGAATATGAAAATGCAAAAACAGGATTAAAAGGCATTTCCTTGGTGTCTTCAGGAAATCTGAATGAAAAGCTCGGGTTTTCTTCTCCTTCCGGTGGCTTCAGCAAAGCCATAACGTCAGTATTGATTTCCAGCAAATCTTCTTCCTGATTGTAATTGCTAAATAACCTCCCAAGACGCAGAGTTTCATTTAGCAAATATTTCTTTTGCTGGAACTCGTCGAGTGTTTGGTAGTTACTGTAGGATTTGATCCATCGCTCATAATCAGGCGCTTTATCTGCGGCTCTAAAAAATCCGAACACGGCAAGTTCAAAAACTGTTGGCTTTTCTTCATCAACTTGCTCTGCAGCAAACGCAAACGAACAAAAACTATAGCTGGCAATGATTACTAGTGCACATAAATGGACAACAAAGTACTTGCTCTTTATTCCTGAAGGCTGGATCATGTTTATAATGTTTGCGTATTAATATTAATAGTAGAAACTTTGTAGCCATCATGGACGAAAGCGACCACAAAATCCATAATAAAAACTCGGATCAAAAAATATGGGATGATTATACAAAAGATATAAAACAGCTCAAAAATAAAAAGAGCAAAACCAAAAATAACAACCCAAAGCAAGAGATTGCAGAACAACCAGCCAAAACCGTGAATACTAAAATTACGGTTCCATCTGATCACAATAGTTCTACACAAAATGTTAATCATGTAAAATCGGACAAGCGTACAGCAGAAAAACTTAGGCGCGGCAAATTTAATATAGAGGCGCGATTGGATTTGCATGGCCTGAACCGGGAGACCGCATTTGATGCTCTTAGAGCTTTTATTCTAAATTCTTATAACACTAATAAAAAGTGTGTTCTGGTGATTACTGGCAAAGGTGGGTGGCAAGATGCTACAGAATCTTTAATGGATAAGAAACCGGGCATATTAAGACAAAGCCTTCCTCAATGGCTATCCGATCCCGCTCTGAAGTCCTATGTACTAGACTGGCAAACAGCCAAGCCCAAAGATGGCGGCAAGGGAGCGTTTTATGTTTTACTGCGCAGAAAAAAGTGAAAATTGCGGTTATATTAAAGACTCACGGCTATTTTTACATACGAGAATGATTGCATTTACTGGATTTAGGTGTATAAATGCCTGCTTAGGATAAATCATAGTAAAAAAGAAGAGATAAAGTAATGGGCGATACTTCATCAACTGGCAATGTTATCAATATTAAAACTGGCTTGGCTGAAATGCTAAAAGGCGGCGTGATTATGGATGTGGTCACAGCCGAGCAAGCCAAAGTCGCAGAACAAGCAGGCGCGGTTGCTGTTATGGCACTTGAGCGTGTGCCTTCCGATATTCGTAAAGCTGGCGGTGTTGCACGTATGAGCCCACCGGAAATCATAGAAGAAGTTATGGCAGCCGTCTCTATTCCCGTTATGGCGAAATGCCGTATCGGTCACTTTGCCGAGGCTCAAATCTTACAACAGCTTGGCGTTGATTATATTGATGAATCAGAAGTTCTAACCCCTGCTGACGAAGAATTTCATATCAACAAACATGACTTCAAAGTACCTTTTGTTTGTGGTGCGAAAGACTTAGGCGAGGCCTGCCGGCGCATTGGTGAAGGTGCAGCGCTAATGCGCACCAAGGGTGAGCCCGGTACAGGTAATATCGTTGAAGCTGTGCGTCATATGCGGAAAATCAATGCGCAGATCAAAACCGTTCAAAATATGGATGAATCAGAGCTCATGAGCTATGCGAGAGATCTTGGCGCGCCATATGAAATCTTGTTGCTTGTCCGCAAAGAGGGCAAGCTTCCTGTACCGAATTTCGCCGCCGGCGGTATTGCAACCCCTGCCGATGCCGCGCTCTGTATGCAGCTTGGCGCAGAAACTGTTTTCGTTGGTTCCGGCATTTTCAAATCCGACAACCCCGAGAAATTTGCCAAGGCCATCGTTAAGGCTACAGCGCATTTTGATGATCCAGCAATTGTCCTTGCAGCTTCTAAGGAACTTGAAGGTGTGGCTATGCGCGGTACAGAGATTAGCGAGATTGATGAGCCAATGAAGATGGCCAATCGCGGCTGGTAAGCAAAATATTTTGCATAAAATCAAAATAATGCTTATGCTTTTATTATAACAATAAAAGAGTAATCGTGATGATGGGTGAAGAACTTAAGAATCTGTGTTCGGATTTTGACAAAACCATTGAAGACATTAATCGTTTTTTTAATCCCCCACCACATTACGAAATGCCTAACAGCAATTCTATGTTTGTGTTTCATGCTGAGAACTTAAAAAAAGATCTAATTCAAGCATATATTCCGCTAGTAAGACGCTCGGATTTGTTGGAATCGCAACAAATGAGAATCAATTCCAGCTACGATTTACATTATCAATGGTTAGACAAATTACTCGATTTTACTGATGATGTATTACAAACACAATTTTCGGCTCCTGAAAATACTTCCCACGGCAACATGCTTGAAAGACAATGGAATGACAAATTAGGTAAACTTCATGCCTTACACATGCAATTTGATAGCGGTCTAGTTTTAGGAAAGACACCTGATGATCAAATTTTTTTAGATATTTCCAATACAGTTAAATCCTTAAGGAAAACGACCAGAGATATGCTGGAAAATTACGGCTTAGAACATGTGCTCAGAGATAATGCTATCTTCAAGATGGCAAAACTTATGGCAAATAGCGAAAATATCCTAAAACAACGCCCTGCTTATCAGCAGGTCAATCAGGCTTTACCTACGGAGCGAGTGACACAGACAGCAGATATATATGAGATCAAAAGCGGACAGAGATTAGAGGGAAACTGGTCAGGCAATGGGCAAAAATCTGACAGAGATAATATTCGTCCTTCCTTAACTGGTGTTATGAGTGATGAAGATAATAATCCAGAACCAAAAGACCCTTAACGCATTTGAGTTGACTTAATACCCCAAAATCCATAAAAGCCTTATTCCATGGATAAGAAAGAAATCACTATCGGTGTTTTAGCCTTGCAAGGGGCTGTAGAGCTTCACCGTCCGCATATTGAAGCTTGCGGAGCTGTGTTCAAATCCGTGAAAACCCAGAAAGATTTTGAAGAAATTGATGGTTTTATTCTTCCCGGCGGGGAAAGTACCACGATGTTACGGCTCATAAAAACTTTCGGGTTATGGGATGTTTTGGCAAAGCACTTTAGTGAAAAGCCTGTCTGGGGGATTTGCGCAGGCTCTATTTTACTGGCAGAAAAAGTAACCAACCCCGAGCAGGATTCCTTTGGCATTCTCCCCATCACCGTCCAGCGCAATGGCTATGGGCGGCAATTAGATAGCCATCATGCGGAAATAGAGGGTTATAAGGTTTCCTTTATACGAGCGCCTGTTATCACAGAAGTCGGTGAAGGCGTTGAAATTCTGGCAGAGCATGAAAGTCAGCCTGTTTGGGTCAGAAAAGGCAATAAGGTTGCCAGCACGTTTCACCCTGAGTTAACAGATGCTTACCCATCGCCAATGCATAAGCATTTTATTGATCTGGTACAAAGCGGATTATAGGCAATTTAGAAAAGATAGGGTTTTATAAATTCTGTAATTTGCCTTTTTACGCATTGAATATCTTCATCATTATTTCCCATTGCCCTAATAATATTCAAGCCGCCAATAAGCATACTTAAAAAAACCAGAGCAAGTGTTCTGGATTCAGAATTACGGACATTTAAATCTTCAGAAATAATTTCAATTATTTTATCCAATCTATTCTTATAATCCATACAAACCCCCTCATCCATACGAGCTACCTCTGATGTTAGACTTGCTAAAGCACATCCGCATTCCAAATCGGCAGCATGCTCCGCGCTGATATAATATTCTACAAGTGAAATCAGCCATTTTTTTCCATGATTCTCTTTAAGTTTAGAAATAGTCGATAAGACTTCATCTAAACCTTCTGTTAGGGCAATCTTGAATGCTACTTTTTTCGAGCCCATATGCGCATAAAAAGCTCCAGATGTTACACCTGCAGCTTTTGCCATAGCATCAACACCAATACCTTCATAGCCATTTTTTCGGAATCCTTTTCCTACAGCCTCCGTTATACGACTTCTTGTCTCTTCAGCACTAACTCCTTTGTGGCGCATTTAACCTCCTTAATATATCGATCGTTATTTTTAATTGACAAATAGTGATCGTTATTTAATAATATAACGATCACTATATTATATTTTTAATTGAAGGAGAAGTAAAGTGAAATTCAAATATACTCTACCTAGGGCTTTGATTTTAATGCTCTTATTTGCAACCTTTTTTAATACCAAACCATTACATGCGGATAATTCTTCTGTCAGACATAAAGCTTACGTTTACACAGAATTACAATTTGCACCCGTATTTCAGGATGTACCTTGGGAAGATATGAATCCTAATTTGAAAAAAATTCCTGGTTTATTGAGTAAAACATGGCTTTCCGGTACGGATAATTCTCCAGGAGGGTTTTATGTTTTTGATACAATAGAACATGCCCAGAATTTTGTGCGGGATGTTTTTCCTAAAGAAGCAGCATCATTTGGTGTAGCGCAAACTACACGTATTTTTGATGCAGAACAGACTGAAAAAGCCAGTCGTGATATGGGATCGGTCTATTATTTTGGACCGAATGGGCAAGAACCGGGTGCTTTTGTTTATACAGAAGTACAGATCAACGCCTTACCATTTGATCAGAAAGTGAATTGGTTAGAGCGCAACCCTGTTTTAAAAACCCAACCTGGTTTGCTTAGCAAAACATGGTTGAGTGGTCAAAACACCGGAACTGTTGGAGGGTTTTATGCTTTTGACAGTTTAGAAAATGCCAAAAAATTTGCTATTGAAGTTTTCCCTGAATCGATCAAGGATTTAAATGCTGCATTTTATACCCGTGTTTTTGATGCCAATATCACACGAAACGCCAGTATAGATATGGGATCGCTTTATTATAAGCACTAAAACTATAAATATCACCTTCCCATACGATAAAAATCGTGTGGGTTTTTAAACGCATGTATATAGAGAGTTTGATTGACACACGCCTGTCAAAAACTTAAAAAACTTGCATGATAAAATACATCTCCACACGCGGAGGGCAAGATAGCCCCAAAACGTTCGAAGAGGTTCTGCTGGCAGGGCTTGCCCCTGATGGCGGGCTTTATGTTCCTGATAGCTGGCCGAGTCTTGATCTTGCGTCGCTTAAGGGGAAATCCTACACCGAAACTGCCGAAGCCGTGATGTATCCTTTTGTCGAAGGGTGCATTCCTCGAGAAGATTTCAGAGCGATTATCACCCGCGTTTATTCGCCCGCGAATTTTAGATCAGAGCATGTTGCACCGCTCCATCATCTAGTTGATTACGAGCAGGACAAAATCTATGTGATGGAGCAATTCCACGGGCCGACGATTGCCTTTAAGGATGTGGCTTTACAACTTCTGGGGCAGCTTTTCGATTATGTCCTTACCAAGAATAACGAGCATATCACGATTGTCGGGGCGACTTCCGGTGATACAGGCTCGGCGGCGATTGAGGGGTGCTATAAGAGCGATCACATTGATATTTTTATCCTTCATCCGCGGGGGCGCGTTTCCGATGTTCAGCGCAAGCAAATGACAACCATTTTGGCAGATAATGTTCATAATATCGCGCTGGATGGGACGTTTGATGATTGCCAGAATATGGTCAAGGCGATGTTCGCCGATGAGGATTTTCGGACAAGCGTTAATCTGTCTGCGGTGAATTCTATCAACTGGGCACGGATTATGGCGCAGATCGTTTATTATGTGTATTGCGGTCTGCAATTAGATGCGGAGGAAAAACCTTTATCCTTTGTCGTGCCGACAGGGAATTTCGGGAATGTTTTTGCCGCCTATTGCGCGCGGCAGATGGGCTTGCCGATTGAACATTTGGGTATTTCTACGAATAAGAATGATATCCTGACGCGGTTTTTTGAAACGGGTGAGATGAAAATCACGGGTGCTTATGCCACGCTCAGCCCATCCATGGATATTCAAATTTCCAGTAATTTCGAGCGCTATCTCTATTTCCTATTGGATAAGGATAGTGACAAGCTTGCTGAGCTGATGAAAAGTTTTAAGGAAACAGGCTCTATGATTTTAGAGAATGAGAAAATGGCCACCGCGCGCAAAGAGTTTATGGCTTCCCGCGCCGATGATGAGCAAACACTGGCCTTGATTAAAGAATGCTATGACGCCACTGATTACGTGCTTGATCCGCATACGGCTGTTGGCCTAGAGGGCGCAAAGCAAATCGCCGCAAAAACCGAAGGCGCGATTGTCTTGCTTGCCACCGCGCATCCGGCGAAATTCCCCGACGCGGTCGAAAAAGCCATAGGCCAGCGCCCTGATTTACCTGAACACTTATCAGATTTATTTGCACGTGAAGAGCGCATGGAAAATCTGCCTGATGATTTAGGCGTGGTGCAAGAGTTTGTAAAATCACAAATATAGAAAAAATTATTGTTCTAGACTAAGAGCCGCAGTTTCTTCTGGCTGCGTATCATCCCTTGTAAATGTCCAGCTATCTAACTCTGGATGCTCATCAAACCATGTCTTAACATCCTCAGGAATATCCATGATATCTCTGTCAGGATCTGATGCGATATTTCCTACAGCTACCCCTGTCGCAACAGTAGCGCAAAGAGCCAGATTTTTTGCAACTTGTTTTATTGCTCCCAGACAAAACTTATTATACTCATTACCAAAGTTTTGGAGCTTTTCTCTTGCTGAAGAAACTTCAGTAAATTCACCCTCAATAGTGTCCCCAATATTATTAGCACCCATTTATTATCTCCTAAACACAGAAAATTTTATGTGATAATTAAATCATATAATACTATTCTTTGTCAAAGAATAATTGCATTGCAGCAATTTTCCGTTTATCCATAGCTCTCATGACCTCAATCAAAATCACAACACTTCCTAATGGTTTGCGCGTTGCCACAGATATCGTGCCTTCGGTTGACAGCGTTGCCGTTGGTGTATGGATCGGCGTGGGCGCGAGGCACGAAGATCTGGCCTATAACGGCACGGCGCATATGGTTGAGCATATGCTCTTTAAGGGCACAAAAAAACGCGATGCCAAAGAGATCGCAGAGGTTATTGAAAATGTCGGCGGGCATATGAATGCCTATACGGGCCGCGAGATTACGAGCTATCACATCCATCTTTTGAAAGAAGACTTGCCTTTGGCGCTAGACGTGCTGAGTGATATTGTCCAGCACTCCACGATGCCCGAGGATGAAGTTGAGCGAGAGCGCGGTGTGATCCTGCAGGAAATCGGCATGTGCGCCGATACGCCTGACGACATTATCTTTGATCATTATTTCGAAACCGCCTATCCGGATCAGACTTTGGGCGCACCGATTTTGGGAACAAGCAAGATCATCAGCGATATGAAACGCGATACGCTGATGAGCTATGTCGAGAAATTCTATAGCGCCAAAAATATGGTGGTGTGCGCCGCGGGAAATCTGGATCATGATAAATTTGTAGCGCAAGTCGCGGAGGAATTTTGTGATTTGCCTGCAGATCAGGATTTTGACAAGCCTGCGGCTAATTATGAAGGCGGAGAGCACCGCACAGAAAAAGACCTTGAGCAAAGCCACATAATTCTGGGCTTTCAGGGTGTGCCGCGTTTAAGCGATGAATATTACGCCGCGCAGACCTTATCCAATTTACTGGGCGGGGGGATGTCTTCTCGCCTGTTTCAGGAAATCCGTGAAAAGCGCGGGCTTGTGTATTCGATCTATAGTTTTCACTCGGCGTTTTTGGATGATGGGCAATTCGGGGTTTATGCCGGAACGGGGCCAGATAAGTTGCCCGAGCTTGTGCCCGTGGTCTGCGATGAAATTCTTAATCTGGCCGAGACACTCAGGGAAGACGAGCTTGAACGTGCCAAGGCGCAACTTCGTGCAAGTACGCTCATGGCGCGTGAATCCATGATGCGCCGCGTTGATCAAAACGCCAAGAGCCTTATCTTCCGAGGGAAAATTCGTGAAAGCGCTGAGATTATCGAGAGCATTAATGCGGTTAATATGACGGCTATTAAAGATGTGTGCGGTAAAATCTTTAGCGGCTCTGTGACTTTGGCGGCGAATGGCCCGCTTAAGCAATTAGAGCCTTTGGATAGTATACAAAAAAGGCTGGCGGCATGAGCTATGCCTGCCTGATTTTTGATCTGGATGGTACACTTAGTGATTCAAGACCCGGCATTGCCAAGTGCATAAATTCAACCCTAATAAAATATGGCTATGATGCGGTTGAACCTGAAACATTATCACGTTCTATTGGCCAACCCCTTGATGCGGCGTTTCGTCAATTTACCAAGTCAGAAGATGAGAAGCATATAGCCAAGTTGGTGGCTGATTACCGCAAAGAGTATGGCGTTTCCGGCTATATAGACAATACACTTTATGACGGCATCAAAGATATTCTTTTTGAGTTTAAAGATCAAAATATCCGCATGGGGGTTTGTACCTCGAAGCCCGAACGTTTTGCCCGCCCTATTCTGGAGATGTTTGACCTTATGGAGTGTTTTGATTTCCTGAGCGGCGGGGATGTCGGCATTGAAAAAGCGCAGCAATTAAAAAAGTTACGGGAACAAAGTCATATTTGCAAAAATTCTATTATGATTGGTGACAGTAAGTACGACATTATTGCCGCCAAAGAAAATGGCCTACCTTCGGCTGGCGTATTGTGGGGATATGGCTCTGCAGTTGAAATAGAAAGTCATAAACCCGAGCATGTGCTTAAAATCCCCGAAGAAATTGCCCAGCTATTAACTTGGTAAACATCAGGACTGTTTTAATAAGAGATAATTTTTTAGCGCCCAGGTTACTCTTATTACACACTGATTTCTATGGATAATCCAAACTCAAGTATTTTCGTCCCTTGAACCTATTTGATTTAAATCAATGTACAACCATGGAAATATATGATTTGCTCCGTTCAGCATTATCCATAGAAGTGAAGGAGAACAGATCATGGCTAGTAGATTTTATGGTGATTACACGACTGACGGCACTACAATTTCATTTATCCGTGGCAACCATGATGATCCGGATGCAAGTGCGGGAACGTTCTTTGAATACGATCCAGATGGTAATATCCATGCACAACGTCTCGCGACCATTACATATGGCGGCATATTGTGGGATCTGTCTTATAATATCAATACTGATGTTGTGAACTTCTACACTTGGGCCTCGACAAATCCTGATCCCGAAGCTTATAGCGATGCTCCGACAGGGTTGGATTTCGATACTTATTTTATTCTGACCCCCGGAGATGATATGTCTCCAACCGGAGATGTCATTCGCTTTAGTGATAAAAACGATCATATTGATGCCTTGGCAGGCAATGATAGGATCTACTCCGTAGACGGGCATGACATAATTTACGGACGCGAAGGAAATGACGAACTGAGCTCTGCGGAGGGTCATGCCGTAATTTTCGGTAATGACCACAATGATATTATTGACGGCGGAAGCGGTGAGGATTTCCTCTTTGGCGGTTCCGGTGAAGATAACATACATGGAGGACCTGATGACGATTTGATTTCCGGTGGTCTGGATGATGATTTCTTGGCTGGCGGCGATGGTCGTGACATCATCATTGATCTGGATGGTAATAATGTAATTTTTGGTAATAGTGGTGATGATTATATTATTGCAGGCGACGGGGATGATATAATTTATGCCAATGAAGGCAGTGATATTGTTCATGCCGGTGGCGGTAATGACTATGTCAATGACGGTGGTGCCAGTTCTACGACAGAAACAGCCGATGATGTCATTTTCGGTGAAGATGGTGATGACCGGATTATCGTATCCACAGGCGATGACGTGGTTTATGGCGGTAATGGCAATGATTACATCTCCGGCAGCTTCTTTGGCTATGATGGCGATGATATTCTCTATGGTCAGGGCGGCAGTGACGAGATCAAGGGCCGCGGCGGGAATGACAAGCTTTTCGCCGACGACCCTAGTCCAGAAGAAGGCGCGCTCGTTGGCTATGACAAGCTCCGTGGTGGTGAGGGTGATGACCTCCTTGTTGGCGGCGATGGTATTGACATGCTTTACGGGGAAAATGGCGATGATCTTCTGGTTGCATCAGGAATTGGCCAAAGCAAAATGTATGGCGGAGAAGGCGCTGATACGTTTGCTTTTCTGGATTTTCGGGACGCGGACGTGAAAGCTTCACGCATTGAGGATTTTGATTTTGCTGAAGATAAGATCAATCTCAGCGATCTTCTGGATGGCTTTGATCCTCTGGTCGATCAAGTCAATGACTTTGTGAGAATATTCTTCCGCAGTACAGAGCGTACCGATATCAAGATCAATGCGGATGGTGAAGGTGATGACTGGATTTCAGTTGCCGTTGTTCATAGTGACTTCACAGGCACAAGTCCGGCTATTATGGAGATGAACGGCCAATTAATAGTTGATGACAAGCTTTTTGATTCGGATTGGGCTTAAAAGTTTGCCACGGACACCCCGGCTATTTATAGAGTTGGTCGGGGTGTTGTTCTAAGCACGACCTGAAACGACAGATAGCATGCCCGGCTCAAAACCGAGCTTGGCAATGGCCATAGCCCATTTCTCGGTATTATCATCATGGAAAATAATAGCCGGATCAGGCTCGACCACAAGCCATGAATTATGCTGCAACTCAGCTTCAAGCTGCCCTGCCCCCCAGCCAGCATAGCCCAACATAAAGAGCTTTTGCGCAGGCCCACATCCTTGAATAACATCCTTAAGTGCATCAACTGTTCCTGTTACACCATAATCAGAGCCAAAGGTCATTGTATCTTTTTTATTGAATTCACCGCTATGGAGTAAAAATCCTCGCGCCGCCTCAACCGGACCACCATTCATCACAATCATATCAGTCACAGGCGTGCCGATTGTGATGTCAGAATGAATTTTGAGCTGGTTGACGAGGTCGGAAAATTCAATTTCCGGAATGGTCTGATTAACGATTAAACCCATTGCACCGTTTTCATCATGATCACACATAAAAACAACAGCGCGCTCGAAGCGAGTATCTCCCATATTGGGCATGGCTATTAGAAGTTTTCCTTTTAGAAATTCCGGTTCTTTCAGGATTTTCTCCGCCATGAATATACCTTCCCTTTGGTTTATCTTGAGTATGGAATAGGCTAACATAAATGATAGTCTCTTGCCAAGAAATCCGTTTTATCTTTTGTATAAGGCCACAGTTTGCTTGGCAATTACGCTAATATCAAAATCGTCCTGTGCACGTTTACGACTATTTTTTTCCATGATTCGGCGTTTTTGTGGATCGCTCAGAATATCTTCTATTGCCTTTGCCGTTGCCTCGACATCTCTTACCGGAACAAGTAGCCCATTTTCACCATGCCGCACAGCTTCGCGGCATCCGGGGTGATTAGTGGTTACAATCGCCTTGCCGGCTGCGCAGGCCTCTAATAACACACGAGGTATTCCCTCGCCGTAATAAGAGGGATAAACCACCTGTGATGTTTTGGCCAAAAGCTCGGGCATATTCTCGACGCGTCCAAGCCATTCAACACTTCCATCCTTTGTCATCTCAAGCATCTCGGCACGGGTAATGGCTTTGGGGTTACCATTCTCTCCGCCAGCGATCTGGAAATTTGCCTTTATGCCCTTATTCTTTAGTAGCCGTGCGGCCTCAACAAAAACAGAAACTCCCTTCTCGTGAACGAGGCGTGTGGGCATAAGCACAATAGGCGGGTCTTGTTCCTCTGATTCGGATGTGAATTTATCAATATGCACGCCCGAACCCAGAATGAGATGACAGCGCTCTTGCCTTGCATAGCCTTTTTCCACCATCAGCGCCAGATCATCAGAATTCTGGAAGATCAAATGGGTGCATGGTTTGCGGAAAACATGTGCGAGCATGGGCTTGATGATGCCGCGAATTACAGCAGAAGATTTTGTATTGCTGCGGAAGAGATAACCAAGTCCGGCTAGTGTATAAATCTTTTTAAAATCACCAAGGCCATACGCGGCCAGACCAGCCAGAAACCCGTATTTCATAGGCACAACATGCATGATATCGGGCTGTACATCCCTCATAAGGGCGCGTTTTTCCTTTACTGATTTCATAGGGGATATGGAATGCGGCTTAAAACTTGGTTTTGAAAGAGGTCTTATATCAAACCCTTCAAAATCTTTTATTTTTTGAGCATCGCCAATCAAACCAATTACAACCTCATAGCCTTGTTTGCGAGCTTCCAGAGCCACAGGCATCCGGCTATTCCAATCCACAGCATCAAAGATATAGAGAATTTTTAGCCCGCTCATAAAACGACCCACTGTCTATACCAATCCTGAAAACACAGAACTGTCCAGAGCCTCATGGCATGATTGCCGCGCCCTTTTTGATGTTCTTCCCAAGCCTTGAGAATTTCAGGATAATTGAAGAACCCCTGATCCCGCAAAATGCGCTCATCCAATAAATCCTCGGCCCAGTCTCGCAAATCGCCGCGCAACCAATCACCGATAGGTACGCAAAAGCCCTGTTTAGGTCGCTCGATAAGATCTTCAGGTACATGTTTTTTCAAGACCTCACGCAAGAGCCATTTGCCCTTGCCGTTTTTGATCTTAACATCCATGGGCAAGCGCCAAGCATAATCATATATGCGGCGATCCAGCAAAGGTGCTCTGGCTTCAAGACTCACTGCCATAGATGCTCGGTCGACTTTGGTAAGGATATCCCCGTTCAGATAAGTAAGCGTATCCCAATACATCATATTCTCGGCAAAGCTTAAACCGTCAATTTGCTGCTCGGGATCTACCAAAGGGATTACGCGTTCATGTCCGTCTTGCACCATGGTTTTGGGCGTTTGCCAATGAGTGACGAAGCTAAGGTAAACATCTCCTTCGATTTCTTTCGGCAAAATCTCGGCAAATTTATGAACATGGGTGCCGAATTGCGGTTTGCCACCTCTTAATTTGCTCCACATCGTCGGTGAGATGGTTTTAATCATTTGAGATAAAGGACCACGTAAAGGGGCGGGAATATTATTCACCGCATTCCAGGCCTTTGGTCCAGTGACATGGCGTGCATAGCCGCCTAGCATTTCATCTCCACCATCGCCGGATAAGACCACCGTTACATCTTGCCGCGCAAATTCCGAGACCAGATAGGTCGGCAGAGAAGACACATCGGCAAAAGGCTCATCATACATTGTGGCCATTTTCGGGACGATATCCAATGCCTTTTTCGGATCAAGATATAGCTCGTAATGCTCCGTGCCCAGATGCTCGGCTATTTGCTTGGCGTATTCGGCCTCGTTAAAGCCTTCTTCGTTGAAGCCAATCGTGTAGGTTTTAACGGGCTTATCGGAATGTTTTTGCATCATGGCAACGACGCTAGAGCTATCGATTCCGCCGGAGAGGAAAGCCCCTAAGGGCACATCAGAGATCATGCGCTCGGAAACACAAGATGAGAGAATCTCTTCAAACTCATCAACTATTGTTTCAAGATTTTCAATCGGGTTTTCTCGCGCCTCTTCAAGAGCATCTTTATGACTCCAATAGCAACTCATCAAAGGCTTCAAATCCTGACCTCCGCGCAGCAAATACGTATCGAGCGCCATCATATGCCCTGCCGGAAGCTGCCAGACCTGATCATAGATACAAAATGGCGCAGGCACATAGCCAAAGCGCATATAAGAAGTTAGGGCATCGCGGTTTACATCACGGCGAAAATCGGGCTGGGCCGCCAGAGCTTTGGTTTCCGAACCAAAAACAAGTGTTGAGCCAGCCCAGCCGACATAAAGCGGCTTTTTACCAAAACGATCACGTGCAAGGAAAAGTGCCTTGGCCTTTCGATCCCAAAGGGCAATCGCAAACATACCATTTAGCTTTTCGATTGTGTCCTCAAACCCCCAATATTCGAAACCCGCAAGAATCACTTCGGTATCGCTATGGCCTTTGAAATTGTGATTATAGTTTTTTTTGATCTCGGCACGAATCTCTTTGAAATTATAAATCTCCCCGTTAAAGGCAATCATATAGCGGCCCGAGGCCGATTCCATAGGTTGCGCACCACATTCGGAGAGATCAAGTATCGAGAGCCTGCGATGCCCTATCACAAAAGGCACATCGGGGTCTTGCCAGATATCGCCACTGTCGGGGCCGCGATGGATCAGGGAATCCGTCATCGCCTTGCCGATCCGGTGGAGTTCCTGACGGTTGGTTCTGGGTTCAAAGGAATATAGCCCTGTTATGCCGCACATTTAGTTATTCCTGCTTTACTTAGTAAGAAAAGATACAGCTAAAACTTTTATAAGCCTAGTGCACAGTTTTATATAACTAAACAGTAGATGATATCACCTTGAAAATAGATAACTATATTTTCAAAAAAAATTGACATAATGAATGTATTTTTTTAGATTATTTAGTCAAAGCGGGCTAACAAAAAAATAATACTATGAGTAAACCTTATCAAATTAGTAAACACAATCACCTCCATATTGTACCTCGTATTGCTGTGGCAGATTCAAAAGCTGTAGCACAATGCTTAATTTATGAAATGTCGAATGATGAGACAGAAATAATAGAAGCGTTAGCTCAATTATTGGATATGAATAGGAACGAAATAGGAAAAAACATTTCTGCTATAGTTGCAACTGCTACGCTACCAGTGAATAGACAAGAAAATTATATTTTTGATGAACATGAGTTTGCGCAAAAAATATTATCTCACCTGTCACAGAATCAACTTGATGCCTTGCAGGAATATAATACAGCTAAACTAGAAAATAAGACACCAGATTCTGATACGCTCCTAATACGTGAAACTTTTGGAACACCTGAACTATTAAAGACAAACGAAGGCAATAGCTACCTAGCAAATTTTCTAAGAACTGGACAAGTTTATGCCCAGCAAACAGACCTCGAAATACCATCAGAAAAACCCGAATTAACTGAGATAGAAAGCACAAACCTAGCTCTTTGTACAATATCAATGTGCTTAAGAAAAAAATTCATGCCTCTTATGAGGCATGATGGTTCCCACATTCACTCAGGATATAATACTAGCGTCAGTGGTGAAATATATAATCAAACTTATGATTTAGCATCTAATTCTCTAGCTCAGTATGGCGTTATACCCAATATGAGAGAGCAAATTTTAAATAGAAAAGTTATTTGTTCTTTTTTTGGTTTACCCCCAAAATTACAAAATCTTACCCGTGATTGGCAAGAATATCAGAAGCAAGCCTTAGAGATTTGGCGAGACTTTCTTGAAGAACAACCACAATATGCAGAAGCTTGGGGATTAGAAAACTTCCTTGACCATAACATGAAAATGGTTAAAGCTGATGGCACTCCGATAATTAGCCTTCAAACAGGCGAACAACAAATTCCTGTCATAGATTACACTGATATTGCCGTTCTCAACTATCTTGAGCAAAGGTTAGATGAAATACTTTCAGATGAAGAAGTTTTTGCACAAATCCCCTATCAAGATATTTATCATGATATGCTAATATCTTTAGAATTACTTTCCATGGAATTTATCAGAAGAGACGGAAAACCATTTCAGTTTAAAAACGGCATTTATGATGCATGTGCAACCTTTAAAGATGTTGCTTATAATAAAATAGATGCGCCAATTGTACTACAAAGTTTATCTTCTCCGCATTTCTGTGAAACTTATGACACAGAAAATATTGACATGAAAAAGAAACGTAATAACGCGTTAGATAATAATCAATGGTGCGGCTATATGGTCGATCTCGAAGACTCTGCGGAGACAAATTTATGGGTTACGGAGCAAGCACCATGCCTTCATGTTTTGTATCCAGATTCAGTAACAATACACCGCGTAACTTTACCCTTAGAAGCCATCCAGCAGTGTGAAAGCACACGGGGTATTTTTGGCGGGTCTGGCTACCTTGTTCCTCAAAACGTTGTGCAAATAAATTCGCAACTTTGTATTAGAAATCATGATAAAATTCCTGATTTGAAGATAAAAAAAGGCAGCATCTCGTCTGATTGCGACCCTCAAAATACAAACTTTCAAGCTTCTTTAGAATATACTTCATATTGATAATATGTGTAAAATTTCTTATTTCTAAGATATTAGTATCGTCGAGTTTTGACAAATCTTAATTTCTTCTCTTCCGCTTTGTAATTCTTATCTGCTAAAATAATTATATGGATATTGATCTATTATTTACACCGCGGGGCGAATCCGGCCTTTTGGCCAGCGAAAATTTTGTGAAAAAAGTCGTGGGCGTTATTCTGGACACGGATAGCGGGCATTTATCGCTGGAATTTGTGGATATGGATCATCTTGATCTGAATATCCCAGTAGAGGAAGAATTTTTCGAGCGCATGGATATGTCCCCGCATATGCAAATCGGCGCGGTGAAAGAGGGAAACATCGCGCAGGCCTATCAAGTGCCTTTGATGATTTTAAATGATCCCTACCGCGCGAAGGCCTTTAGTAATATGAAGCCACCCAAGCGTCCGCTAGAGGCCTTTAATTACTTTATCAAATCCTGTGTGCTGGGGCAGCCCGTCCACAGGGATGATGCAGGTGATGAGGATTCTCTGGGGTGTATACTTGGCGAGACACAGCCCTCGGCCCTCGCCTTTGCGCCGCATCTGGCCCGCCAGCATATGTTCGAGACCGCCAACCCCACGGCAGCCCCCTCCATGCCCGGTATGGGTCTTGGCGGTAGCTCTTCTGGCGGCGGCGGAAGTGGTGGTGGCTATCGCGGCGGCATCGTCCAACGCCAAAATCCTGAAGATGGGGAGGATGAGGGTTAGATAAAAATGCCAAAAGCAAAAAAGCTTGTTTGGGAAGTTTGGAATATCATTTTATTGTATATAAAAACGATGTCTCAGCTTTTTATTGCTGGGGCAATTGCCAGCCCTATTGCTATGTTTTTTACATTTTGTTTTTTAGCAATAATATTTGGCCCTTCTCAGCCACAACCCATATCATCAATATCAACTTTTGTTTTTGAGTTATTGTCAACCGCCCTTTTTTTTGCATTATTTTCAATTATTCTAGGCCCAATTTTGGCTATAAATTTTTTCCTTTTTTTGGCTGCCCCCTATGTAATGATATTGACAAAACTGAAATGTTATAATGTTTATATTTGGGTTGTAGGCATTGTCTCCTTATCATTAATAAACCCTTATCTCATGAAGTTTTTAGAACAATCACTCGACATCAAATACTTCACTAATTTTTATTCGCAACTGTACTTTGAGGCGGGTATTCAGCATCAGAGTCTTACGTACTTCTTTCCCTTTGTAACCCTGCTAGGTGCATTGATTATCTTTAACTTCAATAAGCATGACAAAATTAATTGTAAAAATGCATCTTAGAACTTTATCCCAACACCATTATCTAATTATAAAAAATACAGAACTCTAAATTTTAAGGCTTTGCTCTACATCAGCCTGATCCAAAGACACGCTAGCTTGCGTTTTGGCATCGGCTTCCCATTTTTGGGTAAATCCGGTTTTCTGTAACGCCTCAAGGAAATTTTCAGCGACTTCCCGTTCTTCGGGGGTAAGGACCTGAACGTCAACTTCATGCTCACCGTCAGCCAGTTTTTCTGCTGCCTCATGTGTTTTCGAGGTGCCATCGAGTAAACTCTGGACTGCCTGCGCAACGTCCTTCAAAGACATATCTGCTTTACCGTCAATACCTAGCTCATCTCTGATTTTTTCTAT
This sequence comes from Micavibrio sp. UBA1672, assembly GCA_002320665.1. Classification (GTDB taxonomy): domain Bacteria; phylum Pseudomonadota; class Alphaproteobacteria; order Micavibrionales; family Micavibrionaceae; genus UBA1672. Next base: position 26,177 of record DCKO01000041.1, read on the forward strand.
TAGGGAAGCTGCATCAGCCTTGCCCTGTGCAACAGAATACTCACCTTTTTGAAAAGCCTCTGGATTGTCCAAAACACCATAAGTATAATGTGATAATCCTTTTTCAGCCCCTATATTGACCGATGTTGCAATTGCATTAATAATCCTCGTTTGTTTCTGATATTCAAGAAATTCTGCATTATCTTTCCCTGTGAGAAGGCTATGCATTGCCATATCAGAATCCAGTTCATTTAGCGTATCATGATAAAGTTTATTTGCCCCTTTTTCCGGTAGTTGCTCTGTTAAATGCTCTAATTCATGTAATATATAAGCCGCTTTCCATTGCTCTGCTGTTCCCGGGACAGACCCAGCAGGAATATCTTCAACTGGTACATTTAAAGCTTTGGCGGCCCATTCCTCTTTGCTCATATCAGATGGCAATATGAGTATTTTTGCCTGAGGCGTATTGATAGCAGAAACTGTATTTGTATTTGCCGCAAGTGACATAACAACAATACCTTGTGCTACCTGAGCATGTCTCTCGTCTAAAGGACGCATAACAGAAGAATTTTTCATCATATCTGCGTATAGTTCGGGGCGTGTAGCTTTTAACGATTCTGCCAGTTGATTTGAAAAAATCTCTTTTTGTTCAGGCGATAATCGTGATGATCCCGGTTCATATATTTCTTTTTTTAATTCATCGAAAATAGCTACGGCATTTTGTCTGGACTGTATGCCTAAACTATCAGCACAATGAACAAGAAGATTTGTAATATCCTGATTTTCGAATTGGTGAACTTTTGCTCCAACCAAACGATCCCATTCGCCATTCGTGTTATTGGCAACCGCGCTGATGCTTGTGATTGGCCCGCTTAGATCAGTTTTAATTTGTTGTGATTCAGAAGAAACCGTATCTGCCATATTTTATCACCCTTAATTATTTATGGCACTATTTTACTTAATACGCAAAAAACTGTCAATTTCTTTGCCAGCCGCAGAAAGCCCTAATCTTATCCACACCCCACTCCACTATGGAATTATAAAAACTGCTTTGTGTTGCCTGTAATCCGTGGTAAAGAATTTTATTCATTTTTAGGACTGGTCAAAGGATCAGTTATTGTTTATTAAAACACGAAATTTTTTCGAACCTACAGATTTAAGATAAGGATCAGATAATGAGTGATATTGCAGAGCGCGTAAAGAACATCGTTGTAGAACATCTTGGCGTGGAAGAAGACAAAGTTGTTGAAGGCGCAAGCTTTATTGATGATTTGGGCGCAGATTCCCTAGACATCGTTGAGCTGGTTATGGCTTTCGAAGAAGAATTCAGCATCGAAATTCCTGATGATGCCGGTAAAGACATCCAGACAGTGGGTGATGCCGTTAAGTTCATCAAGGAAAATGCAGACGCATAATTCCTGATCTGATTATTATTATTCAAATTCCAGCCCGCATGACGGGCTGTGATTTTATCTACTAGACTATATAAGAGGTTATTAAATATGCGGCGCGTTGTAATTACAGGAATGGGTATGGTTTCTCCGCTTGGTGTCGGGGTCGAGCATAATTGGAGCGCGATCACTAACGGCAAAAGCGGAATCAAGAAGATCACGGATTTTGAAGTTTCCGATATCACCTCCCAAATTGCAGGAATCATTCCGAAAACGACGGACGAATCGCCTCAAAATGGTGAATTTAATCCTGATCTATATGTGCCGACTAAAGAGCAGAAGAAGATGGATGTTTTCATCACTTATGCTATGGCGGCAGCGAAAGAAGCCCTTGAAGATGCTGGCTGGCAGCCGGAGGATGAAGAATCTTTGTGCCGCACTGGCGTATTGATTGGCTCGGGAATTGGTGGTCTGGATGAAATTCACAAGACCTCAACAATTCTTAATGAGCGCGGCCCGAGACGGATTTCTCCGTTCTTTGTGCCAGCAGCTCTGATTAATTTGACCTCAGGCCATGTTTCTATCAAATACGGCTTTAAAGGGCCTAATCACTCTGTCGTGACAGCGTGTGCGACTGGTACGCATGCGATTGGTGATGCGGCGCGTTTAGTTGCGCTGGATGATGCGGATGTAATGATCGCAGGCGGCGCGGAAGGCGCTGTTTGTCGCCTTGGCGTGGCTGGCTTTGCCGCCGCGCGCGCGCTGTCAACCAAATATAATGATACGCCAGAAATTGCCTCTCGCCCTTGGGATAGTGAGCGCGATGGCTTTGTCATTGGTGAAGGTGCAGGGATTGTGGTTCTCGAAGAATATGAACATGCCAAGAAACGCGGCGCAACGATTTATGGCGAGATTGTGGGCTATGGCCTGTCCGGTGATGCCTATCATATTACATCGCCGCGTGAAGATGGTGATGGTGGCTACCGCGCTATGCAAGCGGCGCTCAAGCGCGCAGGGCTTAACCCTGAGGATATTGATTATATCAATGCGCATGGAACATCTACACCTGTAGGTGATGGCATAGAATTCGGCGCAGTGAAACGTTTGTTCTCCAATGCGCTGGATAGCGTTTCTATGTCTTCAACGAAATCAGCCATCGGACATTTGCTGGGTGCGGCTGGCGCGGTTGAAGCGATCTATGCAACCAAAGCCCTGCAAACCGGCGTTTTACCACCGACCCTGAACCTTGAAAATCCGTCTGAAGATTGTCAGGGTATGGATCTTGTTCCTAAAGAGGCCAAGGAAAAGAAAGTTGATACTGTACTGTCTAACTCTTTCGGGTTTGGCGGCACGAATGCCTCGCTGGTCATGAAACGCGTATAGGATATGAAATTTTTCTTCAAAATCATGCTTGGTGGGTTTGTTCTGGTTTCAACGCTGGTTGTACTGGGCGTAGCTGGCGGGTCTTACTGGGCATGGCAGAATTTCATCAAGGCGGGAACGCATGATGCGCCTGTTCAGGTCACTATCCCCGAAGGTGCACATATTGGCGGCATTGCCGAGCGTTTAGCCGAGAAAAACCTTATTGATAATACGATGCTTTTCAAGCTGGCCGGTCGTCTGACCGATCAAGCGGATAAGCTCAAGGCCGGAGAATATGAAATCCCCGCCCATGCCTCAATGAGAGATATTCTGGACTTATTGGAATCGGGCAAGGTCGTTTTGCGTCAGATTACTATTCGTGAGGGCCTGACGAATTGGGAAATCAAGCAGCTTCTCCTTGCCCATGAGGGCCTTGAACAAGGACCGGAATTTCTGATGCTCCCCGAAGGAAGTTATTTGCCGGAAACCTATTCCTATCAGAAAGGCGATACGCCTTCCGATATTATGAAGCAGATGAACAGAGCGATGGAAAATACGCTATTACCCCTTTGCGGGATTTTGCTGGAGCGTGTTGCGAATGCTTCGTTTAACTCCTTTCTACCCGAGGATTGCCCGAATGCGAAAGCGCCTTTGAAGACCATAAATGATGTTTTGACTCTGGCCTCGATCATCGAAAAGGAAACGGCTGTGCCAGAGGAACGCCGCCGCGTGTCTGGTGTTTTTATGAATCGTCTGCGCAAAGGTATGGCGCTCCAGACTGATCCGACGGTGATTTACGCGATTACGATGGGCAAGCATGAAAATGGTGGGCAAGGACCTTTGGGACGCAGATTGCTCAAGAAAGACCTTGAATATGATTCCCCTTATAACACCTATAAATATCCCGGCTTGCCCCCCGGCCCGATTGCCAATCCGGGCAAGGCTTCTATCGAGGCGGCACTAAACCCCGAAGTGCATGATTATTTTTATTTCGTGGCAGATGGCACTGGCGGACATGTGTTTTCCAAGACCTTATCCGAGCATAATAATAATGTCGCCAAATGGCGCGAAATAAGACGGCAGCAGGATTAGCTTTTCCGAACCAGCACAGCCGCGAAGAACCCGTCCGTGTTATGACGATAGGGCGTCAGGCGCATAAAGGGCGAGCCAAGGCCTAATTCTTCTTCCAGTAGCAACACTTCGAATTCAGGGTGGTTTTTCAGGAAGTTCTCGATTTGCAGCTCATTTTCCTGCGGCAAAAGCGAACACGTCGCATAGACAAACTTGCCACCGACTTTAACCGTATGCGCGACCTTTTCCATGATTTCCGCTTGAATAACGGTAAGCTCTTCGACGCTTGGACCATAAGTTCTCCAGCGCATGTCGGGATTGCGGCGCCATGTGCCTGTTCCCGAGCATGGCACATCCGTTAAAACAAGATCAAATGTGCCCTTTTGACGGCGGAGCCATTTACGGTTTTTTTGATCACTGAGCGGACGTACTTCGATGATATCGGCAAGCTGCGCTTTTTTGTAACGACGACGGCCCTTTTCAAGACGCCTTTCTTCAGTATCCATGGCCACGATCCGGCCCTTTCGCTGCATGGCCGAGGCCAGTGCCAAAGTCTTGCCGCCTGCGCCTGCGCAGTAATCCAGCACTTGCATACCGGGCTGCACGTTTGCGAGATAGGCGATTAATTGCGAGCCTTCATCTTGTATCTCGATAAAGCCCTTATTCATGGCCTTGGTCTTGGTAAGATAGGTTTTCTTTGCGCAGCGCAGCCCCCACGGCGAATAAGGCGTTTCGGTGGTTTCTACGTTATCTTTTTCTAAAAGAGCCTTTACGGCCTCGCGGTCTTGCAGAAAGATATTAACCCGTAAATCCAGTGTGGCCGGCTCAAGCATCGCCGTCATTTCTTCGTCAAAGTTCTCGCCGAAAATATCTTTGAGGGTTTGCTCATATTCAGCGGGGCATTCCAGTTGCACAATATCAGGCATGTCTTTGTGAAAAAGCGGCTTGCCCACGAGCTTTTTAGCCAGTTCCTGTTCCTTCTCATTCAGCTTTTCCGGTGCATATTTTGATCCGTCAAAAAGCTCATTGAGACGTTTTAAATCGGCTTGCTCTCCGATCGCCAGCCATGCAAGGACCCTGATCCGGGGGCTATCCTTTGTCTTTAGACGATCAAGCCACCAGCAGAGTTTCGCGTGCACGCGCGCCATTTCGTATATACGATTGGAAATATCGTGGCGATCCTTGGAGCCTATATAGCGGCGCTGGCGCATATAATCGCCGACGACCGAGTCGAGCGGCAGACCGATATCCTGATCTCTTTTAAGGATTTCAATAGTGGCTTCTATGCGTGATGCGGGTTTCATGGCGGCTAGGAATACAGGAAGCGAAAGATATAAGCAATTCTTTTATAAAAGAACTTTGAGAACCAAGAACATTGCCGAGCAAAATAGAAGAATTTCAACGGCTGTGAAAAAGATTTTTTGCGGGATTTTATCGTGTAGCTTTTGCCCCATCACAAGGGCGATCAGAAATGCCGGAAATCCATACATAGCCGTCATAAAGATGTCCCAAGTCAACATGCCTGTTCCGACAGTTCCAATAGCACGAGGAATATTAGAAACCATCAGCATCATCGTGATATTAGCCCGAAACTCGGAAGAATTAGCGGCTTTATCTCTGAGGTATATGATAAAAGCGGCAGCCCCACCCCCAATCATGGCATTTAAGACGCCTCCAAACAAAGCCGACATGTGCGCCCCACCCCATTTAATAACACGTGCCAATAGATTAAATTTCGTATGTTTACCAGCTAGATAAATTATGATGTATCCTGCGAGCAATAACCTTATTAGATCTCCATCTAAAACTTTCAGCAAAAACACCCCTAATAATGCGCCAATAATAGTTAAGGGAATCATTCTTATGATCAGAGGCCAAGTTGTAAGATGATAGGTTTTGAAGATTAATAATCCCATCGAAAACTGGTAGATCATCACCATACTGGCAACATCTTGCACAGGCATAAATAAGCACAGAATGGGAATGCTAATGAGGCCACCTCCAAAACCAAGCAGGCTATGGGTAAAAAAGGCGAATGTGATGATTAGAATTATTGCTGTTATGGTCATATAAGGGCTGATTTTAAAGCATAAAAAAAGACTGGCAACCTAATTTGGATGCCAGTCTCTTGAATTCGTTTAAGCTAAAAGCTTTTGTGAATTAATGAGCTTCGCCTTCATGAGCTTCCTCAGCAGGAGCTTCTTCGCTTGCGGCTTCTTCTTCACCTTCAGCAGCTTCGCCTTCTTCAGCGCCAGCAGCTGGTGCTGTTTCGGCAGCTTCTTCACCTGTAGCTTCGGCTGTTGCTTCTTCAGCAACACCTTCAATAGCTTCTGCAGCTTCTTCAGCAGCTGTCTCTGCAGCTTCTTCGATAGCAGCAGGAGCAGCAGCATCTTCAGCGTGTGCTTCAGTTGCAACAAAACCTGCAGAAGTTAGAAGACCAAGAGCGGCCAGAATAGTAAGATAATTTTTCATGGTTTTTTCCTCTAGTTGATAAACTCAATTACTAATTTTCATGAATTAAATAGCACTATGCGAAATTCTGAGTGTTTTGCAAGCCCTATTTTTATTCATTAATTTCAGAATCTTAAGAATCTGTGCGGTAATTTGGTGCCTCACGCGTGATGGTTACGTCATGAACATGAGACTCTTTATAACCTGCTCCGGTCATGCGCATGAACTCTGCGCGCTCCTTCATATCCTTGATGGTTGCCGAACCTGTATAGCCCATAGAAGCACGCAAGCCCCCGACCATCTGGTGCACAACGGTCGAGATCGGACCTTTATATGGTACCCGGCCTTCAATGCCTTCGGGCACAAGCTTATTGGACTGATTAACATTGCCTTGGAAATAACGATCAGCAGAGCCTTTGACCATCGCTCCGACTGAGCCCATGCCGCGGTAAGATTTATAAGAGCGGCCCTGATACAGGATAACTTCGCCTGGTGCTTCGTCTGTTCCAGCGAAAACGCCGCCCATCATGGCGACATCTGCGCCAGCCGCAATGGCCTTGGCAAAATCGCCTGAATATTTGATACCGCCATCAGCTATTACAGGGATGCCCTTTTTCACACATGCCTCAGAGACATTCATAATGGCTGTGAGTTGCGGCACGCCAACACCGGCAACAACGCGCGTTGTGCAGATTGAGCCTGGCCCAATCCCCACTTTGATAGCATTGGCTCCGGCTTTGATCAGCGCCAAAGCGCCCTCAGCCGTCGCCACATTACCAGCTACAATCTGTAAATCCTTGTGGTTTTTACGAATCTCAGCAACCGTGTCCAGCACTGCGCGGGAATGGCCATGCGCCGTATCAACAACCAGTAAATCAAGACCTTCAGCCGCTAAAGCGCCAGCGCGCTCTACACCGTTTACGGCGCCAGTCCCAACCGCCGCGGCAACGCGCAAGCGGTCTTCACTATCTTTTGTAGCCGCAGGGAAAAGTTTGGATTTCTGGATGTCTTTGACCGTCATAAGGCCAATACATGTGCCGGCATCATCAACCACGATGAGCTTTTCAATGCGGTGTTTATGCAAGAGTTTTTTGGCTGCTTCTTTATCAACGCCCATCTTAACTGTGACCAGATTGTCATGAGTCATAAGCTCCTTGATGGGTTGATCTTTATTCTCGGCAAAGCGTAAATCCCGATTGGTCAGAATGCCGACAAGCTTGCCGTCTTCATTGGTGACCGGAAAGCCGGAAATATGGTTCTTGGCCATCAATTCCCAAGCATGCGCTAGAGTATCATCGGGACGAATTGTGATCGGATCAAGAACAATGGCTGATTCAAAGCGTTTGACTTTGCGCACCATTTTAGCCTGCGCCTCGATATCCATATTTCTGTGTAAAACCCCAAGACCACCATTTTGCGCCATGGCAATCGCCATATCGCTTTCTGTGACTGTATCCATAGCCGCTGATATAACAGGAATATTCAGTTTGATTTCTTGTGTAATGAAAGTAGATGTGTCCACGTCATTAGGCTGGACTTCTGATTCTCCGGGGATAAGGAGGACATCATCGAAGGTCAGGGCTTCACGAATTTTTTGGGGGTCTTTAATACGGCTCATTGGCAAATCTCCGGTCATCAATGTAAGAGCGAAATTTGCAGGTGAGTTATACTCTTTTTTTCAAAGAAGTAAAGCAGGAAATTTAAGCCCTAATAATTGCTTCTTTTTTGACAATTTATGCGCGTTTACGTAAAATGGAGTTTGTAAAATAGTATAACCGTTTTTTAAGACGGATAATTTGGTGATTTATGGATGATTTTGACTGGTTGGACAATCCGCCAAAAGTAGATCAGAAAACATTCGGTGATGTTGTTAAGAAGATGGCATCGGTCGAAGGCGCGTTCAAGCTTCATATGCCTATTTTGGATAATATTGATGATATCCCAAATCAGCCTGCTGTTCAAAAAGCCATGGAAGGCAATCCTGATCTTGTTTTTTATGATGCCGGAGAATTTCTTGATGTTATTAACGGGGCTTATGCCCTAAAAAATATCCATGACCCTGAAAAAGCAGCCGAAAGAGCAACAGAGTTACGGGCAGAGCTAAGAGAAGCCATTAAAGACCTACATCCTGCGCTAGCCGATCAATTAGAAGCTAAAATAATGTGGTTTGCCGGAGTTGTTGAAGAAGGTCAATATTATGGTGATCCTGATAAGCCCTCGGATAAAGCTATTGTCTACGCTACGGCAGAAATTATAAAGGGTTTATTGGAACATGGCGCCAGTGCCGACATATTAAACGCAGAAGGCATAGAACCTATTGCTTTGGTCCAAGCCTCGGATGATCATAGTGGTATTAATTATGGAGAATTATCAAAGAAAATAGGGTTTGACGTAAAACCGCCACCTGGAACGCCTAAACAACATGCAGCCACAACAATGGTGCATGAGCTTGAGCATATTCTGGATAACGGACAAGAGCATATTAACATCTATTTCGACAAGCTTGAACAAGCCCTGAAAGATGCAGGTAACAATGATTATAATATTGCTGGTAACAAACAACACGCCATAGAAATCGAAAGTGCGATTATAGAAGTTCATGCTCTGCAAAAAGCCGTTCCCAAAGATGTTTTGGAATATAATGCGGCGTATTTCATGGCCAGCAATTTTTCAAAAATGATGTATGATGTTCACTCGGGGGATGCCTTGTCCGTGCCTGAAAGTCATGCCACGCAAGGCTATGCCATGATGGAATATATGCAAAGCGGAATGCCGCCGGATTATCTGGAACATCTATCAAGCGTTAAAGCATTTTATGCCAAAGTTGATGGATTGATGGAGGAAAAAGTCTCAGCCTTGAGAAATATTGAAGGGATTAAATCCTATGACATCAGCCAAATGAAAACAAATATCGCTTATGCACTCAATGAGGTGCAAGAAGCCCTGAAAGCTGAGTCTACTGTTTTTACACCCGAAGAAGCGGTGCATGCTCACAATTTTGTTAAAGGTATGAGCGAATCCCTCGGGATAGAGCCAAAAGATATTGAGGTTGCTGTCGAACAAAAGCTGAAGAGTGTTAATAAGCCAGAAGATGCGCCGGAGGCAACAACAAATACGCAAGCGTCCTTACAAGGCGCTAATCCAGCCATAATGGAAGAATATAGTGCAGAAATCGAGACTATCGTCTGGGTTGTGCCCTCTGAGCCAAATGCCATTGGCATTATGCCGGATGTCATGCCTGCACCGACCACTGAACCTAGTGAATATAGCCTTGATCAGCTCATTGAATGGGCCAATAATTACATAGTGACTGACAAAGAGCAGGAAAATTTTGTAAATACGGCCTCAACAAAGATAGAATTAGGGTAAGGCATGTTGAGAGTTTTTTTGACTTTTTTCATATATTTATGCAAAACTGAAATCGTACACGGTGATAATTAGAGAGTATATGAAATAATGGCATTTGACGAAAGATCATTGGATGAAATAGGTAAAGATTACCAAGAAAATGGCATAGGTATACATTTCGACCGAGAAAACGGAACGGTCACTTTCTTAATTAATGGAGATGCAGATGCTACAATTACTATTGAAGAATACGAAGCCAAAGTTCAGGACGTAACCAAAGAAATTGCGGAGCGCATATTAAATGGCGAAGCCGTTGATGTAAGTGAAATTGCGTTTCTGGATCAAGAAAAACTAGAAGCTATCATCAGAGAAAGCATACCAGATGAAAGCATAAATATAACATTAGATGATGATAAAGTTATCATTGCAATTTCAGAAGACGCTATAAAGGATTTAGGACCATCCGAAACTGATAGAGCCATAGAGTTAGCTCGTCAGGAATTAATGGAAGAACATGATAATCAGGGTTCTGTCATTGAGTTTGATGATATGATTATTTGGGCTCCAACTGAAGACACTTCGGAGTTTTTTGAAAAGCTGGAAAGACTAAAAGAACTCTCTGGCTTGACTGAAGAAATAAGAGAAGTTCTTTCTTCCGGCGGTGGCTCTGTTGAAGATAAAATTGCGAATATGAGCGATGATCTTCGTACGGAATGGTATAACTTCAAGTCTGAAAACCCAGAGGCAAGCATAATAGGATTTGAAACGCATCTTAAAGAAGAACGAGAACAAAATTATGCTGATCTGCGTGATATGGGCAGAGGAAAAGGCATATCAGTAGATGTTGCTAAATCAAATTTAGAACAGTTAGAAACAGATTTGAAAGATGTTACAGCCCTCACGCAGGAGATCAACGCTTTAGTAGATAGCGGCATGTCAGAAAATGAAGTGATCGCAAATATGAGTGATGACCTCAAATCTTTATGGGAAGATTACAAAGCGGAAAACCCCAATGGCGACCTAGAGGGTTTCAAGCAATTAGCTATAGAAGAACAAACCAAAATAGAAAATAAACTAGCTAATGTAGATAATGCCCTTGCGCCAGCAAATTCTCCGCTGCAGAACACAGCGCCAGATGCTGTTGTAATGCCGGACTTTGCAGAAAATTTCATTCAAGCTATGAACCATGGCGGTGAATATGAACCTATTGTCCCCGATGCGAATATTGACGGCATAAATATTGATGGACGGGATTGGGAATCTTATGCCGAGTATGATGGTCAAATCAATATCAATGAACTTGTCGAGCAAGATGGGCAGGGAATAGACCCCATCATTGCTGATCCTGCTATAGTGGATGAATATAATGATATTATTGGCGAGATTGTCTGGGTTGTGCCCTTTGAACCGGATGCCATTGGCATTATGCCGGATGTCACACCTATACCGCCTTTTGAGCCTAGTGAATATAGCTTTGATCAACTCCTTGAGTTGGTCAATAATCAAACTATGGTTGGTGGGGATCAAACAGAGTATGACACAACAGGGCCTACTGCTTTAAGCCTAACTTAGCTATAATTCGGGTTGAGATAACCACACAAAGGTCTTGATGTGAAAGATTCTACTCTGCCCCCCGTTGATGAACTGCCTGTGCTTGATGATTTGAAGTCGGATACGCTTTTTACGTTAGCAGTCAATGCCAAGGGGAATATTCTCATTTTTTATAATAAGCCTTTGCAGGAAAACCCTGATTACGTTGAGTGTGACGTGCATGCAGGCAGTATAACTCTGGCCTATGATACAGGCCGAATTCAAAATCTGGGGATTGGTATTCCGTTGGAATTACAAAATAAGGTTAACAAAACCGAGTTTATTTTTCTGGTACACATGGAAGATAAAAAAGAACGATCAGTCTTAAAACTACCGTTTTTTATTAAGTCGTAAATTATGAAAGGCTCATTGCCGCCGTAATAATTGCAATAATATTCCCGACTGCGAACACACCATATGAGATTTTCAGCCACATATATTTCGGGATCATTGAATAGCGCGCCATGTCATATAAATCATTGACCGCCAGCTCGGCAAGCTGGCTAACGTCATTATATTTTGGCAACAAACTATCGAGAAATTCCTGCTTATCCATATGACCGATATCATTGTAGTGAAGGAGATTTAACTCTCTGTCGCCAGATTTGCGGTATTTGCGTTTCGGGTAGATACAGATAATAGCAGCCAGTGTACTTAAGATCGATGTACCGATGGAAATCAAAGCCGCTGCGCCAAAAGCAGCATGGTCCATATTATGCAAACACACAGGCACAAGAATGGAGTTCAGGAAAATCATGATCTGGGCTTTTTGATCCAAAAGACGGATAACCACCATGAACTTATTGATGGTCGCAGATGTAATCTGCCCGCGTAATAATCCCTGCCATTTGAGTTCCTGTTCTGTCATGAGCGCAGGTATAGTGCTTTTACGTGAAGAATGTCAACGGCTATGTCGGTTTTTAGGTATATGGTTCCCATATGGTTGGTGCGTTTTCATCCGTTGTCGCTTTAGCTGATGCCAGATTATGACGTCCTTCGATTTTTTTCAGTTCACTGGCCCAGTCGAATTCAGGATCTGGTTGAGACCGGTAATATTCATGCTCCTTAATTCTGGCCTGAACTCGAGGATCATTTATATTTCCAGCTTTTGTTACATCGGTGATATATTCATCCATGTTGAAAACTTTCGAACCTGGGTCAATAATAACAGGTGTTCCATCAGCCTTTAAACCAATATTATCCAATCGAAATCCTGTCTTGCTTGATCCTATATCCAAAGAAGAATAACCGTCTTTTGCCAGTCCAACAGCCACTTTCTCTGCAAGCTGATTGGCTTGTATTTTAGTCATAGTGCCGTTTTCAATCAAACTATCGAGTGAGGGCGCCGATTCAACAACTTCATAGCGTATTCCCCCACTTGTAAAATCACTATCTGCTTGAAGCACTTGTTTGATGGGTGCTCTTTGTGCCCCGACTCTATTAACTTCCTTATCAAACCGGATAATCGTGCCTTGATTCGTTCTTAAGGCGAAACCATCCGTGCCATTGCCGATAAATTCGAACTCTGTATGCCCCCGGGATTTTAGATGCTCTTCGATATTCTGTATATTGTTTTTGTTATTCAATAACATAACAATAGAATGGGTTGAAGTATCTTCGATTCCTGATTGATGTATCTTGATATCGGCGGTTTCAAGAGCTTCGGAAAAGCTTTCTGGCTTGACGTCTCTGTGATATTTATATTTTGCTGTATCTTGTTCCAGCTTTTCCCATTCTTCGGAGGTTAATAACGACATCTAAAGCACCCTATTTGACTTTCATAACTCTGGTATTTTGCATTTTTTGACATAAGAATATTAGCATTTTTACCTGAAAAACACAAAAATCATAGCGGTTCCATCTCTTCACCCTCGGCGCCTTTAGGTTTATGTTTCTGCGCTGATGTTCTCTGTTGTTCAGTAAAACCACTTTTATTGTTAAAGCCTGAAATTATTGTTGAACGAAATTCCTGCGGCAAACGGTTAAAAGCCACGGCCAGTGTTTTTGTATCGGGCGACGATGTGGTAATCCGGTCGCTTTCCGATAAATCAGGAATGCCCACTTGCTGACCTAGCTCCGTAAGATCATAATCTTCGGACATGTTCAAAATAAGCCCGCCATCCCGAGCAAGTGACATGCTTTTGAAAAGATCGCGGTTACGAACCTGCGTAAGAAATTCCTTTGTGATACGAAACTCTTCCTCGTCCAAAACTTCAGGGTCTTCCAGCCCCTTTTCCTGACGGGATTTGATCATTTCATCCCGCATGGATCTGAAACGTTCAGCTTCTTCGGAAGGAACAACCAAAAAGGAGTATTCTTTATCATTTGAACCGATATTATCTCTAGGGTTAAAGCCGCTTTCTTGCAAGAAACTGCGGACATTATCGATTTCATTTACCGAAAGCCCGTGAACAGATATATTGAAATCACCGCCTTCAAGCGCCCTATGGAGATGTTCATGCGTTAATATGTCTTGGGGTGTTGTGTGAAGTGGCCGAGCATTAATATCCAGCCCATGTTTTTTATAAAATTTTCCTATTTGAGGCATTTCCTGCTTTAATGCATCCCAGATAAACGGAAAATCTGTTGCCATCGTACGCTCGGCAAATTGCGTATATCCAACCTTACATCTTTCTGAAAATTTCTGAATCATTTCGGCAACAGCTTCCCTTCGGCCAAAATGCGGTCCGTATAATTCAAGATGCTCTTCCAACTTTACTTCACTTTCATCCACACGCCTGTGAATAACCCCACTTTCCATGTATTTTTCAAAAGCGTCAATTAAGGACGGCTTATCAGAAATAAAGCCCTCATACCCAGCCTCAATGTGATCAAATGCATGCCCAGACTCATGCTCAATGCGGTGATTCATTTTATCAATATTGTCATCATGCTGGAGAAGCACAATTGTAGGCTGCTTATTAAAAGCCATGGATTCCAGTGAATTTAGCCTAGTTGTATACCCATCACTTTTCTTAAAACGTTCTATGAATGCATCAGGATGCCCCTGCCTTCTCATAGTCGCTTCCCAAGCTTGCGGCGTTGCAACGACAATTTGATATTTTGATTCCAGAAAATCTTCCAAAAAAGGCTCCGGAAAATCCTTGAGGCCTTTTTTGATCCCGTCAAAAACTCGCGGATCAACATCGCCGAGTTTCCTGAGAAAACCCAAGCCTTCAAGTTTTTCATTAAGCTTTGTAATAGCTTCTGACATTATCACCGCAATTTTATTCTTTTTTATTTCCGCATTTTAGCATGAAATTTTTTATATACACAAAGAAAATGCGTTTTAATCAGTAATATGGACGTTGGAAGATTAAAAAGGAAAGAATTAAAAAGCTGAAAAATGCGATAATGATTGTAATAGGGAGATTCACGATAATCGTGATGAGCAGTGCTTTCAGATCGATTTTCTCCCTTTCGATTTTTTCTTCTTTTTTGAGGTCTGATTCATGCGCTACGTTTTTCTTGGAAATATATCTGATAAGAAAGGCCAGAAAAAAAGGGATAGAAAGAACAAATGCAATAAGAAATAACATGATTGCTATACTGGAAAGCACATTGTAAAGCCCCCACATCCATTCTTTGAAAACAACGTCTTCCCAGTGCTCTTTTGCCTCTTCAAAGGTTTTAAATTTTGGGTTGCTTACAGAATAAGAGGGACCTTTTGATGCCCCAAAAAGAATAAAAGTTACATTGATCTCGTATAACCCGTCTAGTTTTTCGACTCTGTCTTTCAGAATATCTGTATATTTTTTTAACTGCATTTGAGATAAGGGAAGCACCTTCAACCCATCGCTCATACAGGACGGACGCCCTTTATAAAAGCCTTTATCACAAATTCCGCTTTTGCATTCAATATAATACGTTTCATCTTGAGGCATACAAATATGAGCTTTGACCTGCATATTTGGTATTAAGATCAATATACATAGCAATAAGACTGATATATTGCGGGATAGAATCTTATTCAGCCTTGTCTGCTGGCTGATCTTCTTCTGATTTAGCAGGTTTTTCAACGGGGGCTTCCTCTTCCTCATCACCAGCAGCCGGTATGATATCCTGCAGGCGCACGGCTTCTTCATCCATTGCTATGGCTTGTGATTTTTCCGGGGCATAATTTCCTTCGGCCAATCCCGCTGGTGTTTCACCTGTAAAGTTCTCGCCGAACTCATCTGCGGCCAATGCATTATGGGCCGTTAACAGGCCTATTACCAAAAATGCTGTAAGAATAAAGTGTTTCATAAAACCCGTTTCTTTCTCTGCTTTACCGTGGCTGGATTTCTATCAAAATATTACAATTATGTCAAATATTTTGGGAATACTTATTTATTTCCCGATCCAACTATAGTATAGAAATTACCACTTAGCGGAATGAATAGCGAGAGAATTTGGCGAAAAATGAATACAGATTTGTATGACATGGTTAAGGATAAGCTTCTGAGCGTTGCCGCAAGCGGCAATGGAGATGATCCCTATTCGCCTGATGACGGGGATGGCGACGGTCAGCAAGGCGAAGATCAGGGTTTACTTGTAAAACCCAAACCAAAGACCAAAAAGCCCTCCATGTATAAGGTCTTGCTTTTGAATGATGACTATACGCCGATGGAATTTGTTGTGCATGTTCTTGAGACAATTTTCAGCAAATCCCGTCAGGAAGCTACTGATATTATGCTGCACGTACACCGTAGAGGCGTTGGTGTGTGCGGGATTTACACATTTGAGGTTGCCGAAACCAAAGTTGCGCAAGTGATGGATTATGCGCGCACCAATGAGCAACCCTTGCAATGTACGATGGAGCGCGAATAAGCGGCTTCTGGGCATGAATAAAACAATCTCCAAATTATTGCGCAAGCATTACCACGATCTGCAAGGCTATGTCTCGGCAGGGATGGAAGTTGTCAAAAGTGATGACCTTATTTTCATGAATGCCAATGAAAACCCTTATGAGCTTCCGGGATTAGAAAAATATAACCGATACCCACAGCCACAGCCACTTGAGCTTCTGGAGGCGTACGCACGTACATATGGATGTGATACAGATAATATCATCATGACACGCGGCGCGGATGAGGCTCTGGTTGTACTGACCAAGCTGTTCTGCGAGCCACATCAGGACAGAATTTTGATCAACCCACCGACCTTTGGCATGTATAAGGTTGATGCAGAAAATATGCCTGCGGGCGTGGTGAGTGTACCTCTGCTGGAACAGGGCGGAACGTTCGTTTTGAACGCTCAAGAAATCATTAAACACGCCCAAGATGAAAGCCAGAATATCAAGCTGGTTTATATATGCTCGCCGAACAACCCGACAGGCAATGCCATTAATCAGGATGAAATTCTTTCAATTGCTGCGGCGCTTGAAGATCATGCGATGGTGGTTCTGGATGAAACTTATGCCGAGTTCTCCGAGCAGGGTTCGTTAGTATCAAAACTGGCAGATACGCCAAACCTGATTATCTTGCGTACGCTTTCCAAATCCTATTCTATGGCCGGTATGCGCATGGGATGTTTCCTGAGCGGTGATACGGATTTTATCAAACTCGTTCGCGCCAAGGGACTGGATGCTTATCCGCTGCCGGTTGAGTGTGTAAATGCAGCTTTGCATGTTTTATCACCGGAAATTCAGCAAATAGCGCAAGAAAACATCCAAAAACTGATCGATTCACGCAAAAAACTGGAAGAATCACTCAAAAATAGCGCTGAAATTGAGTATATTTATCCATCAGATGCTAATTTTCTGCTGATCCGCATGAAAAATGCACATGAATTTTGTGCTTTTGCGAAAGAAAAAGGCATGATCTTGCGTGATTTCTCTGGCAAGCCGGAAACCAAAAATTGTTTGAGAATTTCGGTTGGCACGCCTGAACAAAATGCTACACTGCTGGAAATTTTAAATGAGTTCGAAGAAAGATAAGGCAAAGCTATGAGTGAGTATGATTACGCTGATGCGCAAAAATGGCGCGGCACAACCATTATCTCGGTACGTAAAGGCAAGGACGTTGTGATTGCCGGAGACGGGCAAGTCTCGATGGGGCACACGGTCTTGAAAAATAATGCGCGTAAGGTACGCCGCTTGGGTCGCGAAAATGATATCATCGCAGGTTTTGCTGGCTCAACGGCGGATGCGTTTACCTTATTTGAGCGCCTAGAAGCTAAGCTGGAAGCACATCCCGGGCAACTCACCCGTGCTTGTGTGGAGCTTGCCAAAGACTGGCGTACGGATAAATATCTTAGAAAACTGGAAGCTTTGATGGCTGTGGCCGATAAGGAAACCTCCTTGATCCTGACGGGGAATGGCGATGTGGTCGAGCCGCAAGACGGCGTGATCGGGATTGGCTCTGGCGGGAATTACGCCCTAGCCGCCGCAAGAGCGCTCTACGATCAAAAACTTGGCGCCGAAGAAATTGCCAAGAAATCTTTGGATATTGCTGCCGAGATTTGCGTTTACACGAATGACAATATCGTCATCGAGAAGTTGTGATGACTGAAAAATTCCAAGGAAATCTCAAGCGGATTCAATGGAATAACAAACTAAAAACAGCTGTTTTAAGTTTATATTTTATATTCGGGATTTTTCTTTTTACCACTTTATTACTATTGATGCTTATTATTGCTTCTTACTTAATAGTTGGAGCTTTCCATGGTTACGAAAACCTGTTCGAAGTATTTTTGAAAAAAATTATTTTCTTCGACTTTGAAACCGGAAAAATTATAAAAATAGCTCAGCTATATGCCAAAATATTTATTTTTATAATATTCGCCTACTTCTACTTTATGTACTCTCATATGAAGCGTATTGGGAAGTTTTTTTGTGCCGTACCGCTTCAGTTATCCCATAATGATATTTTCTATCAAACGCTAGAAAATTTTTGTATAGCTCGTGGCCTTAAAGTTCCGAACCTATATATTACACAAAAAGATGGTTATATTCCTGACCGTTTCATAACGGGAATTGTCGTTCAGGATTTAAAAGGAAAGGCATCTTTAATTATTACGCCGGCAGTCTACAATCTTGAAAAACCGCTTATGGAAGCTTTTCTAGCACAAGTCGTTCAACGTATATTCACAAAAGATACTCTTTTTTTAACGCAGTTTTGTTTTATCGGTTACTTTCCTTATCACTTGCGGGAAGGATCAAACATTATTTTCAAAACAGTTGCAAAAGCACCTTTATACGTAATAGACAAAATCCTTAAGCCTGTCCGTAACTGGGTATTAAATATGCGTTTTGGAAGACTGGATGTTGGGGCATTAGAATTAACTAAGGAAAAGAAACCAATGGATGAATTACTTAATAGGCTCACACCGTTGGAAGAAATTCAAAAATACATCCACGACCCGTACCTAACATTATTTATAACCAAGACAAGTACTGAATATCGCAAAGTTCTTCTAAAGAAAGCGTAATTCATGATCCCTGAATTTTGCCGCCGATATCTGTGTCTACACGAATGATAACATCGTGGTTGAGAAGCTTTAGGCGTTTTTACTGAAAAGATTTGATCTTCGCCTCAAGCATCTCTATGCCGTCACCATTGGGGTGGTTTTTGATAATTTTTATCATGCTCTCTAATCGTGATTCTTTTGCTAGTTCAGATAAAGCCAGAGCGATTGCATATTGTACACCTCTTTCTTGAGGATTTTTGATGTGCTCATCCGTCAGATGTTTACCATAGAGCACTTCAAGTACATTCCAAAGTTCGTTAAGATCACTTAATCTATTATCAGCTAAAGACCGCACAATACCTTGAATAGTTCTGGGGTGGTGATCTTGTTGCAAATGATCTATCAAAATTTTTATAGCCTCCGGTGTAAAATTCTTATCGGGGCAAGATCCTTCCCATTTTTCAAAATCCCAGTCATTGATAAAATCCCACACGGAATTTACATGAACACCAATGAAGGCCAGTTCATCCAACATGGGTTTTTCATCGTCTAACAATAATTTTTCAAATGCAGCTACTTCCTGATCCTGCATTTTTTTCTGCGTTTGATGTGCTTTATCTTTTTTTAATGCAGCCATCAGATCACGAGCTGTTACAGGGCTTGGTCCCTTAGCCATTTACTCATCCTCGGCCATTTCATTGATCGCATCAATGATGTCTTCCAGATCAATCATCTCGTATTCATGCAAATCCATGATCAGGGGTTTGAGGCATTCTTCCTTGACCACTTGGCCCAGCCCGTCTTCATGATCGCGCAGCTCGGCTTCGAAATGCACTAATGCTTCCCGATAATCCTTATCTTCGTTTTCAGTTGCCATGTCATATTCCGCCAAGTCATATTCAGTCTCGCGTATGTCACGGCGCACGGAAATCAAGGCTTCCATGTGATCAGCCGTGGTGCGCATCATCGTAATGATATGCCGGAAATGCGAATTCAAAGCCTCAAGCTTATTGGGATATTGCTCCCATTGCCCATCGACGCCGCTTTTGAAAACCGAAGGTTTGGACTTTTCTTTTCTTACCTCGGAAAGGGATACAACGTTCTTATCATTGTTTTCGCTATCGTTTTTATCATCCTCACTCATGATCAGAATCCCTTATCTCTTCGGGCTTGGCCTCTTCCTCCTCCTCATTCTTGGTCAGGAGCAACGAGAATATAAACCCGCAAGCCAGCACCGTCAAAGTTATCGTCATGGAAACAGAGGGCGGGATATGCCCGAAATATGCATTATAAAAGACCTTGCCGCCGATAAAGACCAGCACCAGAGACAGCGCATATTTCATCAAATCAAAGCGATCAATGATATTTTCCACCGCAAAGAAAAGCGCGCGAAGCCCCAGCACGGCAAAAATGTTACTGGTGAAAACCACAAATGTATCTGTTGTTACCGCCAGTGCCGCAGGGATGCTGTCGACGGCGAAGATCACGTCACTGATTTCGATCACGATCAGGGCAAGGAAAAGCGGCGTGAACATCAGGACTGACTTGCCCTCTTTTTCCACACGCACCCAGAATTTATTGCCATGAATATCAGAGGTAAAAGGAAAGCGTTTTTTCAAGAAAACCGTCAGCGGCTTGTTTTCGAACTCATCAGGGTCTTCATCCTCGATGAATAGCATCTTGATGCCGGTAAAAATCAAAATGGCCGCAAAGATAAAGAGCGTCCAGTCAAAATAATGCACAAGGGTTGCGCCTGCGCTGATCATGATACCGCGCAAGATCACAACGCCAATAATTCCCCAGACCAGAACGCGGTGCTGGTATTGCCTTGGGATTGCAAAGGCACTGAAGATGACTGACATGACAAAAAGGTTATCTAGTGACAGGCTTTTCTCGATGACATAGGCTGTGTAGTAATTCATTGCACGCTCGGCTCCGAAATGCCACCACACCAAAAGACCAAAGGCAAGACCTGCTGCAATATACCAAGCGCTCAGGATAAGGCTTTTGCGGAAACCGATAACATTATCGCCGCCCTTATTGAAAAGTTTGAGATCGATGGCCAGAAGGAAAGGGACTATGAGAAAAAAGATCGCCCAATCTGCAAATTCCATATTTTTTCCTAGAGTTCCTTGTTATTCGAAATATCTGTTTAACACGACTTCGCGAATATAGCTACGAGTTAGTCGTTGATTTTCGCACAGACTTCGTTAAAAAACACCATACAGCAATAACAAAACGGATATTGGTAAAAAACATGAGTAGCAAAAAAGCGGAAAGCTCTTACTTTGTATCTTCTTTTTCACCACGTGAAACGGTTAGTGAACTGGACCGTCATATTATCGGGCAAGGTGATGCCAAGCGCGCGGTGGCGATTGCGATGCGTAATCGCTGGCGCAGAAGCCAGCTTGATCCCGAGCTGCAAGAAGAGGTTTATCCGAAAAATATCCTGATGATCGGGCCGACAGGGGTTGGTAAGACCGAGATTGCGCGCCGTCTGGCAAAGCTGGCGAATGCGCCCTTCATCAAAGTCGAGGCTACGAAATTTACCGAAGTCGGTTATGTCGGCAAGGACGTCGAATCCATCATCCGTGATTTGACTGAAATTGCCATTCGCATGACACAGGAAACCATGCGCAAAACCGTCAAGGCACAAGCTGAAGTTTACGCCGAAGAACGCGTTTTGGATGCTTTGGTTGGCGATACATCCGGTGAAGGTACGCGCGCGAATTTCCGTGAGAAGCTCCGTAAAGGGGAACTGGATGAGCGCGAGATCGAAATTGATGTAAGCGATAATTCGAACCCTCTGGGCGGGATGATGGATATTCCGGGCATGCCGGGGGCGAGTATGGGCATGATCAATATGGGCGATATGTTCGGCAAAGCCTTTGGTGATCGCAAGAAGAAAAAGCGCCTAAGCGTCGCCGATAGTTATGAGGTTCTGATCTCAGAGGAATCCGACAAGTTGCTCGATGAAGATAAAGTTGTTGCCGATGCGCTGGAGATGGTTCAGCAAAGCGGCATGGTCTTTATCGACGAGATCGACAAGATTGCCGCACGCCAAGACGTACGCGGCGGGGATGTTTCCCGCGAAGGCGTACAGCGCGACTTGCTGCCGCTGATTGAGGGCACAACGGTGATGACCAAGCACGGCCCCGTGAAGACGGATCATATGCTCTTTATCGCAAGTGGCGCATTCCATTACGCCAAGCCATCGGATTTGCTGGCCGAGCTTCAGGGGCGCTTGCCGATCCGCGTGGAGCTACGCGCGCTGACCGTCGAGGATTTCCAGAAAATCCTGAAAGACACCGAAGCCAGCCTTATCAGGCAATATGAGGCTCTGATCGGGACGGAAAAAGTGACCTTGAAATTCGAGGATGAGGCGATTGACGAAATTGCAAGACTATCCTTTGAGGTTAATGAGCAAGTCGAGAATATCGGGGCACGCCGCCTGCATACGGTGATGGAAAAACTGCTGGAGGAAATCAGCTTTACCGCAAGTGACCGCGGCGGCGAGGAAATCCTGATCACCGCCGATTATGTCCGAGACAACGTCGAAGACCTCGTCAAGAGCGCCGATCTTAGCAAGTTCATTTTGTAATTTCCCTGCTTTTAGAATCATGACCATGCAACTATAATGGTTTGTATGGCAAGAAATAGTTATCATACGAGAGACAGCAAAGAACTCATAACGATATGGGAGCAAGGCAAGGATATATGGAATGCTTGGCGGCGTCCTCTTGGCGAGTTTAATTGTGATTTTTCGAGTTTTGATTTTAACAAATATTTACCAAACGGAGTAAATATAGATTTTGCTTATTTTGAATTTCCTACAGGTGAAGTGAATTTTAATAATGCAAAATTTGGAAATCGCAAAATAAATTTTAATAATACAAAATTTGGCAATGGAGATTTTCATTTTTCTGGGGCTGCGGGAAAAATTTCATTTTTTAATGCTAATTTTGGAAGTGGCAATAAAGTTTTTTCCGGCAAGATTTCTGAGTCTAAAAATGTAGATTTTAATAAAGTTATTTTTGGAGATGGCGATGTTGATTTTTCCAGCGCATCTTTTGGAGCAGGGATAGTAAATTTTTCAAAAACAAACTTTGGTGCTGGTACAAAGGATTTTTCGACAGATTTTGGTCAAGGAAGCGTGCTATTTTCTGATTCAAATTTTGGGAATGGCGATGTAAAATTTAAAGAAGCAAAATTTGAAAATGGAAACGTTACCTTTTTGAATTCTAGCTTTGGAAAAGGTGATGTAGATTTTGCTGCAGCAAAATTTGGAAAAGGCGAAATAAACTTTTCAAATATAGACTTTGGGCATGGAAATGTAATTTTCTCAAATGTAGACTTTGGGCATGGAAATGTAATTTTCTCAAAAACAAAATTTAATGGAATGGCTTTATTTACAAATCTCAGCAGCTTGAAAGATATTAAAAGTTTTTCCTTTAAATACGCTACTTTCGATGGGCCGCTTGATATTTCATGCGCCGAAGGTGAAGTATTCCCCTGTTTGGTGGATTTAACCCATACAAAAACGTCTCACCATGTTTCGGTATCGGGTTTGAACTGCACTCTTCCAAGAAAAAGCATCTGTAATTATTTTGCTAAAAAGCGCCGATGGCTATATCGATATGGTGTTAAGTACATTCCATGTAAGTGCATGAGGCTTAATATACTCAGATTAATATTCATTATTTTTCCAAATGGTGATTGGGCCTCAAAGAAAGTAGCCATTGATCAAGCGGATATAGATCGAGCACGCCGCCTTAAGGAATTGGCAGAGGCTAATAAAGACCATAACAAAGCCAAAGAATTTCATATTTTAGAAATGCAGGCTTCGAGAGATTTTAAGCCGTCTTGCTGTATTTTCTCGGCATATAGTTTTTTATTAAAATCAGAATTCTGGTACGAAAAATTAAGTGATTATGGGCGCGGCATTCTTCGTCCACTTTTCTGGTTAATCGGCGTGGCCTTTTTAGGGGCTTTTGTATATTTATTGGCAAGCCCGTTTAAAATAGGCTTTAAGACTTTTTTACAAAGCCTTGGTTTTTCTTTTTCACAAATGTTTGCTTTTATACCGAGTAGTCGTAGCGCACGAGAAAACTTAGGGAACAGCTTATTTTGTTCATCAGGTCAGGATTGCCCTATTCCTGAATGGATTTACTTTTTTACATTCTCCCAAAGTTTGTTTACCTTTATCCTCCTCTTTCTGCTCGGTCTAGGATTACGGCATCGTTACCGTATTTAGGTGGTCGATGATCCGGCAGTGCCAAGGATTGTCTGTTTCATGGAATCTTGCAAGCGTGTGACTGGTTCGCCTTCATAAAGTTGTGGCCATCTATCTCTCAGGGCGGTATCTACCAGTTTTTCTGCAAGGTCTTGCATGGCAGGATCATTTTCAATGACGCTTTTGACGTATGCTCTGTATTCTTCCTTATCGGCATGACCATCCAGCATATTCTCCCCCATCAAATGAATCATATCGGTATATGCATCATACATGGCAGGCTCCAGAACATTGGCGCGGAAAGTCTCATTGCTGTTCAGACGTTCTACAACATCATCCGGAGCAGGATTACCGTTTTTATCGACCATGTAATATAGAATTTCGTTGCAATGCCCGTCACCTGCTACGAAATCGCCGAGTGTATGCCCTGCATCGATTAAGACCGTATATTCCTGATTATCCGCCCCGTCAATAAAGGGAATAGAGGCAAATCCCGGAATATTAGGGCGCGCCGTTTCCGGACTAACACCCCCAGCCATGTTCATAAAATTCCGGTATAGGGTTACTCTGTTTTCGGCAGCATTCATGCCTCCCCAAAAGGCGCTTAATCCCAGACCAAGAGTTGGCTCTTTTGCGATTACAGTTTTGATACCGCTCTCTACTGCCATGCCTTTTGCAAGGCTAGGTGCAATGCCATCAAGCATGTCGCCGGATTGCAGTTTTGCTACTTTCTCAGGATCTTCAAGGATGGATTGTAATTCTTTGACGAGTGCCTCTGTGACATGATCATCAATAGCATCCAAAAACATTTGGGATGTTTCAGGAATACCCCCATTGACGTTATCAGCCCAAGCCTTTCCCAACATAGAACCCGCATATTCCGCAGGCTTTGTTACAGCATTACTGGCCTTCATGACATACATGATAGGCTTTAATAGCTTATATCCTGAAGTGTCGTTTTCCGACATGTTTTATCACCCAATCAGTATTATTAAGATATAATAGCAATATTTTCATATTCTTGACAAGAAATTGGTTTCTCATTTAACGGGAGAAACTCTCTAGGGTTTGGCGGGGTTTGAGGTTCGAGATTTGGCTCATATGATCGACTTTCCCTTGGATCAGCAAGTATTTCTTGGTTTCATTCGGGTCTGTTGATTCATCGAAGCTTTGCTGGGCCTTTTCCCATCTGATATAGGGGGTGATGGTGAGGAATTTCTCGTATGGCGAGCGTAGAACTTCCCTGATTTTCGGGTCTTTGACATCCAGCGCCAGAATATATTCCAGATCACCCTGCCCGTATTTTGTGGGTGAGCTGATCATCAGGGCGTTTTCGCCTCTGACCTGATTTTGCGTATTTTGCGAGGGCTTAAAGATGAACATTGCCGGATGTAGCGCGCGCAATTGGCGTTCCTCTACACCGTCCTCGGGGCGCTCCAGAAAGTTTTCGGCAAACTCGCGATTCAATAAGGACTGGACATCGTGAATTTGCGTGCAGAATTTATTGAAAATCCCGCTTAGGCCCTGCGATTTCATCCCGACGAAATATTCATCAAAGGGGATGGGTCTGTGCAGGGCGCTGACGTAGACATTATCAAAGACCGATAAATCCTCGGCGCGTTGCTTGATGTTTCGTGCATGTTGCAGGATTTCATTGGCGCTATAGCATTCCACGAGCGCATAGGGCTGCTGGAGGAGTTCCTTGGCCAGATCAGAGCGCGGTAGAACCTCAAAGCCGTTTTCACGTTGCAGGCGCTCCCAGCCCGGATCAAAATTTGCGCGTAAAACAATGTTTTGACCACTTTGTACGGCTTGTTTGCTTAGGTAAGGATGTCTTGGCATGTGTACTTATAAACCCAGATTTTCTTGCGGGCCACCTGTATTACCGGAAATTTGTGTGGCTTGCTTGGCGTTATTGATCCAGTAGAAATTATTGGTATCTCTTTCCAAAACACCTACAAAGGCTTTCCAGTTTCTGTTGCCACTTGCGTCTTTGAATGATGATAAGACAGGCGGACTTTTGACACTCGGCATATCTTGATGACTTTGCTTCTTTTGCTCTAATTCCTTACGAAGACGCGTCTCCTTTTCATGGGTTTTATCTGGATCGCTGGAAGAAATCACAACATCGTTTAAACAGCGGTAATGCTTGCCAAAGCCAATATTTATTTTTTCATTCGGATAATCGGGATTATCGATAAAGGCATTCAGCACATTTTGAAAATCTGACCACGTTTCAGGCTGTGCGATACACCATGATGCTGTTGGGTTTACGCTATGGGTTGTGGCTGTGCGTCTGTTACGGTTTTTGATCTCAGGCCAGTTTATATCTTTCAGGTCATCTTGATTGAAGGTTTCAGTCAGAATTGGCATGTTTTCGGGAAGCATCAAAATTAGTGACAAACCATGTGTGGCTGCCTGTTTCAAAGAAACCAGATTTTTTCCCTCTTTTACTTCCATTTTCAACCCCGAGGTTTTATCCTTTTCTCACAGTAATCGCAAATTGGTGACTATGTCAAATAAACTCGTATATCTCACTTTAATCATTATATTTTTTCCTGCGCTCGCCTATGCGCAAGATCCAAAGTTCATTTTACCATTAGGGTGCGATTTGGGACAAGATTGCTGGCCTGTGAAGTATGTGGATGTTGATACCAAGGACGGAGCTTTACAGGACTTCAAATGCACAGAAAAAACCAGTGACGGGCATAAGGGTACAGATTTCGCCATCCCTTCGGCCTATAAAATGAAGCGGGGTGTAGATGTGTTTGCGGCACTGGATGGGAAAGTCTTGAGGATTCGTGATGGTGAAAATGATTACGTCAAAAGCAAGGAAGACCTTGAATCCATTCAAGAAGCACGGAAGGAATGCGGCAATGCCGTGCTGATTGATCATGGGAATGGCCTCCAGACGATTTACTGCCATTTGAAGCAGGATTCCGTTGTCGTTCAGCCCAAGCAAGAGGTACGGCAGGGGCAGAAAATCGGACAAGTCGGGCAGTCCGGCATGGCGGAATTTCCGCATCTTCATTTTGGTGTGCATTGGGAAGGCGGAATCGTTGATCCGTTTACGGGACTGCTGAACACGGATGGCTGCGGGAAGATGAAGCACTCCATGTGGAAGGATGAAGCCGTTCTATATGAGCCTGTTGTAATTTTTGACGGCGGCTTTCGTTCCAAGGTGCCGGATTTCGAGGCAATTAAACGTGGCGAGGAAAACCCCGAGGAAATTTCAATCAGTAGCGCAGCTTTCGTATTCTGGGCGGGGTTTTATAATCTGGAAGAGGGAGATCAGGTGGCTTTACAGGTCTTTGATCCAGATGGAAAACTCTTTGTCGAGCGCCATGAAACCTTAGAGAAAAACCGCGCCCGACAGTTTTATTTTGCTGGGCGTAAAATTGGAAACGTACAATTGATGAAGGGCACATACACCGCTACGGCCACAGTAAAACAAAAAGGCGGCTTTTCAAAAGAAAAGAAATTTAGCGTGGGTGTACGCTAAGCTCCACGATTTTCCAGATACTCATTCACCAATTCCAGCTCGCTTGGCTCATTATCTTCTTTAAAGGTACATTCTTGAAGCGTTGCATGTTCGACTTGCTCCAAATAACTTTCATACGGGACTTCATACGCGCCAAATTGCAAGAGGTGATCATTGACAAATTGTGTGTCGAGCACGCTATAACCCTTTTTCCAAAGACGCGCCGCCAGATGCACTAACGCAACTTTGCTGGTATTGGGGGCAGTTGAGAACATGCTTTCGCCGCAAAACAGGCCGCCCATGGATAAGCCGTAAAGCCCGCCGGTCAGTTGCCCGTCCTGCCAGCATTCGACGCTGTGGGCATGGCCTAATTTATAAAGCGCGCAAAAAGCTTCGGTGATTTCTTTATTGATCCACGTTTCAGCGCGCAAGGGACTATCTTCCTCGGTCACGGAGCAATTCTTAATCACCGCCTCGAACTCGGTATCGATACGAATTTCATAAGGCGCGCCAGAGATTTCCATCTTTTTGACCATGCGCTTAAGTTTTTTTGGGATATGCAGCGCCGGAATAGAGAGCTGCCCTCTATTTTGTGGGCAATACCAATCAACATAGGGGCTGCTGCCGCTGCGGGCCATAGGGAACAGGCCTTGGCTGTAGGCTTCTAGGAGAATCTCTGGCGTGAGGACAATCTGCATTTTTGTATTTTAGCAGAAATAACAGTGTATTACAGTGCGTTTAACTTTTTGACAGCTTTATAAATTGAGTGCTAATATTAGGGAAAATAATGCGGGATACCATTTTGGAACAGAATACAACCAAAACAAAACTCATGACTTATGGGCTAGCGAGTATTTTCAGCCTTGCTCTGACTTCGAGTGAACCTCAAATAAAGCCCTTACCGCCTGAATTACAAATCGAATATGACAAAATAACCGCTGAAATAAACAGTATTATAGAGAGAGCTGAAAAAGACCCCGTAGGCTTTGTTATTGACGGAATGGAAGATGATCCAGACTTTGTCGTCTTGAGTGAAAAATACGGATATTACAGCCCGTCATATTTTGCATTTAGTTTTGAGGATTCCGGCAACCCAGAGCATAATGTCAAATTTGGAAGCAAAACTATTTTGGGGCATGATAAATTCGGTCAAAGTTGGCAATGCACAGATATGATCCTTTCGGTTTTCTCGGAGACTGTAACGACAGGAAGCTTGCAAAGTGATTCTGATGGATTCCAAAAAATAGCTTTTGATAATAGTTCTTGTACAGAATTAGAAAAGGGCATCATCCCTAGATGGCCTGATAATGTTTTTGGAATTTAGAATTTTTTCACATGCCGAAAGGATAATCGCTGCTGAGTAGATCATGCTCATCACGCATGGTTTTAAGTGCCTTGGCATAGGCCAGCAAGACATTCAGCGAATAATCGGCGCGGTTTTTGATGTATTGGTCTGCCTTTTCGCCACTATCAAGGGCGGGGTCATTCATGACATTTTCGCAGTTGCTGACGATCAGATGATCAGGGATATAAACCATGCGGTTATTCTTATAGCCGCTCATACGAAGCTCTGCTATGGGGTACGTCCCGCCGCGTGAGGCAGAGACACCAACCAGCAAAGAAGGGTTATGCGCAGCGTGTTGTGACGAGACATAAAGCAGGAAATTCTTAAGGCCCGAAGGCACCATGCCGTGCCATTCCGGTGACACCAGAATAAGCCCGTCTGCCTTTTCGATCTTTTCGAGATATGGCGACATTTCCTTGGCCAGATCAGACTCCGCATTCCACGCCTCTTCACTCCAAAAGGGAATGGGATTGCCGGATAGATCGATGATCTCGCTTTTTGCGCTTTTGGTTTTAAGATGCTCGGCCAGCCAATTAGAGACTTTTAAAGATTGAGAGTTTTGCCTGTGAGATCCGGATATAATGACAATGTTCATTACTTTCCTTTCGCGTTTGCTTTTTCCTCAAGCTTTTTTTCGAGCCAGTGAATCGTGTAATCACCGGAAATAAATTCAGGCTGCTTCAATATCCATTCATGGAGTGGCAATGTTGTCTTCACGCCTTCGACCACTGTTTCACGGATCGCCCGCAAAAGGCGGCGAATACATTCATCACGGTTGCGGCCATGGACAATCAGCTTGCCGATCATGGAATCATAATATGGCGGAATGGAATAGCCGCCGTAAATACCGCTATCGAAGCGCACGCCAAGTCCGCCCGGGGCGTGGAATTGTTTGATTGTACCGGGTGAAGGAATGAAGGTTTCAGGGTCTTCGGCATTTATCCGGATCTCAATTGCGTGACCGCGGAAACGGAAGCCATTATTATTTTTCACGGATAATTCTTCACCGGCCGCTACGCGGATTTGCTCGGCGATTAGATCAACACCTGTGATCATCTCGGTGACAGGATGTTCCACCTGAATGCGCGTATTCATCTCCATGAAGTAAAACTTTCCATCCTCATAGAGAAATTCAATCGTACCGGCACCCAGATAGCCAAGCTTACCAACCGTCTTAGCCGCAAGCGTTCCTATTTCCTCACGCAGTTCTTCGGACAAGACGGGGGATGGGCCTTCTTCGACAAGTTTCTGGTGACGGCGCTGGATCGAGCAGTCACGCTCGCCCAAATGAATGGCATTGCCATGGGAGTCGGCAAAAACCTGAATTTCGATATGGCGCGGATTGCCAAGGAATTTTTCAATATAGACCGTATCATCGCCGAAATTAGCCTTGGCTTCGGCGCGCGCTGTGTTATAGGCCTCTTTGAAGTCTTCTGCGGCATGGACAACTTGCATCCCCTTACCGCCACCACCACTTGCCGCCTTGATCAGGACCGGAAAGCCCATTTCTATGGCTGTAGCAAGGCCGCTTTCTGCGCTCTCGACGCCGCCTTCCGAGCCGGGCACAACAGGCAGGCCAAGCGCTGCAACGGTTTGCTTGGCAGTGACTTTATCGCCCATTTTCTCGATCAGCTCGGCAGATGGGCCAATAAAGGTAAAGCCATGCTCCTCTACCATGCGGGCAAATTGCGCATTTTCTGATAGAAACCCATAACCTGGGTGAATAGCATCAGCCCCCGTCAGAGCCGCCGCCGTCAGGATAGAAGGGATATTCAAATAGCTTTGCGCACCCGATGGCGGCCCAATACATACTGATTCATCGGCCAGACGCACCGCCATAGAGCTGGCATCTGCGGTTGAGTGCACGGCAACGCTCTGGATGCCCATTTCACGGCATGCTCTGATGATCCGAAGGGCAATTTCTCCACGATTGGCAATGAGTATTTTTTTGAACATAAATTAAAGCCCGCTTACTCGATCACCATCAATACATCGCCAAATTCTACTGGCTGGCCGTTTTCTGCCAAAATCTGGGTGACGGTGCCGGATTTTTCAGCCTTGATCGGGTTCATGACTTTCATGGCCTCAATGATCACAAGCGTATCGCCCGCATTGACTTTATCGCCCTTTTTCACAAAAGACGGAGAATTCGGGTCGGGCTGCATGTAGATTGTACCAACCATCGGCGCAGTCACAGCCCCCGGATGGGATGTCGCCACTGATGAAGGCGCATCCATATTGGCTTGTTGCGGCGCGGCCGGATCAGAGGGC
Source organism: Micavibrio sp. UBA1672 (assembly GCA_002320665.1). Lineage (GTDB taxonomy): Bacteria > Pseudomonadota > Alphaproteobacteria > Micavibrionales > Micavibrionaceae > UBA1672. The sequence goes on from DCKO01000041.1 coordinate 57,088, forward strand.
ATAGATATACCTGCACCTCCGGCTGGCGCAGCGATCACTGTGCCGCCGCCTTTGCTGACGCGTAAGGTCTTGTCCCCCTCACTGATTTCAACTTCGTTTAAGCCTGTTTCTTCGAGGAGATCGGCAAGCTCACGAATGGCATCTGAATCAATTTTCATAGTTCTTTTACACTTTTTTGTTTTTGTTAATGCGCTATTCTAGAGGCTTGAATACTAAACATAAAGCCCAAAAACAACCCTTATCCATAATCAATTAAGTATCTCGCCCAGTTTTTTCAGTGCAAGGACGTAGCTCTGGTCTTTTTGGCCTGAAATTGTAGCTGTGGCAAGGCGTTCTATATAGGAAAAATGGCGGAATTCCTCACGGGTTTTCGGGTCACTTAAATGCACTTCGATGATTGGCACTTCCAAAAGCTCCAACGCGTCGCGAATCGCCAGTGATGTGTGGGTATAAGCTCCGGCATTAATCATCAATGCATCACATTTACCCAAGGCTTGCTGAATCCATTCCACAAGCTCGCCCTCGTGATTAGACTGGCGGAAATCAATTTCAAAATCATATTCGGCGGCAACATCACGGCACAGCGCTTCGATATCGGCCAGAGTCATGCTGCCATATTGCTTGGGGTCGCGCTTGCCGAGCATGTTCAAATTCGGGCCATTGAGGATCAATATCTTTTTCATGGGTGCATATTATACCGGAATATGATCAGAGGAAAGAGCGTGCTTCTTCGAAATAATCCAAAAGCTCTTCCTGCGTCAGAGGCGCATTGGGCATTACAATTTTCTTTTTCCCGATGATCAAAGCCGGAAAACGTGGTAAATTCCACATCTTCAAAAATTCTTTATTTTCGGCGATATGCTCGCTGATTTCGGCGCTGGTCATGTCACGACTGAGTTTTTCTGTATCAATACCCGCGCCTTGCGCGACTTCAAATAGCTTTTCCTCTGACAGGACAGGCCAGTTTGTAATGATGGCATCATTCATTTCAAAGAATTTGCCTTGCTCCCCTGCTGCGTATACTGCGCGAATGATTTGTATATACCAATTATCTTTACCCGTTGCACGCTGCACGAGACGAATTTTTCCGTCGGTCGCCACAGCCTGTGTTAACACAGGGTGAAAATTCCGGCATAAATCACATTGATAATCGCTGAAATAAACGACCGTTAAATCCCCTTGCGGGTTGCCTTGCACATATTTGTCTTGCGTTATCTGAACTTCAAAACGCTCTTTTTGGAAAAGGTAAAACTCATAGGAAATATAGGAAATTCCAATGAGCAATACCCCTAATATTGTGTAAATCAGCGCTTTTTTAAACACGGGTTTCTCCCGATAATAACGTTATTATTCGGCAGATCTGACTTCCTGAATGGCTTTCTTGAGGCCATCAAGTCCGATATAGCCCGGATAGATGCGCTCACCAATGACGAAGCCTGGCGTGCCTGTAATACCCACAGATCGTGCCATTTCCATGGATTTTAGAATTGCCTGATCAATATCCCCGGAGCCAATATCCTTTTTAAGTTGCTCGACATCAAGGCCCTGCTTTCCGGCCAGCCCCATAAAGGCTTCTATGGTTTGCGGACCGCGATAATTCATCAACGCCGTGTGCATTTCAAAATATTTGCCTTGTTTATGTGCCGCCATAGCAATAGTCGCCATATTTTTTGAAGACGGGCTTAGGATCGGCATTTCCTGAAAGACGACGCGGATATTTTTGTCTTCTTCCAAAAGCTTCGAGATATCCTGAAACGCTTTTTTACAATAGCCACAATTATAATCGAAATATTCGACGACCGTGACGTCGCCATCGGGATTACCCGCAACAGGCAAATTGGTCTGCTTATAGAAGTCCGAGTATTCCTTTACTTTGCCTTGGGCGTTTTCCTTGGCTTTTTGATCTTGTTCACGATAGTAGTTTGTTACAGAATCTGCGATCAAACCCGGGTGTTTTTCAACGAGTTGCTTGAACAGCTCTTCAATTTCTTTTTTCTGACCCTCGGTTAATTCTTCGGCCTTAACCGGTGTAGCGGCACAAAACAAAGCGGTGGAACCAAGTAGCGCCATCGTCAGTAAAGCTTTTTTGGAAAATTTCAGTGACTGTTTCAAAACGTAAACTCCTTATATCAAAATCGCCTGTAATAATACTTAGCATATTTAAAAACTCTTCCAAGGCTTTATTCGGAACTATCCCGCCAAAAGATACAATCATTATGGAAAAATTCTAAATCAGGTTTTTTGCTTATCAATAAATGAGATAATATCTTGCGCCCTTGTCCAAATGACACTGCCCTGTTTTTCACTTTGTAAAATCGTGCTTGCCGTGGCTTTGGCATAGTCGTAACGGCGCTGTAGTACAGCCTCTTCAGCCAGATGCAGCTTCGCCATTGTATCATCATTCAATCGTCCATAGGCCGTGGCTAAAAGGCGGTGAATACGGCTAGAGCGCGGCTCATCCTTAATCGCAAACTCCAGATGTTTAATTGCACCCCTCAGGGTTTGCGGATCGCTGCCCGATTCAATTAGAGCATGCGCCAAAGCAATACGGATCAGGCCGGAATCCGGTAATAGCTCAACGGCTTTCTGGTAACTGGGTACAGATTCCTGCACGCGCCCGAACTCAAAAAGGATTTGTCCTTTAAGTTCGTGGAAATAGGGGTTCTGTGGATGGGATTTCACAAGATTACTTGCCAGATCTATTGCTTCTTCCACTAAATTCATTCGATATGATGCTATAGTTTTTGCGTAATAGGCTGCTGTGGATCTATCGGTCAAATCATATGTCCATGAAACTTGCTCGGGATTGATAAAACCCATTAGTTTTGCCTTGATCAAAGCATGCTGTTTCTTCCATTTTTCAGGAAAAGGTTGGGCTTTATAAGGTGATTCCTCAATGCGTTCATTGAGGGCTGTGATCCGGTTTTCTACCAAAGGGTGGGTTAGCACATATTCGCTTTGTTGATCATAGGGGCGGTAAATTTCGGCCTTAAGCTTATCCATAAAACTTGATAAGCCGGAAGGGTTCATTTTTGCCTTTTGCATATAGGTCAAAGCTGCTTGGTCGGCGCTGGATTCCTGCACGCGGCTATGGGCCAGAAAGCGGCGCTGTGCTACAGAATTTGACCCAGCGGCAATCGCCGTCGCCGCGCCGGAATCTCCTGTGGCAATGGCAGCACCGACCCCAAGGATTGTGCCCAAAATACTCTCATAAGATGCGCGTTCCAAGGCATCACGGGTTTTGATCAGATGCCCGCCGCTTATGTGCCCAGTTTCATGGGCAATAACTCCGATCAGTTCACCGGGATTATCCGTGGCTTCGATCAAGCCGGTATAGATAAAGATGTTTGAGCCGCCCGCCACGAAGGCATTTAATGCATTATTTTGCACCAGAATGATATTAACTGCCTTCGGGTCTAATCCGGCAGCTTCGAATATGGGTGATGTCCATTCCCGAATAACGGACTCGATTTCCTCGTCACGGATAATATTAAGGGCAGGGCGGCCTTGTGCAAACGCCGGAAAGACCATGCAAACAAGCATAAAAGCCAAAAAAAGTGTTTTGATATTGTCTTTCAAACGAATCATGCCTTAAACTACCCTACATGTTGAATAATATCTATCTCTGGGCCGATATTTTGTGGCTGCCAATCGTCTTTTTTCTTGTCCATAAGCAACATCGCTGGTGGGCGATGGGATTTGTTATCGGAAGCATGATTATGATGCGCCTGCAAGTCGAGATTATGGGCTATGGTGGCTATGAAAACGGAATTATGGGTGTTTGGGGTATTGGTGTTCATGCGCGTGGCCTTATTGTTTATTCTACATTTTACATCATATTTCTGCTTCTTGCACATTTCTCTCCTAATACAAAAGGCGTCGTCTTTATGGCGGCCTGTTTAGGGTTGTTTTTCATGGCATTTTTCAGCTCTATGATCCTTATGATATTTTAATTCGAGAAAAACACGGGAAAAGGCACATATCATGTCCAGAAACAAGCCAAAGACAAAGGTCCGGACCGCCAAGGGGAGAAAAAATTCCTCGACGAGATGGCTCAAGCGCCAGCTTAATGATCCTTATGTTGCAGAGGCCGAGAAACATGGCTATCGGGGACGTGCTGCCTTTAAGCTCAAGGAGATGGACGAAAAGCTTGGTTTGCTTAAATCCGGTATGACGGTGATTGATCTTGGCGCAGCACCAGGTGGGTGGTGTCAGGTTGCCGCCAAGAAGAAATGTAAGATTATCGCTCTGGATTTGCTGGAAATCGAACCCTTACCCGAAGTCGATTTTATCCAAATGGACTTCATGGAAGATGCAGCCCCCGATAAGCTCAAAGAAATGCTGGAAGAGGGTAATTTGGTTGATGTTGTGCTTTCCGATATGGCGCCGAATACCATAGGCCATAAGCAAACAGATCATTTGCGGATTATGGCGGTGGTTGAGGCTGCCTATTATTTTGCCATTGAGGTTTTGAAACCCGAGGGGGCTTTTGTGGCCAAAGTGTTCCAAGGCGGCGCGCAGGATACACTACTCAAGGATATGAAAAATAATTTCAAGACCATCAAGCATATCAAACCCCCAGCCAGCCGAAAAGAAAGCGCGGAGCAATATCTTGTTGCACAAGGGTTTAAGGGGTAAATGCAGACTTTTAAAAGTTTGCATATTTGCATTGAAAGGTGTTAGATTGTATTAAGCAAGTTTGTACTAAAGTAATGATATAATATAGTGCATATAAAAAATAATAATTAAGGTGTGATCACATGGGTTTATCAGGTTCAGTCATGCATTTTAATCGACTTAGCGATGATCAGGTAGAATTAAATATTCAGCCCGATGATTCCCAGAAGCTTCAGCGTTTTGTTCAGGCCGCTATAGAGCGTGATAGTGTCTTACCACTGTCCACTTATGCAGGGAGAGGCATGGAAAAGGCAGATGCAGAGAAATTGCTGGAGCATTTATCCTTAAATACGCAAGATGGGCATGTGACAGTTACCAATACCCAACTCAGACAACTACATGATGTCGTAGAATATTTATCATTAAGCAAGACATATATTGAAGAACACCTAGATCAAGCTGAATACACAAAAATGAACGAAGCGCTTGGTCGTATTCATAATCAGGCTTTCGGGATTGAAGAAGGGCCGTATTAAGCGGAAGACAATAAAAACGGGTTTGAATGGCAAATAGACAAGCAACAAGAGATGGAATAGAAACACTTATCAGTCATGGTCACTCCTATGACAGACACGTTCGTGGTACTGCCAATGGTGTTAATGAATTTACCGATTCGTCTTACGGGCGAGATCTTGGCATTGAGTCCAAGCAAGATCTTAAAGATTATCTAGATGATTTTTTCGATAAAGAAGGCACGAAGGCTATAAAAGATGGAGATAATTACATCTTTTACAATAAGCAAGATAATGTCATGGTCGTATTTAATCCTAAAGACCCTGACATGGGCACTGTTTTCAGACCGACAGATGGTGCGCAACACTGGAAATCAAAAGTTGACTCGGCAAGGGCCTACGCCAAAGCCAATGGTCAAAAGCTTAATATAGCAGAAGGGCCAGATGAAGTTGGCAAAGTTGCAGATCGTTTTGCAAAAGATGTCAATAAAAACGGCAATGCCAGACAACGCTATAATGATGGCATGGATAAAATAGATAATGGCAAGAAGCCGCCAAACGGGCCAGACGACCCCGATCCACCACCTCATAACCCTACCCCACCTGATGGCGGCGGCGGCAAGCCTCCTAAGACTGGTAGTTTTTGGGATGATATGAAACGCGTTATGACGGATTTTGGACGTGCTTTAGGTAAGGTTGCAACCAAGCTTACCAAAATATTGGGGCCTATTGGTATTATTGGTGTTGCAATTGAAGGCTCTGCTCTGGCGGCGACATTAGAACAAAGTATCGATGATAATGAAATAACAGAAGATGCGCGTGAAGAATATCTGGCAATTTTGGGCGCACATGCCCTGCAAGCCACAGGCGATCCGACACTGGTTGGCGGCGAGGCCGTAGTACAAGAATTATACCGAGCATGGGCAGAAAAACACGGTATTGATCCCGATAGCGAGCTCTATGAAAAACTGAAACCCTCTCACCTGACACCAGAAGCGCTTCTTGATAAAATTCACGAAGCGCGGACCAGCGCATTTTCTGAATCTTTATCTCATAAAGAAATCGCACCTGATATGCCCGAAGAGGTCAGACATCTGGTTGAACTGAACGCAGAATTGGCCGCCTTAGAAGATGGCCAGTCAATGCAAAACCAAGAAATCACTTCACTTGAATATGATCCACTTGCACCCGAACCTGTTTACAGGAGTATAGCTGATATCGAAATGGACATTGAAAATGTATATTTAGAGCTGCAAGAGATGGAAAGAATGGATGTGGTTTCTGATTATATTGAAAAAGAAGAAATTTTTGATGCATTGCCATCTAATATGCAAGAGATGCCGGAAAACCCTAGTTGGGAAGTTGTGACTTTGGCTTACGCAAAAGTGCCGGCAATTGAAGCAGAAAGAATTTATATGCAGGCAAAAGACACTACCTCGCCCGGAGATGCTCAAGCTTTGTGGAATCAGTGGGATGATGCCAAAGAGCAGTTCAATGAAACCTATGAACAAATAACCGAGACAGAAGAAGGCTATAAAGCGCTTCAAGACTTTATGCGCGAACAAGAAGTAAGCGCGCCAGATGAAGCATCTTTGAGGATAGACTCAACACAAGAAGCCAATTTCACGACTATCATCAGACCATCTTAAAATTATATTTTTCTTGGATTTAGGTAGTCAGCATAGTGGCTTGGGCCGTATTATCGTCCTTCAGGTTTACACTGGCTTGTGCATCCAATTGACGCTGGAGCTGCTCTTCCATGCCGCTTACTGCCTTATTGACCAGATCGCTATTAGCAGGACCTGGCATAATAACGATGCCATTTTCACGCTCGACACTGCTGAAATCCAGAATATACGGATTTGTGGAGTTATGCCCTGTGACTAGCGGATTGATCTCAAGCTGGCGATCTTCACCGAAGATTTTAGCAAGTTTTGGCGAGGCGGTCATATCCTCTTCTGAAATTTCAAGTGTAAGTTTTTCAACAACTTCGCGACCATTATCATAAGTCTCGATATTAGCTTTGACATCGACCTCTACTGATTTAACGCCATTAACATCCTGATCATAAAGGATTGTTACCTTACCACTATGAGAGTCAGGATCAGCAGCCAAAATACCGCCCATCACTACTTTTTGCATGATCTCATTCTGGTTTTGTCCAGCAATAGAGCGACCTGAACTATCATCAACAGCAACATGCATAGAATTAGTGATGCCTACCGGGTTTTGTCCGAATTGTGCCTTGTAAAGCGGGGTATCGGCTTCGGCAACCAGTCTGGTTGTTTCATGTTCGGGCAATTGTGATGGAGACCCTGTTATTTCTTCTATAAGATGATCAATGCCTCCTGATCCGGAAGTTGCATTTCCAAACATGGCATCAAGGGCAGGTGTGCTGACTTGTGCGGGCTGCATGGCAGACGGGTCAATTTCCCTGACTTCCGCATTATTAACCGCACTCACGCCAGCATCTAGGTCTCCAGTTAGCTTTAACCCCTCAAAAGTTTGCTGTAACTCAAGAAGAGCAGCGCTTGATGCCGGATGTGGATTATCAGTTCCCGAACCTTGTTCAGCCATTATTATACCCCTTAATTATCACAATTATTTTTATATTAACTGAGGATAGCATTTATGATTGCATTTGACAAATTTGTTTTGTCAAAAACAACCATAGTGCTTTCAAGCAGGAATTTTATGCGTGTGCGTGTTTGAATTTTGGCTTGAACGGTGAGTTCCAGTCTTTCATAGCCTCTAGACCGCGCTCGAAATTTTCCTTGCTGGATGCTGAAAGCTTAACACCGACTCGCATGATATCGAAATCCTCGAATTTTTGAGCACATTTGATATTATAACGCTTATTTTCTTCGCCTTTTTGATAAGAGTAAAACGGCGTGCAACTGATTAAGCCGCCACTGCGCTCTGTGATCATATCTTCAAAGGCTTTGAATTTTCTGGATTTTGCAATCGTATCGATTAAATCTTCCAGAATTGGACTTTCGACCAGATTAGGATAATTCCGGCAATCTATTGTTGTGTCTTCCCATGAATAATACCGCTCCGCGCCATAATTACGGCTGATGCCGTGTTCATTTTGGGCATTATTGGCAAGGAAAGTATGTGTTCTGACTTTACGGGTTCTCTCCAGATTACTCAGCAAATTATTCTGGGCCAAAGCAATCAGGGAGGATTCTCCGACAAGCCATGCATATACGCTTGTAACGCTGTTACTTGTTATCATTTTTAGCCACCTTCACTTTTTTCTTTTTATAACTCTTACCCACAGTTTCCCATAAAATTACTAATTTTTCGTTATTTTCATAAAAAATTAAGACTCGTGAATTCTTTCCTCAAAGCCTAAGCAATCAGGGGGCATAGAATGACTAAATTAAGGGATTGCAATCTAATTTCGACTTTTACGTTTATAGATCGTAAAAACACTTTCATTTTCAAAATCAAGACCGCCGAAATAGTCTTTTTTGGGGATTACAACTTCTTTGAAAAACTCATACCGACTCCACTCCTCTCGAAGCTCTTCATGTTCTTCAAAAAAGTCATAAACATAATATTTCTCGAAAATCTCTGGCCAGCCTTCTTCAACCTTGGTTACAGTGATAATTTCAGGCTTGTATTTTCTTAAATCCTCAACCATCAAACGGGCATATTTTTCTTTGTATTCATACAATTCCTGTGCGCCTAGTCTGGCTTGGACAGTACCTTGATCCGCATTTTCTTGGGCAAAAGCTGTTAAGAACCACAAAGATGGATGACGCATGCCTGAATCAGCTGTCGTATATAAAGCGCTTGGCATAGATAGACCGATATTATCCATCACTGTGATAAAATGCCCGCCTTGTGCATATTTATTTAGCATTTCAGGAAAGTCTCTTTGAGCATAATTTTCATGTGTTGGAAATTCCGGATTTGGAGAGTGCCAGAAATATCCTGCCCCCAGAGCCATTCCCATTGCAAATAGTGCCGGCATAGCCTTTTGCTTAATTTCACTTCGTAAAAACTCATAAGTCATAATGATGACAGCCAAGCTCACTAAAACCATGCTTGGCAAGAAGTGATAAATAAAACCTTTGCCCTGTACCAAAGGCGGAGCAAGGCATATAAATGCTGCGAACAAGATCCAGCCTGTCAGATTTTTGCTATCTTTTTGAAAAAATGCTCCAACTGATAAGGCAACAATGATTACAGTAAAAATTACACCTGTTATCATTGTATCTTCAGGGCTGTTACCGTATGGCACATATAAATCAATGACATCAGGCAAAATTTGCGTGATATAATCCATAAAAAAGGTAAGACATACGAGAATATAAGAAGCGGTTAATATTGAGAGTATTATAAAATCCGGTGATTTGATAACCGCCAGTACACCACGCTGTAATGCCCGAACGGCAAAAACCAATGTCGGTACAAGCCCATAATGCGGCTTGATAAGTATTAATATGCCTCCGAAAATCAGGGCTGTATGTAATAGACCTTTTGGAACCGGAGCTTGTTTACTGATAGTGTATTGAGCTAGAAAAAACGGCAATAATCCAGTTATAATCAAATGTTCTCTTTGTCCTGTTTCATATGCCGTGATCAGGGTCATAGCAATAAACGAGGTTGCACCGATTACCGCACTTAGGATTTCATCGGCAATTTTTCCTGTTTTCAATATTCTGTAGACCATAAATGCAGAGGCTATATTCAGAATCAGCATCATGTAAAAAGGAAAGTAATAAACCGGAATATTCGTCATAGCCGATAATAATGCAGGAATAGCATAGACCAGAATAATTAACGGAGGATTAGTTTCCGAAAAATCCTGTGACATTGTGCCACCCTCGATAAAGCGGCTAGAGGATAAAACATGCCATGCGACATCTGTGCGCAGCGCATAATTTGCATCAAATACCAGCCATGGAAGCATGCCAACGACCAAAAGCCCCAGTAATAAAAAAGGGAAATACTCTTTTTTGTCTTTTGCTTTTCCGCTCATACTTCAATCTCAAAAACCGCATCGATCTCGACGGCTACACCTAAGGGCAGGCTTGGCGCGCTAACGGCAAAGCGTGCATGTTTTCCGGCGTCGCCCAGCGCATCAGCGATCAGATTTGATGCACCATTAATCACCACAGGCTGATCGGTGAATTCGGGCGTAGAATTAACAAACCCACCCAGCTTCACACAGCGTTTCACTTTCGAGAAATCACCGCCAACGGCTTCATTGACCTGCGCCAGAATATTCAGGGCACAAGCCTGCGCAGCTTCAACGCCTTGCTCGGTTGAAAGGTCTTCGCCGACGCGGCCCAGATGCATTTTCTCACCGTTGAGGAAAGGGATTTGGCCCGAGACATAAACCATATTGCCGGAAACCACATAAGGCACGTAATTTGCCGCTGGTGCGGCAACGGCTGGCAATGAAAAACCCAGTTCTTCGAGTTTCGAGGCAATATCCATGTTTTTAATCCCTTTTTAGCGTTTACGAGTGCCTTTTCCTCTGCCATAATCCGCCCTGTCTGTAAAGTCATTTACGAACGGATTTATTACTAAGGATTAAAATGGGCTTTTTAAGTTTTTTAGGCGTTTTATCGCCCGCACATATCAAGACCTTCACGATGTTCACGCGCAAGAAAAAGATTGGCGCGGATTATCTGGGTAATCGCTATTATGAGGCTGCGCCGATCCGCGGTTACAAGCGTACGCGCCGCTGGGTGATTTATAAGGGCAAGCCCGAGCCAAGCAACGTGCCGCCGGAATGGCATGGATGGCTGCATCACCAAACAGATATCGTGCCAAGTGCAGACGGGGAATCCTGTCGCCGCCCATGGCAAAAACCGCACCAGCCTAATTTGACAGGCACGACGGCGGCTTATCGTCCACCTGGTCACCTTCTGAAAGGCGGGCAGCGCGATAAAGCCACGGGTGATTATGAAGCGTGGATGCCTTCGGAATAAGGCCAAAGAAAGATTTACACATAAGTTGATTTTGTATAAGTCTGAAAAGGACTTATAGAATTATTGTTTGAGGATTAAATCGTCATGAAGAGAAGCGTCACCGAGACTATATTAGGGGCTGTGGTTATTGTTGTTGCCGGATTGTTTCTGGCCTATAGCCTGAAATCCGCGAATGTCAGCGCCTCGGACGGATATGTGGTGATGGCTGATTTCTCTGGCATTGGCGGTTTGGCAGCCGGTGATGATGTCCAGATCAGCGGCGTAAAAGTCGGTCATGTTCTGGATGTGGAATTGTTGCCCCAGACTTATCTGGCGCGTGTTCATATTTACGTTAAAAACGGGTATGAGCTTCCCACTGATACAGCAGCCCTGATCACCAGCAAGAGCCTGTTGGGGGGCACATTGCTTGCCCTTGAACCGGGCGCAGAAGAAGAATTGCTGGAAAATGGTGATCGCATAGAATACACCCAAGCCCCGCAAAATCTTGAGCAGCTTTTGGGACAATTCATATTCAGCATGCAAAATGATGATGATGATAACGCGGAATAAAACTTTATTAATCGGGCTATGTGCCCTTGGCGGTTTGGTCGCTCTTCCCTTTACTGATGCCCGTGCGCAAGCTTCCGAGATGACTGAATATCCGGTTGCGAAGCTGCGTTATCTGGATAAGGTTACGGCGCGCAACACGACCTTTGAGGCCATAGTCGGAGAGACGATGAATTTCGGCCCGCTATACGTCAAGGTGCAATCGTGCAAGAAATCCTCCCCCATCGATCAGCCCGAATCCGCGGCCTTCCTGCAAATCTGGGAAGCGGAAGACGGCAAAGACTCCGAATGGGTGTTTAGTGGCTGGATGTTTGCGTCCTCGCCGGGTTTATCGCCAATGGATCATCCCGTTTATGATGTCTGGGTGCTGGACTGTCTAGAGGATGAGGCCATGAAAGCCGCCCGTGAAGAGGCGGAAAAAGAGGCTATGGAGGGTGAAGCCGAGGATGCGGTTGAGGGTGAGTAGTTTATGAAATTTGTATTACCCATTTTATTTTTGTTTTTATCAATAGCGACTCTTCCCAACACCGCTTTAGCAAGCGAAGAAAAATGTACAGTTAAAAATGCTACTCAATACAATGAAAATCATCCTCTTTGTTTTTTTCTAACTGGTACAAGGCATTTTAGAAACGAAGAATACTTAGAAGCAGGAGAAAAATGGAAAGAAATACTAAAAATGAGTCCTTTTCCTGATGAATTCATAGATTTATTACTTAAAGCAAATAACAATCTAGGATATCTTTACAATCAAGGGCTTGGATATGAGAGAGATTCCAAACTTGCGTTAGAATATTGGGAAAAAGCAATATTACTTGGCAGTCAAGAAACAGAATACCATCTATGCTACGCCTTAGCGGATGAAGATAATATTATCTTTTTTCCTGAACGGGCAATTCTACACTGTGAAAAAGCGTACCGTATTTATAACGGAATAGAGAATAAAGAAAAAAGCGATCTTGAAATTTTAGATATGGTCAATGAGACAATTAGCAAGCTAAATTCCATAGAACCATAATCAACCCACCTCACCAACAACCGCTAATTCCGCTTTCCGGTGGATGCGGTGGTCTTTGATTTCGAAGAAATGCGCCTTAGCCCCGAGGCTTTCGAAATCACCAAGGTCAGTGCCGGTCATCCAGACTTGTCCGCCGAGTTCCTCAAGGATTTTATATAGGCCTTCGCGTCTATTTTCATCCAGATGGGCGGCGACCTCATCGAGCAGGAGCAAGGGCGGTGCGCCCCTTTCTGCCGTAATCAGCCGAGCATGCGCCAGCACCAGCCCGATCAGCAGGGCTTTTTGCTCTCCGGTAGAACACTGACTGGCGGGCATATTTTTAGAGGCATAGACGACTTCAAGATCGCTTTTATGTACGCCGGAGGCTGCGCCCCCTGTGATGGCATCGCGCTGGCGGCTGGCGGCAAGTTCGCGGGCAAAGGCTTCTTCGATTTCAAGGGCAGGTTTGCCCGCCATGTTTTCTTCTAAATATCCTGTGACAGCGATTTTTGCGCGAGGGAATTCCCCATCCGGCGCGGCGGCGCAGGCGGCTTGCAAACGCTGGGTGAAGTCTAATCTGGCGGCGGCGATGGCTACGCCTGTTTCGGCAATCTGGCTTTCCAGACTTTTGAGCCATAAGTTATCCGTAATCCCATCGCGCAGCAGCTTCGAGCGTTTTGCCAGTGCATTTTCATAGCGGGTGACCCGTCCGGCATGGCCGGGGTCAAAGGCAAAGACCAGACGGTCAAGGAATTTGCGGCGCTCGCGCGCGGAATCAAGGAAGAGCCGATCCATTTGCGGGGTAATCCAGACGCAAGAAAGATGCTCGGCCAGTTCGGCTTGGCTCTTAGCGGTTTTGCCGTTGATGCGCACAAGGCGCTTATCGCGCTTGGAGCCGTCATTGAGGCCTTCGACGCCTGTGCCAAGTCTGATCTCGTCACCATATTTACCGCTCATGGACAGGGAGAGTGCCCACGGATTATCCGCGCCATTCTTTTGAATTTCAATGCTTTTGGCGCTGCGTAAACCGCGGCCGGGGACGAAGAGGGAAAGCCCCTCCAGAATGTTGGTTTTGCCCGCCCCGTTCGGGCCATAGAGCACGATCATATCCTTATCGATGTGATCAAGGGCTATCTGGTCGTAACAGCGAAAAGCGCTTAGCTTGATTTGTGTAATACGCGCCATCAGGCTTTAGAACTCAAAGTCAGTATTAAATTATCATCCCCCATGGACGATAATATCATATCCGGTGGCGATTGCCCCGAGGCCGCCCTCGACCGGCTCGCCCAGCGGTGTAAAGTGCCATTTCGGGCCTTCACGGTTTAGTGATGCCACAAGCATACCGGTGTCGAAGACACCTTGAACATCCTCATCCAGATCATAACGCAGCATTTCCTGAGAATTAGCCGCGTTAATGACGCGGATATAACCACCGCGCATCTTGGAAAGGGACTGCCCCTTTTCATCACCTTTATAGATGGAAAATACAAACATGATTTTCATGATATCAAAGGGGATTTTATTCAGGTCCAGCGAGATACTTTCATCATCACCATCCCCTGCTCCGGTCCGGCTATCGCCGTTATGAACAATAGATTCATCTTCATCACGTTCATTATTATAGAAGATAAAATCAGAATCTTTTCGTGTGGTATCTTTATTATTGAGCAAAAAGCAACTGACATCCACGTCCAGCGCATCGCCCTCAAAAGCGTTTTGCTCCCAGCCTACACCGACAACGAGATGAGTCATGGTCGGATCTTTGGCAGTCAGATTAACATCATCGCCTTTTACGGCTCTATTGTTACTAACCTTAATATCAACATTTTCGGGAATATCATCAAAAATATCAGCCATAATTTTCCTCTTCCATAGCAATCATGCAGTTAAATTATACCAGATTCACCGCATATATATAAGCCGTGTAGGCCACATAAGCCAATAAAAATACCGCGCCTGTGATGCGGGATATCTTTTTTGATATTACCAGAATCAACGCAAATATTGAAGCAACAAGCAACATTACCCAAATATCAAATTCGGCGAGTTGCGGATCGAAACTGCCTGGATCAATGGATTTGATCATTGAGGTTACGCCGAGAATCATCAGAATATTAAAGACATTCGAGCCAATAATGTTTCCGACCACCATATCATACTGGCCTTTGCGCCCTGCGATGATGCTTGTCGAGAGTTCAGGTAAGGATGTGCCCAGCGCCACAATACTCAGTGCGATAACGGATTCAGGAATGCCCAGCAAGCCTGCGCTTACTTTTGCGCCTTGCACCAGAAACTCGGCACCAACAGCCACAAGCGTTAGACCGACGAATAGGAATAAGTAAGCTTGCCGAGGGCTATCAAATTGTGGCACTTCCATTTCTTCATTTTCCAGATTAATGGTTTCTTTCTTGGAAGCCTGATATTGCAAGAACACATATATCCCCAGCAATACAACCATGCCCAAACCTGCATAGCGGCTGATTCCGCCGAAATAGACCAGAATTGCCGCCAGACCGATACTGCATAAGAGCATAAAACCCAGATCCTTATACAGGCCCTTTGTAACTTCGACCCGCATAACCACAAACATGGCAGCGACCCCCATCACCAGCAGGACATTAGCAATATTAGAGCCGATAACGTTACCAATGGCGATACCTGCAGAGTCTTGCAAGTTTGCAAAAACAGAGATGACCAGCTCAGGTAGCGATGTCCCAAAAGCCAAAATCGTAAAACCGACAACCAATGGTGATACGCCGTAACGATCTGCCATATAAACCGCGGCATCAATGGTCTGATCACCACCGCGCACCAGCATAATTATGCCAAGGAGCAGCGCCCCGATTGCGAGAATAAAGGCTTCGTATAATGATAATTCGGTCATGGTTTTATTGTTCCCGGATCAATCCGTGTTTAAAGCGTTATACTCTTTTTAAGCTGGGCGTTTTTTGCCATCCGCCCATTCCAGACCATAGCCGAAAGCGCGGTCCATTTCCTCATGGCCCGGAAAGTATTCGGTGCGGTTTGTCATGATTATCCCGCCGCGCTTACTTTCCAGCTCGGCAATAGCGCAAAGCTCAAGGGTATCATCATGCGCATTCAGCGTAACATAAAAATCATTTTCACCCGGCACATCAACCACGACTTGCGGCTTGATCTCCGACCAGCTGGGCGCGCCTTTATAGATATAAATATAAACCAGAATGCGTTTAATCTCGTCCCAGTGCTTGCCATTGACGAGCAAATATTCATCGTGGCCCTCTTTATCGCCTGTGCGCTCATCGCCGGATAAGGCAATATAGGGAGGTTTGTTGTAATCACCGAATTTTTCACCAAAAGACTGGATTGCGCCGCGTGTGCCGTCTTTCATTTCGTATAAACATCCAATATCAAGATCGACTCCGATTTTCGTAACTTTTTTAAACCAGCGCCCGAAAAGGCCAGAATTTTCAACGCGGATATTATCCCAAGCCGCCCCAATCAGGATAGATTCAAAACCTTTTTGAGGATTAACCGAAATTCCTTGTCCTGGCTCGCTCAGGAATTCGCAGTTATCGGGATGGTCACTGGCTTCGCGATATCCGGCCGCACCAAGAGAGGCGCCATGGCCCGAGAAATCGACAATACTTTGAGAAGCCTGCGCTAAGGAATCTAATGAATTTTTTGCTTTTTTTGGCATGTTTCACCGCCGCTATATCTGCTAAAGTTTATTCTTCCAAGACCATAGCATTTTGGTATGCAGAAATAAAATGGTTTTAGAGTTTCCGCCTGCGCAGAACTTCGCCATGGGCGGGGAAGCCTTCATAATCCGTCATGGTGCATACGCTGTTCTTTAATGCTTCAAATCCGGCTTTGTTGCATTTTGATAGTGATGTTCTTTTCAGGAAATCCCAAACAGAGGTGCAGGAATAGCTATGCGCCCAGCCACCAGTCGGCAGGACGTGGTTTACGCCAATCCCGTAATTGCCCAGAGAAGACGGCGTATATTCTCCGATCAAAATTTCTCCGGCATGTTTAAGTTTTTTAAGAGCCTCATCAGGATTTTGAACTTTCAGGTGCAAGTGTTCGGGCGCGTAATCATTTGAAAATGCAATCGACTCCTCAAGGCTTGAGGTCAAGATAATTCCGCCATAGCTCTCATTTTCACCACTCATGACATGCTTGCATATGCCTTGATGTGGCTCAGGCAATGACTCAATAACCGCAGGCATGTTTTCCTGTACATAAGCGGCGAGCTTTTCATCATGCGTGACCAAAAGGGCAGCAGAATCCATACCGTGCTCGCCTTCATTCAAAATATCTAGAATTGTGTTATCGGGATCGGCGCTGCTATCGGCAAGGATGATAGATTCTGACGGGCCGGCAGGCATGCCCGGATCAAGTCTATCCGAAAGCAATCTTTTAGCAGCTGCCACATAAGGACTGCCTGGCCCTAAAACCTTTTTGACCTTTGGCACGCTCTCAGTTCCATAGGCAAGCGCAGCTATGCCCTGCGAGCCACCGCATTTATAGACATTCTCAACGCCGCATAGTCTTGCTGTGAACAAGGTTGCGGCATCAATGCCGCCATCAGGGGTCGGGGGCGTAACAATCGCAATATTGGGCACGCCCGCAATTTGCGCAGGGATTGCCAGCATATAGAGTGCAGAAGGGAAGGCGCCTTTGCCTCTGGGGACATAAAGTCCAACAGATTCAAGGGGGTTAACTTGCTCTCCGGCCCAAACACCGTCTTCGATTTCCTCGAGCCAATAGTCTTCGACGCGCTCCATCTGTTTCACGTGAAACGCTTTAACGTTTTTAACACAATGTCTTATCGCATCTTTTAAATTCTCATCCAGAGCATCGGCAGCCGCGTCAAATTCTTCGGCTGAGGCCTTGATATTCGTAACATCCGCGCCTTCGAATTTTTTGGCATATTTGCGCAAAGCCTCATCACCGTTATCCTGTACATCCTCGATGATGGGTTTTACAAGCGCACATACCGCATCAATATCAGCTTGCGCGCGGCGCATGATCCGGTCTCTGGTTTGTGTATCTGTTTCGTGCCAGCGATATAAAGCAATCATTTTTTGTTACCTATTTGATACATTACGAAAGGGAGCTTAGCTTCCTGCACGAAAAAAGCAAGAAAGGAAAGATTTATGCCAAGCTTGTCATTCCCTAGATATCGGTTAGTTGATTTTTACTCACGCTATGATCTTGATGAACAGCGCGGCGCTTGGTTTCAATCATCATGGCATTACCCAAAATCTGGTCCAGCTTTTGATATGTATCGGCAGAAAACTGTCTTTCCTGAACGGCTTTTGTTCCAAATTGATTTAACATGCCACCGGCTTGCAACTCTTCAGACTTAAACCCTTCAAGAAATTGTTTTGCCTGATGCAAAATATTGGAGAAATCCATGCCGCCTTTTTCGACAATATCTGCAAGACCTTGAAACCCGAAAGAAAGCTCATTCTCATTGGCTCTATCGTTCAAAAACCTATCACGGATTACATAGAATTGATTCAACTGGGCCATTAGGTTTTTTCTATCGCGGAAATGATCACGCTGGGCTTCATCAATGCGTTCATCTTTACTTAAAAATCCATATATAGAAACCAGAGAGTTGGTGGCCTTGCGGTGCCCAAGCCGCGGTGCCTCTTCGAAGAAGGGTATTGCAACGTTGTTACCTTCATTTATGAATTTAT
The DNA here is from genome assembly GCA_002320665.1 of Micavibrio sp. UBA1672. Classification (GTDB taxonomy): domain Bacteria; phylum Pseudomonadota; class Alphaproteobacteria; order Micavibrionales; family Micavibrionaceae; genus UBA1672. Next base: position 75,398 of record DCKO01000041.1, read on the forward strand.
CTTGACCCTCTTGGAAAGTTTTATCAGCCCGTAACAAAGTCTCTATCATTTTTATACCTTCTTATTGTTTTATTTTTATCTGCGCAGCACGTATATAGAGGAATGAAAAATATGTCAATTTACACTTTGTTTTGGACATTGCATTACCCGCAATAACAGTATAAAGAAAACCATGGAAAAACAGCGCGTTGCAATTATTGATTATGGATCGGGGAATTTACGTTCCGCGGCCAAGGCGTTCGAGCATGTCGTTAAAGAACACGGGCTTGATGCAGAAATCCTCATTACCGATAGACCCGAAGATTTGAGACAAGCCAGCCGCATTGTCTTGCCCGGTCAGGGGGCATTTGGTGATTGCATGAGAGGTTTGCAAAGTGTTGATGGCATGATTGAAGCCTTGGAAGAAAGTGTTCTTGAAAACGGCAAGCCGTTCCTTGGCATCTGTGTGGGTATGCAGCTCATGGCGACGCGGGGTCTGGAGCATGGCAGCCATGCAGGGCTTAACTGGATTGAGGGCGAAGTCGTTCCGATTAAGCCCAAAGACCCGTCGCTAAAGATTCCGCATATGGGCTGGAATTCATTGGAGTTTCCAACCTATAGCACCGAACAAAACAACCGTCACTTTGTGCTACGCAGCACAGAAACTTCAGAAAATTTCTATTTTGTTCACTCTTTTATGTTTGAATCTATGTATAATCATCATGTATTAGCGATGAGCGAATACGGAGATCCGATCACAGCAATCGTAGGACGGGATAATATGATCGGTATCCAGTTCCATCCGGAGAAGAGCCACAAAGCCGGCCTTGAATTGCTCTTTCGTTTTATGGAATGGAACCCTTAAGCAGGTATTTACGAATACCCTAATTAAGAGACATAAAAGGAGCACATATCATGAGCGACCAAACCAAACTCAAGCCTATGCCACCCGAAGCATTTGTCGAGCATATTGAATCCTTGAATATTGGTGATTTGAATGATCTGTGCGATGCGACTGATGCCGCGATTGAAGGCGGTGGGGGTTTTGGATGGGTGGACTTACCGGCCCGCGATATCCTTGAACGATACTGGCAGGGCGTTGTTGCGATGCCTGCGCGGGCGCTTTTTGTGGCGCGGCTAGATGATGTGATTTGCGGTACTTGTCAGCTCCTGAAACCGCCAGCGAATAACGAAGCCCAAAGTTTTGCCGTACAACTTACCACAAATTTCGTAGCGCCTTGGGCACGCGGTCACGGCCTTGCGCGGATGCTGATTGAAGCGGCAGAGCGCCATGCTAAAAAAGAAGGCTTTGCGGTAATAAATCTGGATATTCGCGAGACGATGGAAAAAGCGATTGCCCTGTATGAAAAGCTTGGCTATCAGCGTGTAGGGACCCATCCTTATTATGCGAAAGTCCATGATAGAGTTCTGAAAGGGTATTACTATACCAAGCTGCTTGATCCGGTGGGCTTAAACGATGCCTGATTTTCGGGGTTTTAAAGCTCTGATGATGATCAGTTATTGCATGCCGCCCGTGCCAAGAACCGCGTTTTTAACATCTTGTATCAAGGTTTCTGCCTCGGGATTATCAACCTTATTGGGCACATCTGTATTTGTAGGATCTATATCACCCTGCTCGGCATCAGTCTGGCCATCTATTTCAGGATCATACGTATTGTCATCACCCGCTTCAATTCCTGTAGATGGATATAAAGGCTCCATACGTTCCAGAATTTGTTGAGGCAAATAACCAGCTTGTGCGGAAAGAACGTTCATATCCATTTCGTTTGGCTCGAAAAGCTCGGCATATTGATTTTCTGTTAGAGCTATATACGCATCCGAATATAATTCAAGACGCTCTTCATCCGATAAGTCAGGATTATTATCAGCTTCTTCGACCATTGCTCTGATCTCGGCAGCGAGTAATTCCTGATAATGACTACCCAATTCGGGTAAGCCTGTCGGGGGAAGCCCCAAAGCCAAACCAACTTCGTTTTTGGCATCCTGAAAACTTTTGTCATCACCTGCAGAATAATGCTCTACGACGCGTTGATATGTGTCCATATAATCTCTGTATAGCGCGAGCTTATCCGCATCGGGACTATCACTATCAGGAATATCCGTGTGTTCAAGCTCCAGAATTATATCTCTAAATTGTTGTAAATGCTGAATGTCTTGTTCAATCTGGGAACATTGACCTGTTGAACAATCTTTGTCCAATGCTTCTTGAATTTGTCCTGTGACAGTATCTGCCATTTTATAATCCCGCTATTTTATCTTTTTACGTCAATATTATGGCATATTTTATTTTAAAATTGCAAGTTTTTCAAGGCTTACAGGCCTTGAACCAAGCTTAGCTTGGCAGCAGGTTTTTCTTCTTCATAGTCTTGCGCATCCGGCAGAGCAATCTCTACAGCCTCATTCATCTGGCTACGGAATTCCAAGGACAAGTTTGAACCATGACTTTTTACAGTCACAAATTGATAACCAAAATGTGCCTTGCCGTTTTCCCCGTTGAAGTCGCGGAAAGCTTCTAATTGACTTTCTATAGTCGTATTTTGACTTGTGACAAAACGCTCGGGGCGATCTTCATCCGGTAAGTTTTTCTTGAAATTTCTGACGATGGCATGGAGTTCCTGAAGTTTGTCTTCGAATTCTCCATCATGCAAATTAAAGGCATAAGTGGCGCTGTTTCTACCCATTTGATTTTCAAACCCTTGTGATTATTATTTAGCGATGCTCTTTTTAAGGATGACAGTGAAAAAATGCAACCTTTTATGGTAATAATTTTTAGTTGAATTTCATGCCTGATGCGGGGGCTTGCGCTCCCTGATCCGGCGTGCGGGGCTCATCATTTGCTGAATTACCCGGCAGCCCCATTTTGGAAAGAACTTCTTTCACATATTCTGTATTTTTTTGTAATTGCTCATCATCCGTTAGGGAATCATAATGGTAATCCATGCGATCTCGAAGATGATCAGCCGTATAACCGGAAATATTTTCGAGATATTCCTGATCGATAGGAAAAACACTGGAATATTTGTCCTCTGTCAGTAATTCATAGGCTTCGGAATAAAGCTGGTAGCGTTCATCATCACTCAGATCTTCTCCATGCTCGGCTTTTTCTACCAAAGTACTTACTTGATCTGCAAGCAACTCCAGATAATGTGCCCCTTTATTGACGAGGCCTTCTGGCGGAATTCCGATGAGCCTGTCGACTTCTGTTTTCACCAGTTCAAAACGTTTATCCTCTGGTGTTTCTTCATCGTCCTCCAGAGAATAGCTATTTACAACCCGTTGATAGGTTTCCAGATATTCCTCGTAGATTGCGATTTTGTCCTCGGGTGGAAGATTTTCATCTTCGAGATACTCTGTACGGTCTGATAATTCCTGTAATTTTTGTAATTCTTTTTCCTGATCAGTGCATTCATCAATATTACAATCTTTACGTAATCCATCGCCAATCATATTTATTGTGATAGTATTCGCACGGGCTTCTCTTTCTTCCTCCAGAGTTTCATTCAATTCGTCTCTGGCCTCATTTCGGGCTTCAAGCTCATCAAACCTACGGCTAAATTCTTCCCCATAATCAGCAAGATTGGCCTCTACAGCCTCGGCAAATTCAGGATCGTCCTCAAGGCGCTCATTAATCGCCTCGAGATCTTCTTCTAACCTTTCCAATTCAAGATCATCTAGACTTTCTCCTGTTTCCTCTTTATAGGCTGCGTCCAGAATTTCTTCTGTCGCCGGATTAACATATTTTTCACTTAATTCGGTAACGCGCTCATATTTGTCAACAAAGCCTTCGAATTTCTCACGGGCATTATCTGCTGTGAAATCGGAAAAATGGTTATCGGTTTCTTTTATCAAAGTTAGAAGCTCGGCAAGATCACGCTCCAGATCATCTGGATAAATGCCCGCATCATGTAATGTTTGTCTTTGATCGTCAGTTAATTCCATTATTTATCCCGCATCTTCTTTTTCTTATGCCTTATAATGACATATATATATTAATAAATACAAACTTATGCTGTCATTCCTGTTCCGGCTTTTGTTACAGGCTGCGTTACAGGTTCGTCATTTTGTATTGTGTTTTCAGGTTCCCCAGAATTTTTGGCGCCTGCATCGACCTCGACTTTTTCTGGTGTATCTTGATCTGTTATTTCCGGCGAGGGGAATAATTCATCATAGGCCTCGGCTTGCTGTATTTTTATGAAATCTCTGTAATATCCTGACATTTGTCCGACCAGTTCCCTATCAAGCTTAAAAACATGCTGGTATTCATTATGATTCATGACCTCCAGAGCATCCGTATACAGGCCGTATTTCTGGAATACATCCTGATTTTGAATAGCTTCATCGCACAAAGCCTTAACCTCGGCTGCGACAAGTTCGTGGTAATGAATAGCTTTATTCGGAAAAACACCGGGCATAATTCCGATTTCTTTATCAAGGGCTTCCTTGATATTTTGATAACGCCCATTATCCGGCGCCATACCCATTTCTTTTGTCTCCTCATAGAGGCTTCTGGTCAGCTTTGTATATGCACCCAGAAATTCGTCATAGACTTCTTTTTGTTCCCATGGCGGAATACCCTCTTCCTCAACACCAAGTGCGCGTTCATATAATTCTCTTAGGTTTTTAATTTCCAGATCGCGGGCATTACAGCTTTCCTCTTCGCAATTCTTGACCAGTGCCGAAGCAATTTCACCTTGTAATTGTAATATAAATTGATCTTCATATTGCTCATCCAGAATTCTGTCTTGTTTTCCTGCTTCAAAACTGGCTTTAAATGCTGCGTCTACGCGAGAATACATCTCGTTAGGGCTCATATGATCAAGTTCTGGGATTGCCCCGACAAAATCTTTATCCTGCATATTTTCTTGGAATTGCAGCACTCCCTTTTCGAACCCTTTTGTATCAAGGTTATGGGGATCTTGCCCTGTTATTTCTTTGTAAGCACGGTTGAAAATATATTCTGTTGCCTGATTATATTTTTGATCTATTTCTGTTGTGCCTTCTACGGCTTCTGCAAGACGATCAAGCCGTGCAACGACCTCTTCGGGAGGGATATCCAGCATAACCGTATTGATTGTCTTGAGATATTGCTGGCCCTTCATCACATCGGCAACGAGTTCTTGCGGCGTAATGTTTGATCTGCGCAAAATATCTAATTCTTCTTCGGAAAATTCCATTTACAACCCTGTTTTGCCTTTATTTTCCCTTATAATGACATAATGACAATAGTAAACACAAACTTATAATTTCTCTTTAACGCGATGATCTCCGCTGTTATAGTCGCTTTGGCCTTAACGCATTGAGAGTGGAAGAAAAACCGATGATCATTTACCCTGCCATTGATTTAAAAGACGGGCAATGTGTGCGCCTTTATAAAGGGGATATGAATAAAGCCACAATTTATAACGAAGACCCGCCTTCACAGGCTCTGGAATGGGCCAAGCACGGGTTTTCATGGATTCATGTGGTTGATCTGGATGGTGCGATTAATGGCGCGCCTGCCAACGCACGGGCCGTGCGCAATATCATCAAAACCGTTGATATTCCCGTGCAGCTTGGCGGCGGGATACGCTCTATTGCGCAAATCGAGAAATGGCTGGCGGAGGGGGTTAGCCGCGTGATTTTAGGAACGGTGGCCTTGCGCAATCCTGACTTGGTGATAGAGGCTTGCGGGTTGTTCCCTGATCAGATTGTTGTGGGGATTGATGCACGTCATGGTAATGTCGCTGTTGAGGGCTGGGCCGAGACCTCGGACATGGCCGCAACCGAGCTGGCGATGAAATTCGAAGATGTGGGCGTAAGCGCGATTATCTATACGGATATTGACCGCGATGGTACAGGCCAAGGCGTTAATATTGTCTCCACGATTGCGCTGGCGCAAAAAATATCTATTCCTGTGATTGCCTCTGGCGGGGTTGGATCGACCGAAGATATCAAGCTCGTACGTGAGGCTGCAGAATATGGCATTAACGGCGTAATCGTCGGCAAAGCCCTGTATGATGGCCGTGTTAATCCCGAAGAAGCTCTGAAAGTTGCATCCGGCGGATAAAGCTTGTATAAGTCCCCCGTAAAGCGGGATAATACATGAATATTGATGCGTATAAACAGGCCTATGAAAGAGATGGATGCTTTGTTGTAAAGTCTCTTTTTTTACCTACAGAGATACAAAGTATGACCGAAGAGTCTATGGCTCTGGTTCAATCAGGCTTGGTTGCGCGTGATAATTTGCGAACTGAAATGTGGGAAAGAGACGGGCAAGCCGTCCTTAGCAAATTTGATCCTGTCGCCGATATTTCTGAAACTTATGCCAAGGCCGTTTATCAAGATGACACCTCATCCATATTGAGCGCCCTTTTTGATGAACCTGCGATCCTGTTTAAAGACAAGTTAGTATATAAAATACCAGGTCATAAAGGCTTTGGCCCTCACCATGATCATGCCTATCATATGGACTACCCCGAAGATATGGTTGCCGTTGCAATTGCCCTTGATCCGATGAGAAAAGAGAATGGCTGCATTGAGGTTGTGTTAGGGTCTCATAAATTTAACCTACCTGTTGTCAATGAAAACGGGGATTTTGCAACAGAAGAAATTCCGGAAGATGCGATCTGGACGCCAATAGAATTAGAAGCCGGCGACGCCCTGTTTTTCTCGAATTTAATGTTGCATCGATCAGCTCCTAACCAGACAGAAGATATGCGCCGCGCTCTTTTTCTAACCTATAATCGCAGTAGCGATGGTGAACATCGTATGTCTTATTACAACGATCATAAAAATAATGTTGCCAGAAATGGTTATGGTGAAAGTGAAGGAAATTTTGCTGTACCGGAAGATTTAAAAAACTCTGCTAAATTTTTTCCTCCTGTCACCCGTGTTGTCAAACCTGAAAGCAAGAATGAGCTTTCTCCGGTTATCAGTTTATAAAGACGTTACTTAGTATGCGGGTAATAGAAATTGCTATGGCAGGCATTTTTCATATATTATAAGTATATTTAAGGTATATAATGGGAAGATAACATTATTGTTGATAAAGCGGGCTTATGAGTGAACATACAGAAAATTTTAATGCTGCGCAGTTATGGCTTCCGGTTCCCAGTTTGATTGTCTGGGATATGGATGGCACTTTGACAAGTGCAAAAGCAGGAAAGCTGGTTGCAGAGGAACATGAATCCAGGGCCAGAAAAGTGCTGGAGCTATCGGAAAGAGCCTATCAACTATGCAAATCGTTCAAAAATCTTGTCGTGCCGGGCCTGCACCTTGGCGATGATATGAAGAAAAGCATAATATCCCCCATTACCAAAAACCGTGCAGGATCAGATAATGCTCTATCATTTTATTCGAATAATGACATTATAAACGTTTTAGTCAGTCATAATTCGCACGATGCTATCGGAAGCGTGTTCCTGAGGCTACACGATTTGCAACCACATTTAGATGCCACGCGGTTTAAAGAAACTCTGAACGGCAAAAGAAAGCCTCACCCTGATATTATGAAGGATATCTTGCAGGAATTAGAGCAAAAGGGGAAAGCCATCCCGCCAAATGCTACAATATGGGTGGTTGGTGATAGCAGAAAAGACATGATGTTTGGCGAGAATATTCAGGAAGAACTTGGTTATAATGTGGAGTGCATTGCCATGGGGGGCAATACCGGCGCGGCACGATATTTGATCTCGACAAGAATGGGGCAGGAAGCCGTAGCGATTATCAATAAGCCCGAAGATCTGTTTAATATGATGATGCCGCATACGCTCGATCCACGTTGGAAAAATGCAAAAGTAGAACCCTGCGAGAGTTCCGCTCCTCCCTCTTTTGATCTTGATAAGATTTGACGAATGATACACGCACCTTAAAAATTGCGATTTTTGTGTAAAAGACGTATTATCTATAAAAAAGCGGGATGATAATATGGCGTTAGACCAGAATTCCAAAATTACAGAGCCTTTTACCCAATGTGCCGGACACGCGAATATAAATGCTATTGCCGAGACTTTGGGTCGCCATATTGGCGTGGTATCCAATGGTGATAATTCTGCTGATATGCGCAGCGGGACAGAGAGCCTTGCCGATATAATCCTGCGCCGCAAAGAAGAGACAGGCAAGCCCGTTGTTGTCATTACTGGTGAAGCGCATGCTGTTGGTTCACAGGTAATATTGCCACAATTCCTGATGCAGGCTTTGCGGGAACGTGACCCGAGCATAAAAATCGGGCATGGGTTAGAGCGCTCGCATAACATGCTGGAGGGCGTGATTGCAGAAAAAGACCCTGATGGCAACGCCCTGAAAAAGGCCTATCTTGAACATGGTCACCAGCAAGCCGCGCCCCTTACGCGGCATAATGTGATGGCCTATTGTGACACGCATGATATTCCCGTTCATACGCTGGAGCTAAATAATGCTATTTCAATGGATGGTGATGGATATCTTGATCCTGATGATCCCGAGACAAAAGCCTTGATCAATGAAGTAGACCCTGAATTGGCCGGCCAGAAGATTCCAGCCAGTGATGAAACTGGTATGGATGCAACAGAGATGCGCCTGCGCAATCACGGCATTGCCAATAATATCGAGAAGAACATAGAAAACAGTGATATAGATGTCTATATCGTGCCATATGGGCTTGCCCATTTGATCGGGACATCAGCCCATGAAGATATTCCCGAATTCCCGCCAGAGGACTCTCTGGGCGCTATTTTACAAGACCGGAATGTCGAGACGATCCTTGTTTATCCGAATGTGGCGTGGGCCAAAGATATTTTACCGAAGAATGCCAGTGACGCTGTGCTGGATAATATGATTGTACTCGATGGGCTTGGCAAAGATGTTTTTTGGCAAAACCCGAATAATTCCGATGAGGTTAATGCCTCTATCGGACAGCAAGAAGCCCTCTACCTTACCGAGCTAAACCACCAATCCGGTGGAACGCTGGAGCTTGCCGATAAGGTTCAAAAAATTGCCACGCAGGACTCTCCTGTGCCAGGATTAGAGGGCGTATGATAATAAAGAATAATTTAAGGGGTACATTATGAAAGATATTAATAAGCCATTAGGGGAGACAAGTCTCTTGTCGACACTATCTGGGGTCATTAAAACAGGCCTTCAAGCTCTTAGAAATGAATGGAGAGCATGTCAGGCAAATTTTAACGATATCAAGCGTGAGCACCAAGGCGAGCCACAAGAAAATATAGACAGAGCAAAAGAACTTGGCGGCGAAGATGCCAAGCCTGGTGTTTGGCTTCCGGCGGATGGAAGCCAGTCAAACAAAGATATTGTGACGCCTTATACAGATATAACGGATGATGATAAGAACCCCAGTTTATAGTTTTTCTTCAGGACGACTATATAATTCTGCTGTTGATGGTGCATTATCATTAGATAATACTGTCTGAAGCTGCGCAATCATTCCAGCAGTGGCTCCTGTAATTTCCTCGCCATCATAATAAAAGCTGTGCAGATTAATGGTTTGACCATTGAACGTCTTCTGAACAATATTCGATGCATTATTGTCCATAAAAAACGCCTCCATCGGAACAGTCATAATACGCTCAACCTCATCAGGGTTAAGGATATAATCTATATCTTCACGGACGATACCAATGACAGGTGTCACATTAAAGCCTGAACGCACATGATAATCGGGTAACTGTCCGATAATAAAAACCTGCCTAGCATCCAAACCAATCTCTTCTGAAGATTCTCTGAGGGCCGTCATGGTCTTATTATGGTCTGTTTTATCCATTTTTCCACCTGGAAAAACCCATTCACCCTTATGTCTGCGCATATGTTCCGGGCGTTTAGTTAAAAGAATATGTGGTTTGGAATTTTCATCCAGAATTACAGGTATCAAAACAGCAGCTTCGCGTAAGTGAGATGGATTAAAATTACTTTTTAATTCAGGTGTTAATGCAAAATCACCGATATACTCATCTGTTTCGGATTGATTTTTGAGACTGTCCCATAGGGTAGCAATAATTTTTGAAAGCTTTGCATCATTTCTTGAAATTGGTGTCAAATAATGATCGGGGTTCGTGTTAACATTCACTTCTACATTCATGATTAAATCTTCAGGCAATACACTGCTATCAGCTTCAAGCCTGCGGAATATTTCTTCATCAATTCCCAACTTATCAAACCAATTTTTGAAATACTGGTAAAGCTCATTGCTTGCTTCGTGTGTTTGACGGTGATAGTGCATGAAGTCTTTATAGTTTTGTATTTTGTCTGCCACGAGCATTTCATTTACTTCGCGCAACGGGCTGGCCGCTATATCTGTCATAACGTTTGGTATAAACCTGCGGGATCTAAGATATTCATTCGCAGCATTTCTATATTCCATTGCCAAAGCAACAATGCGCGGATCATGCTCACGAACCAAACGGAAATTTTCTGCAAGATCGTTATTATCCTGCAATACAGGATGTAGACAAAAGGCTTTGATTGCATCATCGGAAGATCCGATCAATTGTAAAACCCTGACGCCTTCATGGATGTGGTTCATCAACGGCACGCCGCTCCTCTTGGCCGTTCTATCACCATAATGTTCTGAAATAGCTTGGTATTCTTTTGATTGGCGGTAACTATTATCGATAGCCATCTTATGATTTTCAACAATTGTCTCTATAGACTGATGAACGTCCAACTGATCAGAGGTTTTTACTTCATCCAGAGCCCCTGCAGTGCGCAGAAGATCAATAGCACGACGTGTTTTATTGGCAACCATGTTACGCATTACATTTTCAACAATTATTGGCAAAATATTGCCATCTGGCCTGTCAATGCCTCTGGCTGTAATCACAGCCATATTATGGCGTGTCGGATCACTTACTGTTTTTTGCCTTGTCTCTCCCTGATCTGTTGTTTGAAGGAATGTAACCTGATCCGGCACATCCGCCCATAGTTTAACAGCATTACCGTCAATATGTTCGGTAGAAAACCCTTCGTGGCCAAAAGGTGGAACCTGTCTGAATTTATTAAAAGCGTCTGCCATTAAGTCGACAGAGCCTTCTATATAAACATTGCGGAACTTATTATGCGTGATATCTGTACGAACAACATTGCCAATTCCTAAAAAAGAAACTTGCCCCATCGCTTCGTGCCTCTCATCATCATTATATCCAAGAGAGCGCATTTTATCATCCAAGGCATTTTCCAGTTCTTTGCCCAGAGTTGTGCCTGAACTAAGCGCAAAAAAATTGACGTAGCCCAGATTTCTATTGAGTTCCGCCATGGGCAGTTTTTTACCGCCTGTGGAGACTAGGTCTGTAAAGATAGCATCTACGATTTCTTCGGCTTGCTCTGAATAGAACTCATTGGGATTATCATTTAATGCATATAAATTTTTTAGGTTTTCTTCTGGATTTCTGGTCGAAATACCAAGATACCTGACTGTAGACGAATGTCCTGCGGACGGGTCCAGTATAGCATCATCACCCAAAATACCCTTGGTGATTTTAAGAAAACGAGAGATCAACTTTTCATCCGCTCCACCGTAAGTATCAGGATGCAGATCTGAAAATTCGGAAACTTTTTGGACGAAATCTTTCATGTGTCCAGAATTACGCATATCCTCAGGAACAGCATCCGTTGTCACAATTACACCTGGCAGTGCGATAATCACAGGCGACGAGATTGCAAAGCTGCCCTTTGCTATTTCTTCGCACTGCCCATTTTCTGAATTTGTTTCCCATATTTTCATAAGTTTTTATAGCAAACACGTTGAGTTCAGGCAATTATTTTAAATTATCAATAGATATTGCTCCTTTATCGGAGTAGCCCCAAATTTTCGACTTGGATTTAACGGCTTCTGTCCTAATGAAGCGTAATTTCAGGTATTTCCTGCTCTGCGACGGGTTCGTGGTTATTCTGGCTTGCGCTTTCGGGGATAAAAACCTTTGGATACGTACCATCGGGCAGTTTTTTGGGCACTCTTGAAATCATCCAGCTTCCTTTATCCGCATCGGGATTAAGAGTTTTCTGTAAAGTCTTAAGCTCATCATTTTCAGAATTAAGGTCTTCGGGCATTAAAATAAAATTATGCGTATGATTTGTACCACCATGCTCGCGATCTATAATGTGCTCGATATTCCAGCCGCAATTTTCGGGTAACTTTCCTGTTTCTGACATAGCCGTAATATCATCATCTGAAAAACCAACCGCTTTTAGTTTATCACTTTCATTCACTGCCAGATCTTTTATGAAAGCACGTTTCGGGCCGTCACCACCTTCGGGTATCCATTTGGCCTTGAATTGCGACTGACGCATTTTTCTGATTGCTTCGCTCTCTTGGTAATGGTGAATAATTGTTGTTTCAAGATTATCTGGTGATTGCGAGAGAATTTCGGTAATTCGTTCAAAGGCTCTCTGGCTTTTCCGGTTTTTAGTGCCTAAGGCTTCCAAACTCTCTAAGACGTCTTCTTCCTGAGGCATAGGAAATGAGATATCTAAAAGCTCTTCTAAAACTCTTTGCGCGCTATTTTTATATTCTTCCTCATACTGATCTTGTGAAAAATCGCCCGGAACAATCATTATACTAGCTGTATGCAAAGCTACGTTATCGCATAAGTATTTTAGCTTTGCCGAGAGTTCGGCGGAATTTATTAATTTGCTTTCATTATGATCTGCATAATGTTTTGCCAATCCATAAAGACGTTGAGGGGATAGGGAATAACCTTCTTGCGCTAATTCCTGTACAGCCATCCAATCAGTATTGAATCTGTCTGTCAAAAATTTTTGAGGTAAATCATTTCTACTTTCCCGCAGATGTAAAAAAAGTTTTACGGTAGCATCAACAACATTTTCACCATCCTCTATGGATAGGTACTCTTTATCATCAAAACCCTTGCCCTCCTCATCTATATTAAAGGCACCTTGGGAAACCAGATACGCCATGCAACAAAGTTCCAGTTCTTCCACGGTTTTGGGTCCTTCAGTAACCTCAAACCATGATCGTACAAATTCTTCGCCATATTCATTATCTGTAGCTGTAAAGCCTGAAGATATTTCCTGACCGATAAAACTTAGTACCCCACTGGTAAGCTCATTATAATTATTGGTTCTATTCACCAACCCTTCGATTTGATCTGTAAAACGCCTGAGGTTAAAAGGCTCTTCATTTTCTGGTGTGTCTAAAAATTTTTGCTGGAAAGTCTCGGTTTTCTTGCTATAGCTCATTAATATTCCAGCAGCAGATTCAAGGCTTTCGTCTGTTCTATTGCTGTTTTTGATAGAATAGCTTGTTACAGCCTTAGCTATATCCTGCAGCATCGGGATATCTCTTTGTAATACGTTTATATATTGGTCTTGTCCTTCATGTATCGCCATATCTGATTCATATATGTGAGATAACAGCACATTAAGAGCAGCCGCATCCATTAGCGTTTTATATCCAAATGCGAGATCTTTATTTTGCGATGCAGATTTTGCTATTAGACGTTGCAGCTTCATATTTTCTTGAGCTAAATCCATAGGACTCGCATCAGAAACAGGTGGCTCAAACCACAGCTTTAACTTTTCCTTTAAGCTATCAGACATTTCCCGCTTTACCTTATTATTTTAGGCCTTTATACAATATCACGATACCATAATACAAGATTTTAAAGAAATGCTGAAAACCCGAATAATACCTTGCCTTGATGTTGATAATGGCCGCGTGGTCAAGGGCGTGAATTTTGTCGATATAGTTGATGCCGGTGATCCGGTCGAGCAAGCCAAGCTCTATGATGAACAGGGCGCGGATGAGCTTTGTTTTCTGGATATCACAGCCACGCATGAGGGGCGTGATACGATTATTCATATGGTCGAGAAAGTCGCCGAGGAAGTCTTTATTCCCTTAACGGTGGGCGGCGGGATCAGTGAAATCTCCCATATCAGGAATTTACTCAATGCCGGAACGGATAAGGTTTCGATTAACTCGGCCGCCGTCAAGAACCCAGACTTCGTGCGAGAGGCCGCCGATAAATGCGGCAGCCAATGCATTGTGGTGGCGATTGATGCCAAGGCCAAGGAAGATGGCAGTGAGGGATGGGAGATCTTTACGCATGGCGGGCGCAAGGGCACAGGCATTGATGCTGTCGAATGGGCGATCAAGATGCAGGATTATGGCGCAGGGGAAATCTTGCTGACCTCGATGGATCGTGACGGCACGAAGGCGGGATTTAATCTACCGCTTACTCGCGCGGTCTCCGATGCGGTGCGCATTCCGGTGATTGCGTCTGGCGGGGTTGGGACACTGGATCATCTGGTTGATGGTGTTAAAGAAGGACATGCCTCGGCAGTGCTGGCGGCGTCTATCTTCCATTTCGGAGAATACACTATACAAGAAGCCAAACAGGCCATGCAAAAATCAGGCATTCCGGTACGGCTGTAGTGCTCCTTGTTCTTTTTGCAAAGAAATCTCTTGCCTGCCCTTTCTTCTTTTTCTACTGTGGCGGCATTATTCCCCTAAGTCCAAAGGCATAGATATGAGCACAAATATCATCGAGAAGCTTTATGAAATTCTAAAACAGCGCAAAGGTGCGGATGCCAAGGAATCCTACACGGCGAGCCTCTATGCAGAAGGCAGCGAAAAAATCGCCGAGAAAGTTCTTGAAGAAGCTCAGGAATTTGTTGATGAGGCATTTTTGCTGGATAACACACCTAATGACCAGGTCGTCCAGCGTAATATTCGCGCGGAATGTGCCGATTTGATCTTTCACATGCTTGTGATGCTCGCGCATCATGATGTGCCGCCCGAAGATGTTTTTGCTGTGCTTGAAGAGCGTTTCGGCATTTCCGGCTATGAGGCAAAAACAAAGCCTGAAGCGATCGTGATTAAAGAATAGGCAAAGGTTTAGCACTCACCCTGTCGGGTGTTGCAGTTACCATCATATTCTCAAGATTTTGTGAAAAAGTGTAGCTGCTCTTGTGCTTCTTTAGAAAATCAAGGTTAACAGAACCTGACACGATTTCAGGATTAATAAAATGGAATCTGGTATCCCCGAATTCAATATTGAATTCGGGGTCTTCAAATTGCTCTGAGGGGACTAAATCCGAATGATTTTCATCTCCGACATAAACGACGGCATTTCGAAAATCACCGATGAGATAAACATCATCCATTGGTAATATACCCTTAATTAACCACTCAACTTACTACCTGGATAATGGGCAAGGCGGTGGAGCAGATCATCAAGCTGATCGAGAGATTTGAACTCGACTGCAAGCTTGCCGCTTTTGCCGTCTTTTGTATCAATCTCGACGCGCATTCCAAGAGAATTACTGATGTCGTTTTCAAGCGCGATGGTATCGGCGTCTTTCTGCACGGCTGGAGAGGCTGCACGCGGGCGTTTTTCCTGCTTCACGCCTTTACGGTCAGCTGCAAGCTTTTCAGTCTGGCGCACGGTTAAACCTTTCAGGACGACTTGCTTGGCTAGTGCGCTCGGGTCTTCTGCTGTGATCAAGGCTCTAGCATGGCCCATAGATAGCTCACCGCCGCCAATATAGGCCTGTACATCCATTGGCAGGACCAAAAGGCGTGTCATATTCGAGATATGAGAGCGGCTCTTCCCGATAGATTTCGCCAGCTGTTCTTTACTTTGCTTGAACTCCTCCAGCAAGCACTGATAGCCTTTGGCTTCTTCGATAGGGTCAAGGTCTTCGCGTTGCAGGTTTTCGATCAAAGCGATTTTATAGGCTTCCAGATCGTCAATTTCCAGCACGATTACCGGAACCTCATGAAGCTGGGCGCGCTGCGCTGCCTGCCAGCGGCGTTCACCGGCGATGATCTCATAAAATTCGGACCCATCAGGGACCTTACGCACCAAGAGGGGCTGAAGGATACCATGCTCGCGGATCGAAAGTGCAAGCTCGTCCAAGGATTGATCATTAAAGATCCGTCGTGGCTGCGCCGTACTGGGGCAAAGAACCTCGACACCCATTTTAAAGGGCTTTCGAGAGCTGCCTTCTGCTGTGGCTTCCTCAACGATTTTCTTTTCGACATCTGCGCTCAGGCTTGTGTTTTCCTCGTCGGAAAATAAAGCATTCAGACCGCGGCCTAATCCTTGGGGTTTCGACATGGCTTGTTCCTCTTCTTCGTTCTTATTTGTGCCTAAATCAAAGTTACTCATTATGCTACTTTCTGTTGGTTGTAAATTGTTTTTTCGCGCCCTATGACCTCGCGAGCCAGCCTTATATAGGCCTGCGATCCGACGCAATTCATATCATAGATAATCCCTGGCAAGCCGTAAGATGGTGCCTCGGAGAGCCTTACATTTCTGGGGATTGTTGTTTTATAAACCTTATCGCCGTAATACTCGCGTACGTCTTCCTCGACCAGTCTGGTAATGCGGTTACGCTTATCGAACATGGTCAGCAAAATGCCGTGAATATTGAGTTGCGGGTTAAAGTGTTTTTGTACCAATCCAATTGTTTTTGTCAGTTGGCTTAAGCCCTCCAGCGCGTAAAATTCGCATTGCAGGGGTACGATTAGGGAATGCGCTGCCACCAAGGAATTCAAGGTCAGGAAGTTCAGGGAAGGCGGGCAATCAATAATCACATAATCATATTCCATATCCTCGAAAAGCGCTTGCTTTAAGCGGTGCTCACGATGCTTGGCAGTGACCAGTTCGACTTCCGCGCCGGATAGATGCACTGATGAGGGCACAATCGAGAGCCTTGGCACTTTGGTCTTCATGGCAACCTGAGAGGCTTTCCCGCCATCAAAAAGCAAATCATAAACGCTTTTGCGAATATCGGCGCGCTGTATGCCCAGACCTGTCGTCGCATTGCCTTGCGGGTCCATATCGACCAGCAAGACGCGTTGCTTTACGGCGGCGAGTGACGTTGCCAGATTGACCGCTGTCGTGGTTTTTCCGACCCCGCCCTTCTGATTTGCAACGGCGAGAATTCTAGGTGATTTTGATGCTAACATTGGATGAGACTTCTTTTGATGAATTCTTGAAAAAAGACGCAATTTTCCTGTTTATGAGGGCATGGTACAAAGATTCTACGCGGTTTTGCAAGAAAAAAGATTTTTTATGACTAGTATAGAGGCGCGGCTATCCGTTAGGCTGGGTGCGGTTTCAACGTCAAACACGTACAGCTTTTTGGCCTCATCGATCTCAGAAAGTGCATTTTCACCCTTCATAAAGATGCATGTCATCTCAGGGTTTTCCTGCGCCCAAGGCAAGACAAATTTGCAAAGCTTATCGAGTGAGGCCAGCGCTCTCGCGGAGACCAAATCAGGTGTTGTTTCAGTTCCTTCGACGTAATGTTCTATGCGTTCGGTGACAACTTTGGCATTAGAGATACCGGCCTCGCGAATAACGGTGCGCATAAACTGGCCTTTGCGCTCATCGGATTCAACGAGGGTTGTTTGCAGTTCGGGCTTGAGGATAGCTATCACCAAACCGGGAAAGCCACCGCCACATCCCAAATCGGCATAAGTCTTTGCGCTCTCAGGGATGAACTTATAAATCTGTGCGGAATCCAGAAAATGCCGCGACCAGCTATCTTGTAGAGTCTTAGGGCTAATCAGATTGATCGCTTTTTGCCATTTAAAGAGAAGCTTGTGATAAGCTTCTAGCTGCTCTTTTTGCTCTAGGGTAAGATCAATGATCGCTTCGATTTCAGATATGCCGGACATCTAGGATGCCTTTTTGGCAGGCATGGTTTTCTCGCCGCTTTTTTTAACGTAGCGCAGCAATGCCATGAGCGCCGCTGGCGTTACGCCTGGGATGCGCCCTGCTTCACCCAGAGTTTGCGGGCGCACATGCTCCAGCTTTTGCACGATTTCGTTTGATAGACTGCCGACATTCTTATAATCCAGATCAGCAGGCAGTTTCAAATTCTCGTCCTTTTTATAGGCTGTGATATCGGCTTCCTGACGCTCCATGTAACCAGAATACAGTGCGTCGATCTCGATTTGCTCTCGGATTTCAGGGGCAATCTCACCAAGCTGCGGCCAGATCTTTTCCAGATCTTTCCAGCTAATCGTCTTATAAGCGAGCAGGGCAATCGCATCTCGGCGCACGCCATCTTTCTTGACGATGATGCCTTGTTTTTCCAGCTCGTTCGGTGTGGCTTGCAAGGATTTTGCCAAATCACGCCCCTGCTCCAATGCTTTGGATTTCTCCGCCCAGAAATTTTGGCGTTCTTCGCCGACACAGCCAGCCTCGATCCCTAGATCGGTTAAGCGTTGATCAGCATTATCAGCGCGAAGTCTCAGGCGATATTCGGCGCGGCTGGTGAACATGCGATAAGGTTCGGGCGCACCTCTGGTGGTTAAATCATCAATCAAAACACCGATATAAGCATTCGTTCGATCCAATGTAAAAATACGGACCGTTTCACGTGAAACGGTCGGATCATTCTTTAACGCTACGGCCTGAATCGCAGCATTAACCCCTGCGATAAGCCCTTGAGCTGCGGCTTCTTCATATCCTGTGGTGCCGTTAATCTGTCCAGCGAGGAAGAGGCCGCTGAGGCGCTTACTCTCCAGAGATTTCTTCAAATCGCGCGGATCAACATAGTCATATTCAATTGCATAACCCCATTCAATGACACGTACATCTTCCAACCCCTTAATACTATGGATGAGCTTATCCTGCACATCGACGGGAAGAGAGGTTGAAATGCCGTTCGGATAAACCGTATCATCATCTAGGCCTTCGGGCTCAAGGAAAATCTGGTGACGATCTTTATCGCCAAAGCGATTGATTTTATCTTCGATTGAGGGGCAATAGCGTGGGCCAGTCGATTTGATCTGGCCAGAATACATCGGGCTTCGCTTGATGTTTCCCTTGATGATCTCATGTGTTTTAGCATTCGTATATGTGATATAGCATGAAATCTGCGGCACGGTGATTTCGTTATTCAGGTAAGAAAAGGGTTGTGGCGGCGTATCGCCAAGCTGCTCATCCAGAATATCCCAGTTGATAGTTTTACCATCCAATCGGGCAGGGGTTCCAGTTTTAAGACGGCTCAGCGGGAATTCAAGACGCTCCAGAGTTTCCGCAAGACCAATGGTTGGCTCTTCACCAACGCGTCCGGCTGGCCACGTCTCTTCGCCGCGGTGGATTATACCGCGCAGGAAAGTTCCTGTGGTCAAGACAACTGCTTTACATGCATATTCATCACCTTCGAGAGTTTTAAGCCCTGCGATTCCTCCATTCTCATCAAGAATAAGATCATCTGCCGCACCTTGGACAAGGGAAAGGTTAGGGTAGTTACCAAGAATATCCTGCATGGCTTCGCGGTAGAGTTTTCTATCGGCCTGTGCACGGGGGCCTCGTACGGCTGGCCCCTTAGAGGCATTCAGCATACGGAATTGAATACCAGCGCGATCAATAACCTTTGCCATGACACCATCGAGCGCATCAATCTCACGGACAAGATGCCCTTTTCCTAAACCCCCAATAGCTGGATTACAGGACATTACACCTATGGTCTCGATCTTATGGGTCAGGAGTGCAGTCTTCGCACCTGTACGCGCAGACGCCGCCGCAGCCTCGCAGCCTGCATGCCCTCCACCAACAACAATAACGTCAAAATAGTTTTCCATCTCTATAAGGCTTGTATATTAAAACTTTGCGCATCTTATACATTTTTATTATAGTATTTTCCACAAAAAGAATAAATTTAGCACTACAGGGACTTCAAGAGATAAGCTGATGGGCAATAAGGGGCAGATTTCAAGCATATTAAAGCAAGGATGGGAGAAGATATCTCATTCCAAGGATTTTGATGAGCTTAGTAACAATGTTTTTGCTGCTATTTCTGACCTATTTCACCTCAGGGATGATGATACCCTAAGGCCAAATGATAATCCTATTGTGATGAAAATGCAGGAGGAATTTTATAATATTTATGGACCAGAAGGCGTTGAGATCATCTTTGAAAAGCTAATTCGAGATCCAGAACTTAATGGGTATAAGAGACCCGATGAGAAAACAGGGGAGTATTATAAAGGCATGGAATATTCTATTCCGCTTGCTCATTTCGCTATTGATTGTGCCTTAAAATATATCACCTTAAGCGAGCATTTCAGCAAGGATTTTGAAGATGGTTATATATTCGAATCCGATACTTACAGACAGAATGTTTATGATCAATTTGTTGAAGATGTTAACGTTATGTTTAAGCATTCAAAACGTGACCCTGAAACAGAAGACGGGCATATCCCCATCCCTACTCAAGAAAAGCTAGAAGAAATTACTTTTCCGCATTTGGTGAATTTAATTAATGTTGCAAAGAAACTCAAAGCCAAGAATTTTATGGGACCGATTAATCCCGATAATGACAGCCAAGAATTAGTATCCTGACCTATTTCCCGATACAAAAATCTTTGAAGATAACATCGAGCAAATCCTCGACATCAACACGGCCTGTGATCTTGCCCAGATATCTGATGGCGATGCGTAAATCCTCTGCGGACATTTCAGGAAGCTCAGCTTCCAAAGCGCGGCCCAAACTCTGCTGACAGGACTTTAAGGCCTCGCGGTGTCGTTCTCTGGTTAGCGCTGGGCCGGAGCTTGTCTTTTGACCAAGGATCACATCAATCTTTTTTGTCAGAGCTTTCAGGAATTCATCCAGTCCTTCTTGCGTTTTGACAGAGATTTCTATGGCATTCTCAGGCTTGGGTACATTGATTCCGGCATCAATTTTATTAAGCAGGATAATACTGCTCTCATCCTCTAGTGCTGCGGTATTCGGGTCCAATACGGGTTGAGTCGAATCGTAAACCAGAACCTTGATATCTGCTGTACGTGCGCAGTTCAGGGCGCGGCGAATACCTTCTGCCTCTATTGCATCTTGGGCATTCTCATTGCTGAGTTGCTCGGGCCTTAGACCTGCTGTATCAGATAGGATCACCGGATAGCCGGAGATATTTAAATGAACCTCCATTACATCTCGCGTTGTTCCGGCGATGTCAGAGACTATAGCAACGTCTCTTTGTGCCAGTGCATTCAGAAGGCTGGATTTTCCGGCATTGGGCGCGCCAATAATCGCTAGTTTTATGCCATCGCGCAAAAGCTCTCCGCGGCGATTATCATTCAAGTGGTCGTTTATTGCGCTTTCCAGAGCTATGATTTTTGGCATCAATGACGGGAATATACCATCGGGCATATCTTCATCGGGGAATTCGAGATCAGCTTCCAGATGGGCAAGGATGGTCTTTAATTCATCGCCCCAGCCCTCATAAAGCTCTGTCAGCGCACCGGACATTTGATTGAGCGCCTGTTCTTTCTGCAAGGATGTTTGGGCATGAATAAGATCATTGAGGCCTTCTGCTTCGGTTAAATCCATCTTACCGTTTTCAAAAGCACGGCGGGTGAACTCTCCGGGCTGCGCCAAGCGGTGATCTTTGAACGCAGACAGTACGTCCAGCATAGAGTCTATAACCGCCGGGCCGCCATGAATATGGTATTCAACGACATCTTCTCCGGTAAAACTTTTTGGTCCTTTGAAGCATAGTGTAACGGCTTTATCGACCGTTTCACGTGAAACGGTATGTTTCAAATCGATTCGTTTCGCTAATCTGGGCTCGATATTTTTATGCCCTGTAAGTGCTTTATAGCTTTCAAAGGCGCTTGGGCCGGAGACGCGGATAATCGCGACACCGCTAACGCCTTTGGCCGTGGCAAGAGCATAGATCGTCTGTTCCATCAGCTATTAGGCCTAATTATCGTCGCTTTGCTGGCTCGGCATATTTACACCCATCTGCGACCAGAAGATTTTCTGCATATCGGAAAAGCCCTGAATAGTTGCCGGCATCCAAGTCTTGACCATCTCTTCGGGGCTAAGATTGCGGATGTTCTCTGCCATCTTGTTTTCAAGCTCCTCCATCATGCGGTCTTGCATGGGGGCAATATTCGGAAGGCCAAGAAAAGCTCTGGCTTCTTCGGGTGTGCATTCAACGTCGAATTTAAATTTCATTGTGGTTCTTTCCAAAAATGTTTATGCTTTTTAACGTGAGAAATACTGGTTCAAACTAGCGATATAAACCCCTAGCTGGCAAGGATAATTTTGTGGATAGTGAAAATACTCCGGATGCGCCCGTCAAGAACGTGAAGGTCAAGAAATTTGATCTTGATGAGGGCTATGTTGATAGTGCGCTAGAGCAGGTCAAGGATATGATTTCCGGTAATCGCATCGATATTGAAGAGATCGAGGTGAAGAGCTGTGAGGGCGAGATTATCCATTTTATTGCCGAGACCTCTATTAATATGGGTACGAAGCTCACGAAAAAGACAATGCCCGGACGCGTACAGGGGCCTGTTCAGGTTGCTTCGGATCAGGATTGCCAAGTGGAAGTCGACAAGGCTTATCTCACACTTTTTGATGATAAAAACATTCAAAAGAGCATCAGAGATTCTATTCTTAAACGGAACGATAAAGGCTTTGCACAGGACAAGCTTGTCTTCCCTTATACTGAGTGGCAAAAACAATTTGTGATCTTCGAGCCTTGCGGCACATGTAAAACAACTGGTCATGTTCAGTGCCAGCATTGTGCAGGGAAAGGAATTGATCATTGTCCGAAATGTCACGGGACAGGCATGGTTCACTGTACGCATTGTCATGGCTCCCAGATGATACAGGGGCCGCAAGGTAATAAAATCCAGTGCACGATCTGTCACGGACGCGGTAAAATGAGCTGTAATCACTGTGCGCAAAGCGGGCGCATACAATGTAAGACGTGTGGTGGGGGCGGTAAAACCAAATGTCCGGTTTGTCGGGGGCATGCCTATGCCAGCCATATCACAATTGTTGATCTTGAGGGACGATGCGCATTTCATTATCCAGATGACGAATTGCCGGATAAGGTCGTAGCCATGATCCAGAAATATGGCGAGAAGATCAAGGAACATGCGAATATTGATATCATTCAAGACGAGATCAAAGTCACAGATGAATCTGGTGAAGAAGAACGCGATGCCAAGCATAAGATCCTCAGGATTCCAATCTTTTATAATGTGGTTTTACCCTATGGACATATTGAATTCGATATTAAGGATAAATCCTATTATACGTTTTTATTCGGTAAGCAGGCTATGCTTAGTCATGTCTCGCCATTTATGGATGATATCTTACAAAACGGTGTACGTAAGCTTGGTGATGCTGCCGAGAATAGAGGCCAGCCAGAGGATAATCTAAAGCAGGCTGCGCAGTATAAAACCCTGCGTCATGCTATGGTTTTCACAGCAAATATGCCTTTGCGTAAGGCTCTAAAGCATATGCAAAAGCGCTACCCTTTTGGGTTTAAGGATAATTCTTTGAAATCTATCTTGCTGAAAATTCAAAAGAGTTATCAGAACATTACAAAGAAATCTGTGATAACAGGCACAGCAACCGCATGGGTTATATCAACATTGCTGTCCTTGGGGTATTTTGCATCGCCTTTACGTCCTATGATCATGACAAAAATCCCGAGCATGGAAATTGGGGCATTAATTGATGCCCTTGTCTTAGGCGTTCTGATCTTAATCGGTAATTCAATTATTCAAAGCTTTGCAGCGAATAGTTTGATGAAAACGCTTAAGACTATCATGCCCAAGCAAAAGTTTAAATCTATCTCGGCCCATCCGGGTAAGGCGACTTTGGTTAATGCAGGGCTTAGTGCGCTTACTTTTTTGATTATTATCGAAGCAACCAGACATTTGGGCCTGAGTACACCGGAATGGTATTTGAACCTGATACCATAAAAAAAGACCGCCCCTAAATATAAGGGCGGCCATTTTCGATTAAGGGACACATATTTATTATAGTTGCTTTTCTTTATCTGACTGCTCGGACAAGACAGCTAAAGCTTCCTTTTTAAGACATTTGCGGTAGCGGATAATAGATCCGGCCGATACGTCTTTATCTGAAAGCGCTACTTGTTGAACATTAGTAGAAGTATCATGCTTCTTAGGCTCAAGGGCAAAGCGAGCACCAAAGAGAACACCTAAAGCAACAATTTTGCCAGCATTGCGCTGATTATTATCCGTAGGAGCTGTTGAAGAGGTATGAGTTGGATTGAGTAGGGAACGACACGCATGACTCACGGATAAAAGAGGATTTTTGATATGCTTGTGCGCCTTCGCATAATCTATCTCCGGCATTTGAGGGCCGAAGGAAGACGCGGTACTAATTGAAAATACAAGAATGAGCGCTGCGCCCAGAAGAACCCGGGGAAGACGCGGTACACTAGTAAAAGGACCCCGTACGCATAACTGAATTTTTTTCTCGCATGGATTATTCATTAATCCCACCTTTTTCTCTTTATCCCGTTTGAAGGGAACGCTTTCTTGTTTTTTAATGCCGCATTATGGAAGCGGCTTATAATTCCATCTCATCATATATTTATGATTATGACAAATACTTTCGTTTCGATTTTACGGCGATTTTCAAACGTTTTTAATTCGAATTTTAGGTAATTTCGAGATGTTGCAGACCAAAATGTGAGTATTCAGGTACTTTAAACCTAACTTCTTAGCTGTAATAAAAAAATTTTTACTAAAGTTTGCATTCCTGTGTTTTTTTTATTATTAAACCCTAAAGTAACTTACGCAGGAAACATAAAAATGGATTGGCCAAGTTTCGGAGAACTGAAAACAGCATTTCACGAACGTAAAAGAGATCGTGTAAACGCATTTCTTGAGAAGAAAGCCCAAGAATTTTTTTGTATTGCTACAGAATATAGAGATGGTATTGATTCCGTTGTTCAGGATGTCGAGAAACCAGGTTATCTTCTAGGCAGCTTCAAACCACTTTTGGAAGATGAAAAAGTTATAGAAGTCTTCAATATTTTTGCAAAATATGGCCGAGCAGAGCGCAGCAGTGAATTTCTGACCAATGGTTTTAAATCCATTGCCGATATTATACCCGAAGAAGATGTTCTTGAAACAGGACAACTTATAGGCAGTAATAGTATCTTCTTGCAAGCTGTACACGGCATAAAAGGCGTGTTTAAGCTTGATATGCTGACGGCTTTATCAGAATTATCTGAAAGATGTCCGCAGGATAAAAAGCTGGGGCTTTTTGTTGCTTTGAACAGAAACGGCTTGCTGCCGCATCTGATGGAAAAGGCAAATGAGAACCGTATAGCAGAATATTTCGAGAAAGCTTTTAAAGGCCTTGATAGGGCCGAAATACAAACTTACCTTACAAGCTCCGAGACTGTCAAAAGCATAACTGACAGTCTTGATTTAAGGAACGCTTTTCACCATAGAGGTATAGGAAATCTATCAGGTATTTTGGATTTTGCGCGAGGCAAAGGCCATGAAAACCAAATGCTACCATAATTATAATTTGATAATTACTGATTCATGCCGTTGAAGAAATCGTCATTATTCTTCGTTTGCTTGAGCTTACCAAGCAGGAATTCGACGGCGTCTACTGTACCCATCGGGTTAAGAATACGGCGCAGGACCCACATTTTCTGTAAGGTGTCTTTGTCGACCAGAAGCTCTTCTTTCCGTGTACCGGATTTTTGAATATCGATAGCAGGGAATACACGTTTATCAGCAAGCTTACGATCCAGAACAATCTCTGAGTTACCGGTTCCCTTGAATTCTTCGAAGATAACCTCATCCATACGGGATCCTGTATCAATCAGGGCCGTCGCAATGATGGTCAGTGATCCGCCTTGCTCGACGTTACGGGCCGCACCAAAGAAACGTTTTGGGCGTTGCAGGGCGTTTGCATCCACACCGCCTGTTAGAACCTTACCGGAGGATGGCACAACCGTGTTATACGCACGGGCCAGACGTGTAATAGAGTCCAGAAGGATAACCACATCGCGCTTATGCTCGACCAGACGCTTGGCCTTTTCCATGACCATCTCGGCGACCTGTACGTGTCGTGAAGCTGGCTCATCGAATGTAGAGGAGACCACTTCGCCGCGTACGGAGCGCGCCATATCGGTCACTTCTTCGGGGCGTTCATCAATCAGAAGAACAATCAGATAAGCATCAGGATGGTTTTCCGAAATGGAGCTTGCGATATTTTGCATCATCACCGTTTTACCAGTTCGCGGCGGCGCAACGATCAAGGCACGCTGTCCGAAACCTATTGGTGACGTTAACTCAATCACACGCTGTACTTTTGAATCCTTGGTTGGATTATCATATTCCAGCTTGATCTTGCGATCAGGATAGAGCGGCGTAAGGTTATCAAAATTAATACGGTGGCGGAGCTTATCGGGTGCTTCGTTACCAATCGAGCCAACACGAAGCAGCGCGAAATAACGCTCTGAATCTTTCGGGGCGCGGATTTCGCCTTCGACGATATCACCAGTCCGCAGACCGAAACGGCGCACCTGAGACGGTGATACATAAATATCATCTGGACCTGGCAGGTAGTTTTCTTCGGGAGAGCGCAAAAAGCCAAAGCCGTCTTGCAGAACTTCAAGGACACCAACACCAGATATAGGAACGTTCTTCTTTGCCAATTGCTTAAGTATGGCAAACATCATGTCTTGTTTGCGCATTGTGTTGCAATTTTCGACTTCGAGCTCTTCAGCGAAAGCCAATAATTCAGCAGGGGAACGTGATTTCAATTCCTGTAAATTCATGAATTCTCACAATTTACGATTAATATAATTCTTGGAAAAATAACCCAAACTCAAAATTTCAGAAGTAAGTTTATAAATATTCTTATTTTCTGATTTAAACACTTTTTTGCCTCAAACCGGAATATTTCCGGATGTTCAAAGACCTAAAATTTTCAGGAATTTTCTAAAGGCAACACCTTTATATCCACAGCTTTTATCCAAGTCAAGAAATTATGTCCATTTTGTTTGATTTTTTATCCATAAAGTTGACAAAAACTTTTAAGTCACTGTTTTTATTATATTAAAAAGGTTCGATAACGGCGAATATTACAATCAAGATCATAAGTACGGTTGGCACTTCGTTCAGGATTCGGAAAAATTTTGTGCTCTTGGTGTTTTCATCCTTGGCAAAAACTTTGACGTATTTTCCTAAAACATGGTGCGCGCCGGTCAGTAAAATCACGAGCGTTAACTTGCCATGCATCCAGCCTTCACCCTTATAATATTCCCAATTCGACAGAAGGATGGCCGCACCAAAAATCCATGAGGCAATCATGGCAGGGTTCATGATGTATTTGTAAAGCCTGCGCTCCATGATTTTGAACGTTTCCGAAAGCTCCGATCCCTTCGTGGCCTCGGCATGATAAACGAAAAGCCTTGGCAAGTACAACAAGCCCGCCATCCACGCAATCACAGAGATCATATGCGCTGCGCGCAACCATTCATAATAGGCGGTAAGGAATTCTGTCATTTGCTTTTCTTCTTATTACTCGGTTTTTCAGAATTAAAAGATACATCAGAACTACGGATATGCAAATCGCGCTGCGGGAAGGGTATTTCTATACCCTCTTCTTTGAGCTTATCCCAGATTGCCAAACGCAGAGCTGTGGCGACTATATACATTTCGGATATATTTTTAAGAAATACTCTTAAATCAAAGATCAGCGCACTATCACCAAAATCCTTAAAATGTACGCTAGGGGCAGGTGTATTCACAAGTGATGTATTTTCTGCTGCCACTTCGAGTAATAAGTCGTGAACTCTATGAGGATCAGCATTATAAGACACACCGACTGTGATTACGAGCCGCCCTATTCTATCCTTTAAGGTCCAGTTTTTAACAGAAGAAGAAATCAGCTCGGAATTCGGGATAATGATAGATGTACGATCAAATGTTTCGATCTCTGTGGCACGTACACTGATTTTTTTAACCAGACCTTCGCCGGAACTAACGACCACCCAGTCTCCAACCTTGATCGGGCGCTCAAAGAGCAAAATCAGGCCCGAGACAAAGTTACTGACGATACTTTGAAGGCCAAAACCGATACCTACTGATAGAGCGCCTGCAATCAGGGCAAGATTACTGAGATCAAAACCAACGGAGGAAATTGCCACCATGAGTGCGATGGTCAGGCCAATATAGCCAACAATTTGCACGATTGAAAGACGTACAGACTCCGCCATTCTGGTTTTTGTCAGGACTTTTTGCCCAAGAATTCTCTGGAAAAAACGAGTTAAGCCCAGCAAGATAAAAAATACTATTATAGCTGTGGCCAAACTGGAGAGAGATATCGTAATGCCACCTATTTTTATACCGGAGATAGCCTGAATGATTAAAAGCTTAATACCTTCCCATTCCACACCTATAATCGCGGCGATAACCGGCATAGATATAATAATCAGGATTATATCCACTAAAAGTGAGAGCCAAAATAAAAGGAGATGATCATCTTTCTTATCGGAAGCTTGTTGGAAAAATAGCTCTATCCGCGCAAGAAACGGCCGGATCATGGCACGAATTATAATCATGGCAATGATAAAATTGGATAGTAAAATGGCTTGTTCGAAAATAAAGCGTGTCAGAGCAACATATCCCAACATGTTAGCGATAATTATAAAGATACCAATGGCAAAGCCGATATAAAACATTCTGCGCTTTAGAAGGTAATTTTGGTCAGCATCACATTTTCTTTTGATCAGACTGAGGAAAAAAGACAGGAGAAGCGTGGCAAAAATGCTTGTAACGATGAAGCTCTGAGCAATAGCAATTTCAACTGGAATGCCAAGTTGTCGTCCTGTTTCGAGAAAAATAAAATCAATTGAATAAAGGAGCGTCGACGATACGCTGAGCATGCTGACGAATTTCCTGACAGC
>DCKO01000100.1 GCA_002320665.1 Micavibrio sp. UBA1672
ATGTTTGTTGGTGTTGGCGCAAGCCGCGTACGCGACATGTTTGAGCAGGGTAAGAAAAACGCACCTTGTATTATCTTTATCGATGAGATTGATGCTGTTGGTCGTCACCGCGGCGCAGGATATGGCGGCGGTAATGACGAGCGCGAGCAAACCCTAAACCAGCTTCTGGTCGAGATGGATGGTTTCGAATCCAATGAAGGGGTTATCATTCTTGCAGCAACAAACCGCCCAGATGTACTTGATCCCGCTCTTCTTAGGCCTGGGCGTTTTGACCGTCAGATTGCCGTGCCTTTGCCGGATGTAAAAGGCCGTGAAGCAATTTTGAATGTGCACATCAAGAAAGTACCTTTGGCTAATAATGTTGATGTCTCTGTCATCGCGCGCGGTACACCGGGTTTTTCCGGCGCTGAGCTGGCTAATCTGGTAAACGAAGCTGCTCTGTTGGCTGCGCGTCGCAATAAGCGCGTGATCGGTATGGATGATCTCGAAGAAGCCAAAGACAAAGTTATGATGGGTGCTGAGCGTCGCTCTATGGCGATGAATGAAGAGGAAAAGAAACTCACAGCCTATCACGAAGCAGGGCATGCACTTGTAACACTCCATGAACCGGAATCTGACCCTATCCACAAGGCTACTATTGTTCCACGTGGGCAGGCTTTGGGGATGGTGATGCGCTTGCCGGAAGGGGATCGCTACAGCTATTCCCTTGCTAAAATGCGGGCTAATCTCTCTGTCGGGATGGGTGGACGCGTCGCCGAAGAAGTGATCTTCGGTAAAGACTTTGTAACCAACGGTGCATCCGGCGATATCCAGCAAGTCAGCTCTATGGCACGTGCCATGGTCATGCAATGGGGGCTTAGCGAAGAAATCGGGATGGTGAATTTCGGCGATGACCAGAATAGCTATCACCCCAGACGTATTTCTGAAGCCATGGAAAATAAAATTGATGTGGAAGTGCGCCGTTTTATTGATGAGGCCTATGAGCAAGCAAAAAAGATTATCACAGAAAATATTGATGATTTGCACAAGATTGCAAAAGCCCTCCTTGAGTATGAATTGCTTTCCGGTGATGAGATTAAGGCTATCTTAAGAGATGAAGCCATTATCCGTGACAACCCGAGTGACACAGTCATCAAGCCGCGTTCATCCGTGCCGACAAGTGCACCTTCGGAGCCTAAAGAAAAGGAAAAAGATCAACCTGAAGCCAAGGCAAAGGATGCATCTAAAGATAAGGATGAGAAGAAAAAAGCCGCTAAGCCTAAAAATAAAAAGGAAGATTAGGTTTACTACATCCAGATCTGGACAATGTCAGATTCAGGAACTCTCGGCTTGGACTTGCTTTCCCATGGTGCCATGATCTCCTGAATATTTGGCTGTGAGAGGACATGGTTGATACCTTCACCTATGTATCTTGCCATATCGGTACGCTTTTTAGGCGTATCAATCAGATCGCTTCTGATTTCAACACCCAGATATTGCACCTTGTTACGGGATTGGATGTCATGCGCCACATTATTCGGCCGTTCGGCAACTTTATATGGTTTGCCCGATACAAAGTGATAGGGGGCATCTTCTTTTCTTAGGAAATCTTCAAATGCTTCTGAAAAAGGCGTCTTCTCGCAACGTATAGTGCTGATACCAACATCACATCGGCTCATAGGGCAGCCCTGCCAAGTGGGTGAAAAGCTATGAATATCCAACTTTATAACGCCGCCATGTTTTGCTCGTGTCTCGTCTATCAGATCGGCAACAGCATCGTGATAAGGCCAGTGTATTGCTTTAATGCGTTGTGCCATCTCACGTTCGGATAAATTCATATTCCCGATAATTTTTATATCTGAATACTCGGATGAACTCGTCAAAATTGACGCATCACCCATAGCATTTAAATCCGTCACAAGACGCGAATAATTAGCAGAAATAAAATTGGCATTCGGGTATTCGGTTTGCAAAGCCTCAAAGAGCTCAGCTGCATAAAGATCGTGGCTCTCATGGGCCTGCAAGAACCAGTCTTTATCCATACCCAAATAGGGCGGCAAAGACTTTGGAACATCAATACCATTATGCGGCCCTGTGAAAATAACAGGGCTAATATTCCTTATGACTGTAAATGCCGATTTTTCATCTTCCGACAGGAAAGGTATTGTTTGCACTTCTCTAGTAAAACGCTCTTGTATCGCCATTATCAACCCAGACTCATATTTATATTATATGATTTTTTTCTTAACAAGAATATAGAGCATAATTCTGGACTTGTAAAACTTTATGCGCCGCCATAAAGTGCAAGATATGTCTAATAAGGATCAACAAAGTAAAAAATATTTCGGTACAGACGGAATAAGGGGCCAAGCCAACACGCATCCCATGACCGCGGAAATGGCGCTAAAAGTTGCGATGGCAACAGCCAGTGTCTTGCGCACAGCGCGTGGCGGTAAGCATATGGATCGCGTGGTTATCGGCAAAGACACAAGGCTTTCCGGTTATATGTTGGAACAGGCGATGAGTGCAGGCTTTGTATCTATGGGTATGGATGCTATCTTGATTGGTCCTATTCCAACTCCCGGCATTGCAAAGCTAACGCGGTCTTTGCGGGCAGATGTTGGTGTTATGATTTCGGCCTCCCATAATTCCTATGAAGATAATGGCATCAAGCTTTTCGGGCCGGATGGTTATAAGCTTGCCGACGAAATAGAGAAGAAAATTGAAGACAAAATTGATGCAGATCTGACAGAAGAATTAAGTCCGCCCGAAGAGATCGGAAAGGCTAATCGTCTGGATGATGCGCTAGGGCGTTATATTGAATCTCTAAAACGCTCTATCCCGCGCAGAGGAACTCTGGAGGGCTTGAAAGTTGTAGTTGATTGCGCGAATGGTGCAGCCTATAAAGTGGCACCTCAGGTCCTTTGGGAACTGGAGGTTGATGTGATTGCTATTGGTGATAAGCCAAATGGTAAAAACATTAATGATGGTTTTGGCGCTACGGCAACTGGCCATTTACAAGAAGCTGTTGTTGATTACGGCGCAGATGTCGGGATAGCTCTGGATGGTGATGCTGATCGCTTGATTATGGTCAATGAAAAGGGCGATAAAGTTGATGGTGACCAGATCATGGCAGCTATGGCACTATGGTTCAAAGAGCAGGAATTGCTCAAAGGCGGGGGGCTGGTAGCCACTGTGATGTCAAATCTAGGTCTTGAAAGATTAATGATGCAAAATGGTTTGACGCTAGAGCGCACGGCTGTCGGGGATCGCTATGTCGTCGAATATATGCGTGAAAATGGCTATAATTTGGGCGGAGAACAATCTGGCCATATTGTTATGGGCGATTATGCCACCACAGGAGATGGTTTGCTTGCTGCGCTACAGATTCTAAGTATTTTAAAACATAAAGAACAAACAGCAAGCGAGGCGCTTAATATATTTGAGCCATGCCCGCAGTTTCTAAAGAATGTAAGGTTTTTCGGTGAGAATCCAATTTATAACGAATCGGTTCGTATGAAAATTGAAGAGGCCCAAAAAGGCTTCGCTGATAAAGGGCGTATTTTAGTGCGTCCGTCCGGCACAGAGCCTTTAGTTCGTGTTATGGCAGAGGGCGATGATAGTGATTTGGTGCGCAATATTGTCGATGATGTGTGCGAAGTTATTGAAAAAGCAGTCGAAGCAGGGTAATGTCGCTTCCGTTTGAAGCAAGTAAATGAAATGAGCTAAGTGACAATGAGTGGACAAAGCGATAATCCGGCCCTGCTGCCTAAGGGCTTTGCTGATCTTTTGCCGCCCGAAGCTGAAGGTGAGGCACGCTCGATTCTTACGCTTATGAAACTTTTTAAAAAATTTGGCTATGAGCGTGTAAAACCCCCCTTGGTAGAATTCGAAGACAGCCTTGTATCACCTGGGCCAGGCGTTCGCCATGCGACCGATACATTTCGGGTTATGGACCCGCTTTCAACGCGCATGTTAGGGCTTCGCTCTGATTTGACAGCACAAATCGCTCGTCTTGTCACCACACGTTTTGATGATAATGATATGCCGATCCGCATGACCTATGCAGGAGATGTCCTGCGTACCAAAGGTGGTCAACTGAGAACAACACGTCAATTCTGTCAGGTGGGCTGCGAGATTATTACTAATGACCTTAGCGTGAATGCAGATATAGAAATTTGCGTTTTATCAATTCTAGGCCTAAAGTCTTTGGGTATTCAAGACATCACGCTTGATCTTAATATTCCAAGATTCGTTGATATCTTGCTACAAGATCAAGCGGAAGACGAAAAGAAATCTATAAAAGAGGCTATTGATCGGCGTGATCAGGCTGCAATTAACGAAAAAAGTTTTAAATCGGCCGAATCAATAATTAAATTGATTGCTCTAAACGGGCAAGCAGATGAAAGTATTGAGATTCTTGAAAACGTCTCAAGTTATTTAAATATAAAAAAACAAATCCAGCATTTAAAAGAGTTCTACGCAGGGCTGATCCAGACTTTGAAAGATTATGAAGTTGATGATATTTATGTTTCTATCGATGTATTAGAGCAAAGCGGTTTTGAATATCATAATACATTGGGCTTTACTTTGTTCTCTACGCAGGCGCGCGGTGAATTAGGTCGTGGAGGTGCATATAACATTGATAGCAAACATGATGGTAATACCAGAACTGGCCATGGGTTTACTCTATATATGGATACAATAGGGCGCAGTTGTTCTTATGATGAGGGTACAAAAAGAGTGTTCGTTCCCTTTTGTACAACATGGAAAGAAATAAAAGATTTGCAAGAACAGGACTTGATTGTTATCAGGGCTTTGTCAAAAGATAGTAAACCTACAAAAGCCTGTTCTCACCTTTTGGTTGATGGACAAATTGAGAAAATCAGCTAGAAGTAATAGCCAAGAAAGAAAGAGGAGTTTCTTATGAGCAATGTCGCAGTGATCGGTTCCCAGTGGGGTGATGAAGGAAAAGGCAAGATTGTCGATTGGCTTTCATCTCGCGCAGATGTTGTCGTGCGTTTTCAAGGCGGGCATAATGCTGGGCATACTCTGGTTATTGATGGTGTAGAGTATAAGCTAAACTTATTGCCTTCAGGAATCGTAAGACAGGGTAAGCTTTCCATTATTGGTAATGGTGTTGTTGTAAATCCGTGGTGTTTGCTTAAGGAAATCGAAACACTCAAGGAAAAGGGTGTTCGCATTAAGCCGGAAAACCTTATGCTGGCGGAGAATGCAAATTTAATTTTGCCAGTCCACCAAGCTTTGGATCAGGCCATGGAGATCACACGTGGTCAAAATAAAATAGGAACAACCAATCGCGGGATTGGTCCATGCTACGAAGATAAGGTAGCGCGTCGCGGTATCCGCGTTTGTGACCTTTATCATCCTGAGCTTTTAAAGGAAAAACTCACCAAGATGATGTTTCATCACAATATTTTGCTAAAAGGTATGGGGGTTGATCCTGTCGATGTGGAAGCAACTTATGACAAGCTTATGGAGATATCGGCAGATATCTTGTCCTATACTGGTGTTGTCTGGAAAGTTCTGGACGAGGCCCGAAGCGAGAATAAAAAAATCCTTTTTGAAGGCGCGCAAGGCACAATGCTGGATATTGACCACGGAACATATCCTTATGTCACCTCATCAAATACAGTTTCATCTCAGGCTGCTGCGGGTTCAGGTGTTGGCCCTGATGCTGTAAAATTTGTTCTGGGTATCACTAAGGCCTATACAACGCGCGTTGGAACTGGGCCTTTCCCGACCGAGCAGGATAATGAAGTTGGCCAGCGTTTGGGAGAAAGAGGTAAGGAATTTGGTACAAATACAGGTCGCAAGCGTCGCTGTGGCTGGTTTGACGCCGTTATGGTTCGTCAAGCAGCCAAAATCAATGGTATGAGTGGCATAGCTCTGACAAAGCTTGATGTGCTGGATGGTCTTGATGAAATTAAAATTTGCGTCGGTTACAAGCTAGGCGATAAGGAAATAAATCACTGCCCGTCTTCACAAATAGAACAAGCCGAGGTCGAGCCAATTTATGAAACCGTAGAAGGTTGGAGCGAAAGTACTTATGGCGCCAGAAGCTGGGCAGAACTTCCTGCGCAAGCTGTTAAATATGTACGCCGTATTGAGGAATTAATCAACACGCCTGTTACTTTACTATCAACCAGCCCGGAACGTGATGACACGATTTTAATGCATGATCCTTTCGTGGATTAAGATAACTCATCACGAAGCAGTTAGTGGTTTTAGCCATATCTAGCGAGAGCGTTTTACTTTTCTGACGATTCCAATTAGAATTTACTATGTGAGTTCTTTTTGCATTCTTTTTTGTTATTCAAGCTCTGGTGTGTAGGAAGCACACCGCAATTCTTACTTCTGTATATTGGGAGGTCTTATGGCTGAGGGGGATGTCGTAGAAACATCGGCAGACAAACAAACAAACAAAAATATTGGTCATGTTGTTTTAAAACAAAATATAACCATAAACCCCGGAAAAAGATTGCCGATTTTTGATAATGGAACCTCATTGGCATATGAGGCAAAAAACAAAAATGGGGAAGTTTCTATCGCAATAATTTGTGATCCAAAGAATGTTGCTCGGCATACTCAAATTATTACATATAACTCTCTGATTGATACATCACTATTTCATATGATTGATCATGGAGTGGTGTTTTGGCCATTGGATAACGAGGAAAGACTTGTTTTTATATACCGTTGTTTATGCGATGCACCTATTGGTCAAGATTTAGAAGCTTCTAAAGCCAAATGGCGTACGGCGGATATTCAAAATGTTTTCATTAAGCCGATGGTACGTGCGATGGAAGAAATGCATACTCACAACTTTGTCCATGGATCTATCAGGCCCTCTAATATCTTTTTTTCTTCGGCGCGCCCCAAAGAGGCAGTTGTTTTAGGAGATTGTTTATCTGTGCAGTCCGGCGGTACACAGCCGGCTATCTATGAGCCAATTGACAGGGCAATGGCGCACCCTATGGCAAGAGGTGACGGTGCTCCAGCGCATGATATATATGCTTTTGGTGTGACACTAGTTATGTTGCTGCGCTCGAATAGTAATTTCGCCAAAATTACAGACGAGGAAATCACACGGCAAAAAGTTGAAAAAGGTAGTTATGTCGCTTTGGTAGGCCATGAACGTTTTCATTCAAATTTTTTAACACTTTTACGAGGTGTTTTGCATGATGATGAAAGTCAGCGTTGGGATATTGAAGAAATAAATTCTTGGGTGGATGGAGGCCGTTTATCTCCTCCTCAATTAAAGAGTAGAAAAAAAGCAACTAGACCGTTTCAATTTGCTGGCAAGAGTTATTACCATGCAACTTCATTGGCTTATGACCTTCATGTAAGTTTGGAAGAAGTGGCAGCAATTGTAAAAGATGATCAATTGGGGCAGTGGCTTGAAAAGTCACTGGGCAGCAAAGATATTTACGAGAAATATTGTGAAGCCTTGGTGCGCTGTGAAAAAAGAGCAAAAAACGACATTGATTTTCTCATGAGTAATATCAGAATGACATTGGCTCCTGATTTTCCAGTATATTACAAGGGGCTAACATTTTGTCCAGAGGGGCTGGGGGCTTATATAGCTTCACAAATGTATCAAGAAAAAAGCATTGAAATCCCAATTGAAATTTTAACAAACACTCTTGCTTTATTTGCTTTAAGGCAAACTAAAACCCCTCGTATAACAACAACACAGAATATAAAATCTCTGGATATTGCTCGTATTGAAACGCCTCAAAAAAGACTGGGCTCAGGGATAGAGAAAAGCATGTATTCCCTGTGCCCTGACTCAATTTGCCTAAGTCCAAAATTCAAAGGCCGTATTGTAAAAACCAAAAAAGACATGATGAGATGTTTTGAGAATTTAAGCGCAAAGGGCAATGCAATATCATTATTTTTAGATAACCATATCGTTTCGTATCTTTATGTTGTCGATTCCTCGGTTGTGGATCGTGCTGTTTACGATGTGGCATCTGATGACAAAGACGAACAAATTTTTGGAAACTTGCATTGTTTGGCCAATATACAAAAAGCAAACGGGCAATTATATCCAGCCATAGCAAAAGTTTTTATGGGAAGCATTGACGGCTTGATCAAGCGGTTTAACAATAAAAGCCTTAGGGAGCGTATTTCAAAATCTGTAGCAAAAGCAAGTGAGAAAGGTGATTTATATGATATGTACGAAATATTGAGTAATCCCAATGTGTTGGCACGAGATAGTAAAGCTTTTGCGATAGTAAAGCGTGAATATGCAGCTTTAGAGAAGGAAAAACATTCATTAAAAGCGCAAATGGCTAATAAAAAAACTTTTGGTGTTAAAAGGGGGCGTGATACTGCCGCGGTCTTTGCTTGGATTATTGCGACAATTGTCTCGGTCATGTTCGTTGTCGGTTTTTTAGGGGGGCGTGTATTATTCTGAGATTCAAATTTGAACGTAAAGGATGCAATTTTGGCTAAAAAGAAGCTGAAAGGTAAGGGGCTTGGAGTAAGGGGTACGCTGTTTTTACTCTTTGTGATTATTGGCGGCTTGGTCTTTTTGCCGACATCAATGATATTATTTATTGGTATGTTGCCAACCATTGTAGCTTTATTCACTAGTGGAATTGCAACGCGAGCTAGAGTATCCACCATTGCGGCCTTGAATTTTACAGGCTGTGTGCCTTTCGTGTTTGAATTATGGTCTATGGGCAATGATTATGAGATTAGCCTTGATATTATTACAACGCCCATGACAATTATTACAATATATGGCGCAGCAGCATTAGGCTATATTTTTGATTGGGTGGTTGTTGGTGTGGTCTCGGCATATATGTATCAAAGAGCAGATTTTCGTCTCAGAAAAATAGAAAAACGTCAGGCAATATTAGTAGAGGCCTGGGGAGAAAAAGTTAAAGCAGGACGCTAAATTAAGAGTTTCTTTACTGTTTATTACGTAAAATTAAAATTGCGAGGAAATTTATTTCCAAACAGGCCTTTGGGTTTGGGGTGCAGCGGGTAACCGCTTTTTTTGTGCCAAAAAACAAGAACAAATACGTACTAAATATAGATAAAAATTAAAATAAATTTATCAGGATCGTGGGAAGTTTAGAAATGTTTGGTTTATGCAAAAAATTATATAAAAGAAAAGAGGGCTCGACAGCAATTGAGTTTGCAATGCTTGCTGTTCCTTACGTGATGCTTTCTCTTGGTATTATAGAATTATCACTGATGTACACATCGGCCAGTTTATTGGAAGGTGCAACAGACTCCGCTGCCCGTTTGGTAAGAACGGGTCAGTTGCAGCAAGCAGACGGAGGAGAAGCCATGTTCCGTGATGCGCTATGCAATTACGCAACCGTTTTGGTAAATTGTGAAGATATCGTCGTCGAGGTTATTCCCCTTGCCAGCTACAACGATTTTTCAGGGCCGGTTTATAATGCGGATGGAGAAATGGTATCCCAAGGATTTGATGCAGGCGGATCAAATGATCGTATGCTAATTCGTACATCATACCGTTTCGAGATGATGACACCGCTAGTGGGGCCGCTTTTAAACGGTGAAGATGGCGCCACAACATTTATTTCAACAATTGTTTTACAAACAGAACCATATGAGTTTCAAGGTGCTTAAAAGTTATTTTTACAGTCTTATAAAACGATGGATGTGTGAGCGGGAGGCTCTTGCAGCTACCGAAGCAGCTATGATTTTTCCAATTATGCTGGCTATATTTGTCGGTGTTTTTGATGTTGGTAACGGTATTCTAGCCAATCAGAAGACAGTCAGAGCTTCGCAGGTTGTCGCAGATTTAATCGCACGTAATAATGTTGTTTCTGATAATGACGTTGCCGAGGCTATTGAGGCCGGAAGGCTTGCTTTCGAGCCAATGAATTCAAGTGCGTATGGTGTTGATGTTATCAGTATGCGTTTCGATGAAATGGGCGTGCCGGAAATCGTCTGGCGCGAAACAGTCAATATGACTCCTATTGCCGACCCAATAGGATCTGTTGCTATGCTTCAAACCCCAAATGAAGGTGTTGTGATGGTTGCTGTGGAATTTGAATATGAGCCGATTTTTGCGCGGCATATAATTAGCACATTCGACATGCAGGAAATTGCATTTAGCCGCGGTAGAAGGTCTCCGGTTGTGAGTAGAGAATAATAAAGTTTTTTAATAAAGGTGGTGTGTTATGTTTATTATCGAAAAAACAAAAAATCTAATAAGAACGTTTGTTCGGGATAAAACGGCGACTATAGCAATTATGTTCGGCATTATGGCACCGGTCCTGATCGGCGTTGCGGGTATGTCTTTGGACTATTCACAAGCCTATCTGGTTAAACAAAGATTAGCGCAGGCCCTTGATGCCGCGGCTCTGGCCGGAGCAGCGGCTTCGACAGAGGAGGCGGAGATCGAGCAGAGGGTTTTGGATTTCTTTCATGCAAACTACCCACCTGAAAAGCTAGGCATAGAATATACGCCTAGCGTACAAGTCGTTGGAGACGAGGTTCGTGTGGGTGGTTCAGCCCGCTATGAAACCACGTTCTTACGTGTTATCGGCGTTGATTTCATTGATGTGAGTGCAGAAACCACAGTTGTACGCGAAGTGCAAGGGATCGAGGTTGTTCTTGTGATGGATAATACGGGATCAATGTCTACCAATAATAATATTGGTGCTCTGCGTAACGCAGCCTCTAACTTTGTGTATATTATGTATGGTATTGATCCTGATGATGGGGCTCTGGCTGATCCGTCATCTTTGGATGATATGGCGACACGTGACCGTGACTACATTAAAATAGGCTTGGTGCCTTATAGTACTTCGGTCAATGTTGGGCCATATGGGTTAGGTGAAGATCGCAATGGAGATTACTACGGCGAAGCTTTCGTTAATAATCCGCATGATTTGAGCTATACGGATTATTACAATACATCAACAAACTGGTTTGGCTGTGTCCTTGCGCATGATTATCCAGCAGATACAACAGATCACGAAGGCCCATGGGATATGTACCGTTACTGTCGTGATGAAGATGACACGCCTATATGTGATTTGGATTACTATGGTAATCCAAAAAGAAAGCCAAATTACATTTGCCCAAGAACGCCTATTTTACCGCTGTCTACTAGCCCGACCGAGCAGAAGAATGTTATCGATACAATGGTCGCGAGTGGTCATACCTATGGTAATTACGGCATGGTCTGGGGCTACCGTGTAATTTCACCAAGTCTGCCTTTTGATGAAGGTGTGGAATGGGAAAACCAGTATTGGAGAAAAGCTATTGTTATGATGACTGATGGTCAGAATACAATGCATAATAAATATAGCACCTATGGCCCGACAGCTGATCATAATCTGGGGCCAGGTGATTTGAATAATCGATTTATTGATGTGTGTGATAATTTGAAAGAGGATGGTGTTATAATCTATACAGTAACATTCTACTCAAATGTTCCACAAAGCACAAAAGATTTTTATGAAGAATGTGCAACGTCTTCTGATTATTATCATGATGCGCCGGATCAGGAAGACTTGATTGATGTGTTTGAAACAATTAGCCGTGAATTAAGTAACTTGCATATTAAAGGCTAATATTTCTAGATCTCGAAGTAAAACCCGCCTTTACTTAATGTAAGAAGTAAAGGCGGGTTTTATCTTAAGCTTTTCAAATAATAAAATTTATATAAAATTTTATATAAGTAAATAAACAGTATAAATATTTCGATTTACTGCATATTTTAAACTTTTATTAAGCAAAGAACGCTATTCTATATATATCGGTTAGGTACTTCAATGAGAGTTGAGGTCAGGGTTAAACCGGAGCGAAGATAAATCAATTCTTAAAGGAGATAGAAATGTTAGATTTGATTAAAGCATATGTAAAACAAGAAGACGGTGCAACAGCTATCGAATATGGTTTGATTGCTGCTGGTATCTCAATTGCTATTGCTGCAACAGTATTCCTTGTTGGTGGCGATATTGACGGATTGTTCCAGCAAGTACAGGCTGCTCTAGCCGGGGGTTAATAGTTACCCTTCTTCTAAGAATATCAGGAGGCCCGCTTATACGAGCGGGCTTTTTGTTTCCTTCAGGAGACTCGGAAAAAAATGCCGAATCTGTTGTGGGGCAGGTCAAGTTTTTCTATCGATTTATCCACAGAAATGGTTTATATTGTTATTGTCATGATCGTTCTGATTATTTTTCTGATGTGTATTTTTGTAAGTTTAGGAGTTGGCGTGCTAGCAGCAATGTCCGATATAAAAACCATGACTATCCCCAATGCCTATAGCGCATATATGGGCGTAAGCTTTGCTGTGGCTTATTCAGCCGTGACATTCTCTGGTGCTGAAAGCGTGTTTTCGTCACTGGGATCTCACTTATTATCTGCGGGTCTAATGTTTCTGTTTACCTTTGCTTTGTTTGGTTTAGGCATGATTGGAGCTGCGGATTCAAAATTCGGAACGGTCTGCGCTTTGTGGTTCAGCGCAAAAGATTTACCGGTCTATATTTTTTATATGGCGGTCATGGGCGGTGTTCTAGGTATCGCTTCATTAGTGCTACAGCGACGCAAACCCTTTGCAGAGCCTGCTGAAGGGAGTTGGGTAGCGCAAGTCCAAGGTGGTGCCAGCAAGGTTCCTTACGGCGTAGCAATATCGTTTGGCATGGGAATTGCTTTTATGATTTTGGGCTATTTTAGTCCCTCTGTTTTGTCATCTTTTTTACCGGCTACGGGGGAGGCGTAGGCTTTATAAATTATTAAGAAAACAACGATACCATATAATTAGAATAATGGGTGGTTTTCATAATTTTGGGTTTATAAAACAGTCAATTTCTTTTCTGAGTATCCATAATTTATCTATTTGCAGTCCTTATAAAAGGGTCATAAGAAAATGAATAAAAATATTTTAATTGTGCTTGGTGGCGCTGTTCTGGCAGCTGTTCTGGTTGCTGTGCTGATACAGGTTACAGTTGGTGGGAAAACGAACACAGCGCCTTCTGAGGGGGCTGTAAAGATACTTGTGGCCGCAAGAGATCTGAAATCAACTGTGGAAACAAAAGATGGTGATTTCAAGTGGCAAGACTGGCCCGAAGATCAGTTGTTCCGCGGTGCTATTTTGCAAGATGACGAAGAGCAAAGCGCTGATGAAGTGCTTGATGGTCGTTTCGCACGTGATATTAATTCTGGCGAGCCGGTAAAACGCGATGCGATGCTAAAGGCCAAAACAGGTAACTTCGTAGCAGCCAGCCTAGGAGTAGGCGAGCGCGCAATCTCCATTAAGGTTAATCCTGAGAGTATGGTTGCAGGTTTTATCGGCCCGGGCAGTTACGTCGATGTAATTTTGACATATCAGGAAAAAATCAAAGCTGATAAGAATGACGATCCATTAATCAAGAAGATGATTGAGCTAAATATCGAAAAGCTTGCAACAGAAACAATTTTACAAAATGTTCGTGTTCTAGCTATTGACCAAACGGTAGAGCGTGACTTTGATGACGAAGTCGAGGTTGGTAAAACTGTTACTTTGGCAGTGCCCATTCGTGATGCCGAGAAGATAGCGCTGGCGGATAAGATGGGATCAATCGTTCTGGCAATGCGCGCTGTCGGTGATGAAACAATCGTCAATCAAGATGACGTGCCAGTTATTACGGATGTGCGTTTGACAAATATCCGTGATGAAATTCAACAAGAATACTTGCGTATCTTGGGCCTTAAAAAGGGTAATAAGAAGGAAAGTTCTTCTATGCCTGTAATGGGAAGCGACTCAGGAGGTCTAAAGATTATCAGCGGAACTTCGGTGCGTGATGCAAGTTTTTAATGCCTGTGTTTTCTAAAAGCGCTCAAGTGAAAAGGGCGTCTATTACTCGAGTCAGTTTTTTTAAGTGAAGTAACAATATTGAAAGATGGAACCATGATTATGGGTTTTAACAAAAGAATTTTAAATATTGCGTTTTTGAGCGTTATGTTAGGCGGTACAAGCCTTGTTTGCGGTTATGTTCCGGATGCGCTTGCTGCTAAGGGTGATCTGGTATCATTAAGGGCAACGCATAAAACGCTGGCGCCA
Source organism: Micavibrio sp. UBA1672 (assembly GCA_002320665.1). GTDB lineage: Bacteria > Pseudomonadota > Alphaproteobacteria > Micavibrionales > Micavibrionaceae > UBA1672. The sequence goes on from DCKO01000100.1 coordinate 14,042, forward strand.
CTCAAGATTACATTGGGCAAAGCAGATATTGTGAAGCTATCCGGAAATGTATCCGATGTTTTGGTTGCAGATCCTGACATCATAGATGTTCAGGCCGTACAATCGGATAAGCTTTATATTGTCGGATTGAATATAGGTGATACAAATATTATTGTTCTGGATTCTGCCGGTGATGTTCTAAAACGTATCGATATCCATGTGACATATGATATTCAGGCCATCCAGAGTATGTTGGAAAGACTATTTCCCAATGAAGGTGTAAAAGTCGATTCTATCAACGGGCAAATATTATTGACTGGAACCGTTTCGAATCCTGAAACCGCATCGAAGATCTCTAATATTGTTGGTCACTATGTCAGTGAACTGCAAGGTTTCAATGATAAAACGATTGATTATATGATTTCCAATTTGATGGAAGTTCGTGGTGAGCAGCAAGTTATGCTTCAAGTAAAAATAGTGGAGGCGAAGCGTAGCGTATTGAAAGAGCTCGGTCTTGAAACTGCTATTAATGATCCCAATGAAGGTGCTGTCGCGACTATATTTGGCAATACGCCACCTTCCAGCACTATCAATAATGGTAATGCATTATCTGTGGCTGGCGGCGCAGGTCTTACACTAAATGAGGATGCAATTGGTGTTGGTGGCTTATTGTTAAATACAGAACGAAGCCCATTTGGAACAATTGGATTATTCCTTGAGGCTTTGGAAGAAGAAAACCTTGTGAATGTATTGGCTGAACCTAATCTAACAGCCGTTTCCGGTCAACAAGCAGGTTTCTTGGCTGGCGGTGAATTCCCTGTTCCAACAGGCCGTGACCAGTTTGGAAATATTACAATCGAATTTCGTGAATTTGGTGTATCACTCAATTTTAGACCGGTTGTGTTGTCTGAAAAACGCATTAATCTTCAAATGAACACAGAAGTGTCATCACTAGACAATACAAATGCTGTTGTATTGGCTGATTTGACGGTTCCAGGTTTGGATATTCGCCGCGCAGAAACAACCGTAGAATTGCCTAGTGGTGGTAGTTTGATGATTGCAGGCTTGCTTCAGTCAGAAGCTACTGAAGGGTTAAGAGGCCTGCCTGGTATCAAGGATACACCGGTATTGGGCGATCTTATGTCTTCCGATAGTTTCCGACGTGACGAGACAGAGCTTGTTGTTATTGTTACAGGCTATCTTGTTGAGTCTTATGCAGATGATGAAGTCGCAGAAAAAGACAAAAAGAAAGAAAATAAGAAAATGGCCGAGATATTCGCGGTTAATATCCGCAGAATGTTCGGAGATACTGATGAAGAATTATTTGCGGCATCTTCTGGACCATATGGATATTTGCTGGACTAGGAAAAGATATTACTAAGGGGCACTATGATGAAATTATTTAAGTTTTCTTCCAAGAAATATAAATTTGCCTTAAGCCTGTCCGTGCTGGCTTTGATTGGTTTGAGTGGATGTAATCTGCATGAGCCGGGCACAATCACAGAAAACAAAATACGTCTGCAAGAGGGCGTATATCACGAGGAAATGCTAACAGCCGAAGTCTCGGAAGATTATTTGGCTTATATAGCTCGCCATCATGCAAAATATGGTGTTTCTGATATGGATGTGATTGTTACCTACGATCCAAAATCTTATCGTAATACGGCAATGAAAGCCTCTGAGAAAGCCTCTGACTTTGCTTCTAGCCTCAGGGACTACGGTGTAGGTAGCATGAGTCCAAGAATTCTACCTGTAAATGCGCAAGGCGATAATTCACAATTCATGGTGTCTTATGAATACATGACGGCACATAAACCCGATGGCTGTAATTCTATGCCGGGATTGGAAAATCGTGATGTTAGCCAAGACCCTGACTACAAAATGGGATGTTCGGTTAAAATGATGATAGCCAAACAAATTGCACGTCCCAAAGATCTTATGGGGCAGAAAAATACAGATCCTAAAACAGAGGGGCGCTCGGCTAGTAACATAGTTGATGCGTATCGTTCAGGTGTTCGCAATGAACCACTTGATGGGTATCAAGCATCCGCTGAATAATAGTGTTCGAGTATTCTAAATATTAGGACATTTTTAAGGCTTGAATGATAGGCTTTGCGTATAATTTGGGGGCATCCCGTCCACAAAATCAATTGGGAATGAATATAATACAATGAGTGAAACAGAGCCGCAATCAACTGATATTTTGCTTCCGGGTGCGTCAGTCACTGTTTTTTCAAAAGACGAAGACACTCTGAAATCTGCTGAAACTCTGAAAGAAGATTGGCGTTACTCGCGCGTGGATGTTGCTTGCCACGAGGGTGATGTTGACGCCGCAATAGAATATTATCGAAGCGCCGGAACATCTCCGGAACTCATTATAATTCAAACAGAGGATGTCGGTGATAGCTTTATCGAAAAACTAGGCGAATTATCTGAATTCTGTGATGAGAATACCTCCGCCATAATAATTGGTCCGGTTAATGATGTTTATCTTTATCGCCAGCTTATCGAGATGGGCGTAAGTGATTATCTGGTTAAACCGATTAAACCTGATGTCATGTCCGAAGTTGTCGCTAAAACCCTTATAAATAAATTAGGGGTTAGTGGTAGCGTACTAATTGCTTTTCTGGGCGCTAAAGGTGGTGTGGGTACATCCTCACTGGCTCAATTAGGCGCATGGGCGGCAACTGAAAAGCTTGGCCAAAAGACAATTATTCTGGACGCAGCAGGTGGCGCATCTTCACTCGGCGTAGGGCTTGGTTTTGATCCTGCCACAAGTCTCAGTGAATTGGCGCGCACAGTTGAAAGTAACAATGAGGAAACCTTTAATCGTATTTTACATCACGCAAGTGAAAAGTTAACGGCTATAGCCGGAGGGAGTGATGCTAACCTTGATGCAAGTATTACGGCAGAGCAATTTGAATCTATTCTTGATGCCTTAATGGTTAAGTTTCCAGTTGTGATAGTTGACTTATCTGAGGCTGAGGCAACCTTAAAGCGTCGTGTGATTTCGCGTGCGAAGCAAACAATTCTTGTAACGACGCCAACAATTACTTCTCTACGACTTTCACGCAGTTTAATCAAGGAAATATCCGAAGTAAGAGGTGGAGATAAAGACTCTATTTCACTCGTCGTCAACATGCAAAATTTATCAAAGGTCAATGAAGTATCTTCCAGTGATATTGAAGATGCTCTGGAGTTTAGTGTTTCTGCGCATATTCCATTTTTACCTAGTGTCTTTCTTAAAAATGAGAGTGAAACCAAAGGGATTTTATCTGATAAAGAGGGTGTTTCCATGATTGAAGCTCAAATTAACCCTCTGATTTCCAAATTTTTATCTGCAAATGATGAAATAAACGAAAATTCTGGAAAAAATTCTGGAATTATTGGGGGTTTTTTAACCAAATTCACGTCAAAATAGGTCTGGATAATAAAAAAGTAATCCAATTCTTTGCGTTCTTTTACTTTTAAAATTCAGGGCCTAGAAATAAATGTTTGGGAAAAAACAATCAGCATCTAATGAAAAGCCAGCACCGGCTAAGAAGAAGGCCGTTGAAGCAGTAGAGGCTGAAGACAACAAAGAAAAGCAAAAATCCAAATCACAAGAGCAGTCCGTTCTTGAGGCAAAAGAAAAGCCTGAACAGAAAACTGATGCTGATAATGCTGCGCCACAACTTGATGATATCGAAAACGTCCTTGATGGGCTGGATGACGCGCTGGAAACTTCAGAAAATGTTGAAAAAGCAGTTGCTGAACAGGTTTCTGATGAGGTACCTCCTTCTGAAGATGATGAGGATAAAAAACCCTTAAAAGATATGGACGATGACATACTTGAGGGTATGCATGAAGAAGAGGAAGATGCGCCCACGACAAGCGATTCTATTGCCGATTTAAGGCTTCAGAGATGCCGTAATCGTATTTGGCTGGACCTTAGAGACGGTATTGATCTTAAGGCTCTGGCACGTATGGATTCCAAAGCTGCTCGTGAAGAGGTTTACTCGGCGGTGGAAGAAATTTCACGTTTCCGAAATCTAGATTTAACACCAACAGAGCTCCAAAAAATTGCCAAGGAATGTGCCGATGATATGCTCGGTTTTGGTCCTCTGGAGGAATTACTGGAGCGCGATGACATCGCCGATATTATGATCAACGGTCCGGAAACTACTTATATTGAGGTTGGCGGTAAGATTGAGCGCACAAAAGTCAATTTTCGAGATAACCAACACCTAGTCACAATATGTCAGCGTATTGTGGGCGCGATTGGTCGCCGCGTGGATGAAGCCTCACCGATTTGTGATGCGCGTTTGGCAGATGGCTCTCGTGTGAATGTTATTATTCCACCTTTGGCCGTAGATGGCGCCTGCATGACCATTCGTAAGTTCAAAAAGGACAAGTTAACGCTTGAAACGCTCCTTGGTTTCGGTTCTATGACGCCTTCTTGTGCCAAGCTGATTATGGCGATCGGCAGATGCCGCGTGAATGTCCTGGTTTCCGGCGGTACGGGTTCTGGTAAGACGACGATGTTGAACTGTCTAACGCGTTATATTGAGGCCGGAGAGCGTATTATTACCTGTGAGGACGCTTGTGAGCTACAGCTTCAGCAGCCGCACGTCGTGCGTCTTGAAACACGTCCGCCTAACCTAGAAGGGGTCGGGGAAATTACAATGCGTGATTTGGTTAAAAACTGTCTTCGTATGCGCCCTGAACGTATCATCGTTGGTGAGGTTCGTGGCCCTGAAGCCTTTGACTTGCTTCAGGCTATGAATACTGGTCACGATGGTTCTATGGGCACTGTTCACGCCAACAACCCGCGTGAAGCCATTTCCCGTATGGAAAACATGATCGCGATGGGCGGTCTAAACCTGCCGCAAAAGGCCGTGCGAGAACAGATTGCCTCTGCGGTGAACGTTATTATTCAGGTGCAGCGCCTAAGGGATGGTTCCCGTAAGACAACACACGTCTCTGAAATCACAGGGATGGAGGGTGAAGTTGTTACAATGCAGGATTTATTCTCACTGGAGATTCAGGGCGAAGATGAAAACGGTAAACTGATAACCCGCCAAAAATCATCAGGTCTAAGACCAAAATTCTTTGATAATGCCCGTCAATATGGCGTGGCTGATATGGTCATGAATGCGATGGAGGAGGCCTACGGGTAGAAATATCTATGACAACACTCCAGATCGTCATTATTGCGTTTATTGTCTTCGTCATTATCGGCGTGGTTTTGCTTGTGATTACAAATTCCGGCAGTGATAAAAAGCAACAAAAAATCGATCTTATCCGCGGAAATGCAGTTGGTGAAAGCAAAGTTAATGAAACAGATGTTCAAAATAAACGACGAGCTGAAATTGCCAAAAACCTGAAAAAATCAAAACAGGAAGAGCAAAAAGAATCTGGCAAAATTACCATTGCCTTGAAAATGCAACAAGCTGGCTTAAACCTCTCTGTTAAGTATTTCTGGATAGGTTCTGTAGTGCTCTGTTTGGTATGTCTTGGGATTGCCTACAAAATGGAGATGTCCCCGCTAGTAACTATATTACTAGGCTTTACAGGTCTTTTTGGTATTCCACGTTTTATTCTCAAAAAACTCATCCAGCGCCGTCAGAAAAACTTTTTATCGGAATTTGCCGATGCCTTGGAGGCGATGGTACGGTTATTAAAAGCAGGTATGCCGGTCTCTGAAGCCGTGTCTATGATCAGCCGTGAATTTGATGGGCCTGTAGGAGAAGAAATGTCTATCATTTATGACAAGCAAAAAATAGGTATTCCTTTGCATGAGGCTGCTGTGGAAGGAACGCTACGTATGCCGATTCCTGAAATGCAAATGTTTGCCACTGGCTTGGCCATTCAAGCTCAGACTGGATCTAGTCTTTCAGAGATTCTTACTAATTTGGCCAGTGTGATTCGGGCAAGATTTAGGTTAAAAAGAAAGATCATGGCATTGTCATCCGAGGCCATTGCTTCTGCATCTATTATTGGTGCCCTGCCGCCATTTGTAGCACTGGGTTTGTGGGCGGTTAGTCCAGGTTATCTTGATCCACTATTCGAAGATGAATTTGGTAATACGCTGCTTACAGGAGCTATTTGTTCAATGGGTTTTGGTGTGTTCGTTATGAAACAAATGATTAACTTCAAGATTTAATGGAAGGTAGAAGCAATATGGAAGATTCAATGCTTTTAACAATTGTAGCTTCATTGGGCGCAGCCCTTTCATTTGCTGCTTTAGCCTACCCATACTTACAAAAAACCGACCAAAAAGAGCGTTATAAATCTATTATTGAAAAGCGTCGTAAAGACCTTATGCAACAAGCGCGTGAAGGTCAAAAAGTGATCAAGGAAGAAAAGGTTTCTGCCCGTGATAATATGGCGCTTTACTACAAATTCCAGAGCTTAGCTGGTAAAATGGGCGAACGTGCTCGTGATAAAATGCTGCAAGCGGGTATTCGTAATCCCAAGGCGCATATTAAGTTTCTGATAATTAGAGCTGTACTGCCTTTGGTGTTTATCGGATTAGCCTTTCTTTTCCTCTCGGCCGCTTCTCAAGAGAATGAAATCTCGGCTTTGACCAAAATCCTCGTCGTGATTGTAAGCGCTCTTGTGGGCTTTAAATTGCCCGATGTGCTGGTTAAAAATATGATTCTAAAACGCCAGCAAGAGCTGAACCTCAGTTTTCCTGACTCATTGGATATGATGCTGATTTGTGTGCAAGGTGGTATTGGTCTGGAACAAGCGATTGAGCGTGTCGCCAGCGAGATTTCGGAGCATTCTGAAACACTAGCCGAAGAACTTGGTATATTAAGCGCCGAGATGGCTATGCTTAATGACCGTAGACAAGCCTTACAGGATTTTGCAAGACGTGTGGGTAGCGGAGCAGGGAAGACCTTCGCCACAGCCCTTATTCAGGCGGAGCAATATGGTACATCCGTATCTCAGGCGATGCGTGTTATGGCTGATGAATTACGGGATATGCGTATGGCCGAAGCAGAACGTAAAGCTGCTTCTTTACCGCCGAAACTGACTGTGCCGATGATTTTATTCTTCCTGCCCGCACTGTTTATAATTATTCTGGGGCCTGCAGGTATTACAGCCTCTAATATGTAGAGAATCTGGCTGGTAAAATAACTTAACCTTTAAAAGGCAATAGGTTTTCCAGATACAGGAATGAGTGGGTTATCAGGATCAGCTTTATATACTGCAGGCCTAACTTGTGCCTCAGGCGCATTCCACATTTCCGTGAAGCCGGCATCATCAACAGATTTTAGAAAATCCTTGGCAAGTTGCAATTCCTCATCATTCAGACATTTCCAACAAAGGGAAGAACTCTCTGCTTCTTCTACCATCGATATAACGGCGTCAGTTACTTCTTTTAGCGATAGACGATTAGCTGGAATAACAAAACTATCATCATGAACGCCAAGCTCTTCACGTATTTTTCTGGCAAGGCTTTTTTGATCATCCGTGTAGTCATCAAGGGAATAAGTGCCGGCACGAATATTATCAAGGTTTTCTATCGGATTAGATACGGCATGGTGCATCATAGCATCTTTAATACCATGTGTTGATGAGCTATCTAGGCTCATAACAAGTTTATAATGCGTACCAATGGTTCGTGCATCCATGTAGTAATCAGTAAAACCTGAAGAAGCAAAAGGCTTTACAAGCTCTATACTGGAATAGACTGAATCTATTTCTTGAATATTTCTACCAATCTCAAGGATATTATTTGGAGCATGTTCAAATTCATTATATCTTTGATCCGTTAGGTGTTCTAGTTCATGAAGCGTATCCGTAGCTTGCCAGTCTTTTGATGTACCCATTTGGTCATGGGGCGGCAACTCATGAAGAGATATTCCCATCATTTGACTGGCTCTGAATTCTGGAGTTGCTTCCGGCGGAGGAATAACAATAACAAGATCTCCAACTCTTAATGCGGCTCCATTAAACATGACATTAGGCTGTATAATTTGAACTAGTTGCCCCGCAAGTTCTGATTTTAGTTCTGCTTCTGTAGCACTGGACTCTAATGATTTTTCTAAGGCTTGAACAAAATTAGGAGCATGTTTTTCAAATGCTGAAATCATTATATCATCTATAGGTATTTCAACGGGGTTGTCAGGAGATGATCGCATCAAGTCAGATGTATATTTAGAAAGGCCGCGTTTAAACTCTTTATAAATTTTGCCTGTAGTTTCTAATTCTAAAGTAAAGTCAACAGGCTCACCGAGCAATCTTTCCCACTCCGTCTTGCCATCTTTGCCAACTTCATTGTTAATGACCGCGTCAAGACTTGAAATAGGGCCGTTCAGATTAACCTGTATGGCATCTGATAAGAAATTACCTTTTTTATGGAATTCATTCTGCACTAAAATCACCCATTATTATATCATTATGGGTAATATTATGACGGTATTAGGAAAATAAGTCAATTTGTATAGAGGACGGCGTTAACGCTCGTTCAGCGTGCGGATAATACGCAAATTCCGCTCAATTTCTATACGATCAGGAGAAAGGGCCTGTGCGCGCTCCAAAACTTCTATGGCTTCATCAATAAAACCTTGTGTAGCAAGGTTTAGCGCCAAATTATTCATAATTGTCGTAGGGTCGCCTTTCCAATGCTCTAAACCTTTACGGAAGGCGCGTTCAGCTTCAGGGTGCATTTCTTTGGCATCCAGAGCAATCCCAAGGTTTTGGTAGGCTAGGTAGTCTTGCGGATTTTGCACGATAGCTTTTTGAGAATAATTTTCTGCGGTAGTATAATTACCCATAGCTAGCTCGATCATGGACATTTCTGTTAAAATACCCTCTTTAGGAGCGTTATTATTGGCAAAAGGCTTCAAAATTAGGGACGCACGATTCAAATAATTAGCTTGTCTAAGGCCTTTTGCATAGGCAAGTGCAGCGGAGGCATTCTGGCTGTCGCGCTTGTATTTTTTCTCGAGCATTACAAGGGATGTATTGCTGATACCACTCTTAATGGCTGCTTGTTCAAAAGCTTCTTCGGCTGGGCTTAAGGCAACGGCTTTGCCGCTTTCTTTGTTTGCATTTTGAGTGGTCTGGCATCCCGCTAGAGGTAAAGTCAAACTCGCCAACAAAACCATATATGTCGTTTTTTTCATAGTCATTGCCCTTATGTATTCAAACAAACCCAATCTAACGTCTTTTCAGTTTAGATCAAAGACTTATTCATCCGGTTCACCAGGTGCTTGTGAATAAGATGAATTAGAGTCGTCGTTTTTGGAATTATCATCTTTATTTTCATTGTTTTGAGAGGCTTCTTGCTCGGTAGGTTGATCAATATTATGGCACATATCTGGGCAATAATAGACATTTGTATCATTGCAAGAATCATCAGCAGCCGCTTTAGTTCCAATACAGGATTTACGTACTCGAACATAATTTTCTTTAGGACTCCCCACAATGACATGTCTTTGCATGACGATAGACCCGTCTTTGCTCAAAATTGTAAAATATGTTGCGCCGGGTTTTTTAGGAACTACAACGAGTAACGTAGCTGATTCAGCCAAGATTGTTGCATGTTCAGGGTTTCCAAGAATAACACTACCAGCTTCTTCATCTAATCGTATCAATTCAGATTTATCCGGAGTTAGTCTTAATGGCTGGTGTGTTACGGTTTCTTCACTAGGGGCCATATCCTGACCAGAATTTGCGGCAGGAAGTATATCAATAACTGCATTTTCCTCTGCTTTTACATGTATATGTGGCATGAATACAAGAACAGCCACCAAGAAAAGCATTAAATTAAAAGATTTTTTGATTGATATAAAATTTAATGTATAGGACATAGGTCAACAAACCTCAGTAATTTTTATGAAAATACACAAATGGCCCGAATGGGATAGAATTAAACTTCAGTATCTATTATAACCCGAAGAATCTTAAAGATCACCTTCTTTTTCCTAAAGTTGTATATAAATCCCTCATAGGCGTTTATTAATACTTATCTTTGTTGATTAATCGTGAAGCAATCTTGTAAAATATATATGCATCATTGATACTCACCGTAGTTAAAATCAGCAGAATAAAATAAATGTCATTTAATTACATTTTTCGCATAGTTATTAGTTTTTCAATCTTATTGATTTTGCTAATGCATATGGATATTGATGTACTGGTTAGTACCACAATTGGCTTTAACCCCCTCTATTTAGCAGGCGCGATAGCGCTAATTGTGCTTCAGATTTTATTTCTTGGGTTGCGTTGGCATTTTATTCTGAATTCAGGACGTGTAAGAACTTCTTTTAATATCAGCTTGTTTATGAATATTGCGGGCTATTTTGCGAATGTGTTGTTTATTACCTCGGTTGGTGGAATTCTGGCCAAGTCGGCGCTAGCTCTCAGGCATGGTTTTTCAATAGGCCAGACTATTTTTGCAACTGTTTTAGATCGTTTCATGACGTTTCTCACGCTTGTCTCTCTGAGTATCATTGGTTTACCTTTCTTATTCGGCGTGTTGGACCAAAAATTATTGATAACGTTGGCATTATCAACTGTCTGCTTATCTTTGTTCATTTTAGTCTGTTTTGCGATCGTGGCTTCGGGAGGATTGGAAAAATTAATTGTATCTAATCGAAAATTAGCAAGGTTCGCAGTTTCTTTACGCAAATTAAAGGGGCAAAGACGTTTTTGGGGGTATGTTGGTGTGCAAAGCTTGGTTGCTCAACTGTGTTATATCACAGCCGTCTACATACTCTCATTGGGCATTGATGGGGGGCACACCCAGACTATTGAATTTTTTGCGCTCATGCCAATTTTAGCTCTAGTAGCAAGTTTGCCAGTCAGTTTTGGCGGTTGGGGACTCAGAGAAGGGGCTTTTATTTATGGTCTTGGTTTAATCGGATTTTCTATCGAAAGTGCGTTTTTACTATCTATTCAAGTAGGCCTTCTAACTCTATTTGCCCCATTTATTGTCGGCTTGCCTTATCTCCTTACGGCCGATTATAAATCTTATCTGGGGACGGCCTTACCGCGCCGGAAGTCCTATGCCTCATGATCCAAAGCAAAAAGAAAGTGGCCTGAGTTTTAAAACGGAATATTTTGCAATTTTTTTTGTAATAGCGCTTCAAGTGCAAACTTCATTATATGCGCATGGAGATTATTTAGGCGTAAGACTTAATCTCGCAGATATTTTCTTGCCATTCATGGGGCTTTACGTTTTGCAGGCTATTTTAATACGTAAAAGATATTGGCCTGCTTGGGATGTACCATATATCTTGTGGTGGCTAGCTGCTCTTTCAGTCGTTATGAGTCTTTCTTTAATGCGCGGAATCTATATCAATGGTTATATTTCTAATTGGGCATTAATCAATAAGTATATTGGTTTTTTTGTTTTAGTTGCTTATTTCTTGCTTGGGGGATGGATTGCAACGAATTCAGGAAATGTAAGAAAGCTTCATGAGCAAAGTACATTGGCCATGTCAGGCTTTTTTGTGGCGATTATTATATTATCCTTCCTTTTTACAATACTGCACAAATATACAGGCTTTCTTTTTACATTGGCTGTAAACCCATGGAGCGGATTTCTCGGAAATCGAAATGTCTTAATGGTTTTTGCAGTTCTGGTAATGATGTTCTTGATATTTTTCTACAAAGAGGAAGATGGAAAGAGGGAAGGTGGATTTTACATTTACAGTATATACTTATCCTTATTACCAATTTTTTTCGTTTACAATGCATCAAGAACAGGTTGGATACTATTTTCAATCTTATTGGTTGTTTTAGCAATAACCAAAACAGGGTTTACATTGAAATGGAGGATCATGCTTCTGGTTTTTGGAGGTTGTGTAGCCTTTATCTCTATTAATATTTTAGATATTCAGTCTCCGCAGGGCCAAGACCAATATAAGCATTTTTCTGAATTGGTTTCTGAGCAAAGCCAAGAAGGGCAAAAGATGTATATCGGCGATGAAAAACGCCTTTTTGCCCTTGAGGATGGTTTGGATCTATATGCGGCCACTGGATATTCTCTCTTAGGCTCTGGGCTAGGCACATACAAGCCGTTTCAAATTAAAAAGAGAGGGGAGTATATAGACGTAATTGATTGTACGCCCCTTTGGCTTTTTGTTGAAACAGGACCATTAGGGCTAGTAACATTTTTTGCCTTTTTTTGTGCTTGCCTGTGGGGAGCGGGAAGTAAAAAACTTTCATTACCTGAAAACCGTAACTTTAGACTGGCAGCTTTCGCTTTTCTCATAGCTTTCGCATTCATATCATTATTGCATGAAGTGCTTTATACAAGAGTTTTATGGTTCATATTAGGAATGGCTTTGGCAAAAAATACAAATGCGGTGAAGGCTAAAAAAGTATAAGGAAACGGAGCTATTCGTCGAGAACACGCTTCGAAACACGCTCTAATTCTTCTTGTACAAGTCGTTCAATTAAGCTTGGCAAGTTTTTATCAAGCCAATCACGAAGCATAGGTTTGATCTCGCTTCTGACTATTTCCTCAAGTGTAATGCCATTATATTCAACAGCAGTTTTCTTTGCAAGTTGCGAAATAGCATCGACAGCAGCATGTTCGGCTTTTTCTGTTAGTAACTTATCATCTTCGCTATCATCATCTTCATCAAGGTCATCTTCGAGCTCATCATCAAGGTCAACCATATCAATTTCCATAGAAGAGTCTTCTTCTACTTTTTCTGTCAGGTCTACAATTTCTTCTGCAGGTTCCGGTTCCGGCTCTGGAGTGAGCTCCGGCTCTGAAACTGGAACAACCATCTCCTCGGGTTCCGGCTCTAACTCCGGCTCTTCAATGGCTTCGTCGTCATCAAAGTCACCAACAGCCTCACGCTCTTCGTCGTCATCCTCATCAGCAATAATCTGACGAATAGAGTCAAGAATCTCTTCGATGGATGGTTCTTCTTCGTTTTCTTCTGCGTTTTCGGCCATAAATCCACCAGGAAGCAGGTTTAAAGGTTATAACATTGTGAACGGCCTCAAGAGAATCCAAGACCAAGAGTAGGTTTAAGTCTGTTATATTCTGCCAGCTTTGTCAAAGCTTTGCTATACAATTAGATGTAGCATATCCACATATTTATGTAACCAAAAGTATTTTTAGTGATTTAAAAAGAAAATTCTGGCTTTTTGCTAAATTCTTTTAGCGACTTGGTTCCCGCATCAAATAGCTCAATACAAGATATCTCACCATTCGCACATTTTTGAATTAAGCTGGCTGTTCCAAGAGGCGCTTGATCATCTTTGATAACTGCCAGAATTTTTCCATTATTAGCTAATTGTGCAAAGAAACAATCAGGAATATTTTTTATTGAACCATTTATAATAATAACATCATAAGGTGCATGTTTCTCTACACCCTCTTTCAAAGAACCTTGCTCGGGAACTACATTGCAAAGCCCAAGATTTTTCCAGTTCTTTAGCGCCTGAGTAAATAATTTCTCATTATTATCTAACGCAACAACAGTCGCTGCAAGGTTTGATAAAATTGATGTGCTATATCCAGAACCGCAGCCAACATCAAGAACGAGGTCATTTTTGGTTATAGAAGCAGCATCCAGAAGGCGGGCATGCACACTTGGCTCCATTAAAAAATGTCGGTCAGCATATTCTAGATCTTCATCTATACAAGCAATATGTTGCAAGGATTCGGAAATGAAAATTTCCCGTGGTATTTGGGTAAAAGCTTCAATTATACGCTCATCAATGACGCCCATGGTCCGTATTTGGGAATCTACCATATGCCTGCGAGCCTGTGCAAAATCTGTCATGTTAATTCTCTGGAATTGTTTTTTTGCAAATATACAGCGCTTTGCTTACAATGGCTAGAGGAAGTATTAAGCAAAAACCAAAAATGCAAGCTTGACGAATAGGGGCACAAAAGTCTAATGATATCCGGCACTCTATAAAACCGATTAAGACTAAGGCGCGGTGGCAGAGTGGTTATGCAGCGGATTGCAAATCCGTGTACACCGGTTCGACTCCGGTCCGTGCCTCCATTATCTAATTTATCCACAATCATCTATCTTCATCTGTAAGCGCTTACCCCTTGTGTTTTAAGGGGTTTTGTTTCATCTGTGCTCACTTTTGCACCGATATACATATTTACACTCGTGGTTTTTGGGGGCAAGGTATGGGGGCAAGTTGGAAATAATGGGGGCAAGATGAGCCTGTCAGACATAAATTGCAAAAATGCCAAGCCATGTATTAATCCTAATAAACCGCATGAAGATTTTAGCGGTAAGGCCTATAAGTTGTTTGATGGCGGTGGGCTTTATCTTGAGGTCTTGCCCACCGGCAGCAAGCTATGGCGCATAAAATACCGCTATCTTGGTAAAGAACGGAGGCTTTCACTTGGTGCTTATCCTGTTGTTTCACTTGCAGATGCTCGTGAACAGAGAATGGAGATCAAAAAACTACTGGCCAAAGATATAGATCCTGCGCAAGCAAGGCGAGAGGTAAGGCAAGGTTTAATCCGTAATGCTGAAAACACGTTTAAGGCGGTGGCACTGGAATGGCACGAAAAACAAGTAGGGGGGTGGAGCGATAATCACGCCAATAATGTCTTACGCCGCCTTAAAAGAGATGTATTCCCCTATATCGGAAATCGTCCTATTGCCAATATAGATGCCCCTGAATTGCTTGATGTTTTGCGCAAGATTGAAAAGCGTGGAGCACTTGATATTGCAGCACGTGCGCGGCAGGTTTGCGGCCAGATTTTTCGTTATGGTATGCAGACAAGCCGATGCAAGCATGATCCGTCTGTTGCCCTTAAAGGTGCTCTGCAGTCAAAGAAAACAAAACATTTTGCGGCACTTGAGCCAAAGGAAATTCCAGAATTATTAAGGGCACTGGAAAGAAATGATGCGCGTCTGTTTGCTCGTACGCGCCGTGCTATCCAGTTTTCAATGCTCATGTTTCTACGTCCATCAGAAATTATCATGGCGCGGTGGGAGGAAATAGATTGGGATGCAAAAGAGTGGATTATACCGGCAGAGCGCATGAAAGGGCGGGAAAAACATATAGTGCCATTAAGTGATCAGGCAATTCAGGTGCTAAAAGATCAGCATGAGGAAACAAGTATGCTGAATACGCCTTGGATTTTTCCAAGTACAGTTCGGCCGCTAAACCACATGAACAAGGAAACTGTAGCCAAGGCTCTTTGGGCATTAGGTTTTAAGGGGCGCATGACTGCACATGGTTTTCGCGCTATGGCTCGTACAGCCATCCGCGAGAAACTGGAATATGATCCTGATATTATCGAAGCGCAGCTTGCTCATAAGCCTACAGGGGCAAATGGGGCTGCCTATGACCGTTGCCGCCATATGGATAAGCGGCGTGCCATGTTGCAGGAATGGGCTGATTATCTTGATGCTGCATCGAGACAGGGGCAGGTAATAAGGGCAAATTTTGGGAAATAGGACAATGTACAAGCCCATACCGGTTAAAGGCAGAGTTACAGACTTTACACAGTATAATTTACAGAAACGAATATTGGGGTATTGGAATTTGCCCGATAACAACAGTTATGCAATTTTGTCGGTCTTGAATAATCTTGGTTTTCTGAATAGTCAAATTGGTGATGCCATTTCTTATCAGCAGATAGCCAACGGTGATAATGATATGAAAGCGCAGTTTGAAGACGAGTTTTTTATAGTCTGCAAAATAGCGATGATAATGGGTGGCTTATTACCGCCGCTTAAGAAAAAGCTGGGAAAGGAACATAAAAAAACTGTCAAATCACTTAAACCTATTCTCTCAGATTTGCAGGATGTTTTAAAAGATATTGATCCATGTTGTCGCCCTTATATCGAGGCAATTTTTTGTGAGCAATCCACAAATAAAGAGGCCGGAAATATGCTCGCCAGACTTGAGTATATTACAGAACACCTCTTACCTGTATTGGAGGAATCTGAGAAGTATGAGGATTTCTTCTACAGGTATAGAGGTGGCAATGGCGCCGTACAAAACAGGCGTTGTGCCGTAGATGCTATCGCTTATTCCTATCATAGATGTTTTTATGAAATGCCCACATCTTCTGAAAATTCTAATTTCATAAATTACGTGACAGCATTTTATGATCTGATAGGGGTGTATGACCCAGAAATAGGTGAAAATGCTTCAATTTTAAAAGATGCAAAAGAATCCGTTAAAAAACTTAACAAGAAATTCAAGATTTTAGAAAAATAAGTCCGAAACAGTATCTTTTTCTGACTTTTTCTTCCCCTGCTATACCGTTCATTTTCCTTCAATATCGAATCATAACGCTCACAAAGGTTCACCAAAGCGTGACGGAGCGTAAATAAACCAAATCGAAGGAGAAAGACATGACGCAAGGAATGAAACGTTTTCGCCAATGGTGCGAGGATAATGGTTTTGGCTATACAACGGGCTACAAAAAAATCAACGCAGGTGAAATTGAGGCCATAAAGGTTGGCAGACTCACATATATCACCGATGAAGCCGATGCACGCTGGAAAGCCAGTCTGCCGGATTACAAACCCGCTGCCGGTCTACAATCCCTTAGAAAAATTGATCAAAAATAAGGATTGCTCAGTATGACTTTACCAATTAAAGGAAAATTTGTTTCTGACAGGGGGATCGCTAATATTTTTTTGCGCCCAGACGACAAAATGTGTAGTTACGGTGCATGGCATTATCTTTTATCGCAGGCTGCATTTAAGGATCACCAAACTAATTATAAAGGCCACATTATCACCATTAAGCGCGGTGATTTTCCGACCACATACCGAAAACTGGCCGAGATATTTAATTGGTCAGTTGGTAGGGTGCGGCGTTTTATAAAGAATGCAGAAGTGGCAGGGCACGTGATTACATCCGTGGATACAGGCTTCCTTATCATAACTCTCTGTGATTACAACAAAATTCAGTCTTTCAATGTTAAGGCAGATACACTTACAAGTACAGAAGCAAACACGGTAGTGGATAGTCAGGTAAACACCACCGCAGGCACAAACATAACAAATATAATAAATAAAACTAATGAAACAGGCGGCAGCTCCGCTCCGCGTGCTGATACGCACGCTCCACTGCCGCACTGGCACAACTTGGTGAAAAAAGATTTAGGCGATGGGGTTTACAAATCTTGGATCCAATCCCTGTTTTATGAAAATGGATATATCTTTTGCCCAAACCAATTTCATATGCAAAGGGTGGTAGAGAATTACAAGGACCAGGTGACAAAGGCACTCTGTCAGGCTGGGCTGGGTTTTGAGGGGTTTAAGGTAAATCCAAAATGCGGAGTGCAAGAAAGTGCTTGATCATCATGCCGGAAAGCTTTCGGCTAAGCAGCAAGCTTTCTGCCGAGAATATCTTGTTGATTTCAATGCCACACAGGCTGCTATACGTGCTGGATACAGTGAACGCTCGGCTAGATCCATAGGTAATGAGAACCTGACAAAACCTGACATCCAAAAATACTTAGTCGCACTCCAAAAGCCAGTGCTGGAACAATTTGAGGTGACACAGGAACGTGTTATACAGGAAATCATCTCATTGGCTTTTTCCAATATTTTTGATTTTCTTTACATCTGTCCTGAAACTGGTGTGGTGCGGTTTGATCTAACGAAATGTACGCGGGGGCAGGCCGCTGCACTTTCTAATCTGGATATTATTGAGGTATCACCTCAGAAGATGGAAGGAAATGCAGGGGAAACTGTCCTCAAAGTTTCACAGTATAAAATCAGAATGTATGACAAATTAAGAGCTTTAGAGTGCCTTATAAGATGTATGGGCATGAGTAAGTCTGAGAAAATTGACGTAAATCTACGGAATGATTTGAATGAAATAAGCCATTTTGAACGCTTTGAACTTGCAAAGCGTATAGCGCTCCTTTTGCGTAAAGCTGCGGAAGGTAAAAAGAATGCAGGTGAGGTTAATAACTAACTCGGATTGCACATCTTTCCAATAACCGCTATCAATAAATCAGGTTGTCCATTTTGGATGGCTTGGGGCTTTCTAACCCCGCTATGACCGGATGACGTATCCGTCAACACGTCGCTTCTCAGCTTATGGCTGGGAGGCGGCGGCGTATGTCCAGACCTCACGGTTAAAGGCCGTCGCGGTCGTGTCATAGCGGCTTAGAAACTCCCAGTCACCAGAGCAGGACAACTCTGGTGATTTTTCTTTTAGGGAGTTGGATATGGGCTGTTTGCCAGATCATTTTGCACAATTTAAAGTGGCGAAAACGGCATTTTTTTATATAGCATGGGCTGTACTGATGTTGAATGGATCGCAAGTACAGGCAGCGAATATTTGGCCTCACATAAAGGGGGTGGGAGATTATAGGGTTGTGGTAATCGAAGGCACCATACAAGAGGGAGATTTTAATAGGTTTGAAAAAATTATCAGAGAAAACCAAGGTGAAATTAGCACGGTTTTTATATATAGCTCTGGCGGCGATTTTGATGAAGCTATGAAAATCGGTCGATCCATGCGTGCCCTTGAATTAAATTCCATGGTTCCTCAAATTGACAACTACGGAAATCCGCATTGTGTAAAAGATGAATACGAAACCATCCCCACGCCCAAAGATGCTAATAATTGCACCTGTGCAAGCGCCTGCTTCTTTATACATATCGGCGGCGTTCATCGTGGTGGAAGATTTATAGCGGTTCACCGGCCTTATTTTGCAAAAGGCAAGTTTGGTGAATTATCTCAAGAAAATGCGGAGAAGGAATTTAATGCGCTCCAACAGCGTGCGCGGGGCTATATGAAAGAAATGAGCGTACCAGTCCATATTCAAGATGATGTATTGGGCACGTCTTCGGAGAACATACTGTTTTTGGATGAAAAAACAATCAAAACGCACTTTTGGGGGCAAATTCCCTATATTCACGAATGGATTAAAAATAAATGCTCGGTGCTTTCTGATTCTGAAAGAATCCGGCTTGATAATTACGACCAAAAAATCCTGTCTGGCTCAAAAATAGAAGAAAATGAAAGATCAGACCACGATGCCCTATGGAAAAAACAAGAAAAAGAGTCAGGGTGCGGCGTTGAAGTTAATCGGAAAAGACGTATTGATGCCTATGAAAAATATTTTGGCGTAAAGCCAGACGATACAGCCGGATATGATTTTTCAAAATGGACAGAAGCTGCGAAGTATTATGAGAAAGAGTTTTATAAAATTTTGAGCGAGGAGAGTTTTGAGGAAAGCAGTTTGTGGAAATTACATTTCTTAACGCGCAGTGCCGCTAATAATATGCCTAACATCCATTTAGCAGATTTACCTGAAAATCCCAGAGTAGTTTCATCAATCTCGCTGGCTAGCCACCCATATCCATCGGATAGGTTCCATGCTAAGCTTATCGAGTATATCTCCTCCAAATGGGGAAAGCCTGAAATCAAGGAGGGTGAATATTTTTGGAATCATAATAATATTTCAGCACGCCTAAAGAAAGAGGCTGTAGCTGAGGGGGCTTTATTGATAATGAAAATAGGCAAAGACTAAGTTGAATAATTTATAGTTATTTTCATCAGTCTCACTAAGGTTTCTGAATTTTAGCGTGAATATCACTCTAAGGGATGTTAATCAAGGTATGCGTGTGCGCCAGTATAAACGCCAATGATCAAAGATAATTAGCTCATCATTTCGGGGGCATCATTGGGGGCAGGTCAAAGTCCGAATTGAAACAGTTATTTGTATATCAATGTCTTAGATCATCAATTCGATAGAGGTCCGTCCTCCAAATATAATAAAGTTTCTGGCAATTCAATTGACATTCTTATAGAGCACTCTAAGGTTGATCAAACTAAACGGTTAACTCAAAGAGGTTCATTATGAGTGTGTACACAATTCTTTCTCCTTCAACATTCGGGCAAAATATACTGCGTCAAAATACTGACGGCACAATCACGGATTTTCATTACGACATTTCCAACGGTGTAATAACAATCAACGAGTTCACGACTGCATCTATGACAGCAATGATTCGTACTTTTCAGTATAATATCAATCTGGATAGCACCATGGATTATGCTTTTAATGATCCTGATTACGGCATTGATAAAGTCGTGCTTCTGGGTGGGGGCAATGATGTGCGTTCATTTGATGGCTTGAATGATGATGTGCGCGGAAATGGCGGCATGGACACGCTTTATGGTGGTGATGGAAATAACCGGATTTTCGGTGGGAATGATGATGACACCTTAAGCGCAAGTGAAGGAAATGATCAGATTTTTGGTAACGCAGATGATGATAATCTCGATGGCGGTAGCGGTAATGACTATATCTTTGGTGGTGATGGCGAAGATTTTGTCAATGGCGGGCCTGGCGATGATATCCTCTCTGGTGGAGCGCATAATGATGAAATTCAAGGCGGTAGTGGCAATGATATCATCATTGACTTGTCGGGTAATAATAACATAAGCGGTCATGATGGCGATGACTTTATAGTTGCCGGAGATGGTCAGGATTATATTTATGGTGATCAGGGCAATGACATCATTTTTGCCGGAAACGGGCCAGACTTCATTTACGGTGACGGTGGTGAGGATATCATCTATGCAGGTGATGGCTTTGATGTTCTTTATGGCGGCGATGATAATGATATCTTATACGGAGGTGGACAAAACGACTACATGGATGGCGGTGAAGGCAACGATACACTCTATGGTGGCGATGGCGGTGATGAGTTAAAAGGACGAGGGGGTAATGACACGTTGTTTGCAGATGATGCAAGCTCGACGCCGGATAATGATAAGCTTCGCGGCGGTGATGGCAATGATACATTATATGCCGGAACTGGTCGTGATACTCTTTATGGGGAGGATGACAATGATTTGTTAATCGCTAATGCGCAAGGTCAGGCTGTGATGCATGGGGGGCAGGGTGATGATACGTTCTACTTCGCCGACCTGCCACAAGGAGATGCACACCGCATAGAAGATCTGAAGAGTAATGACTTCCTTGATATCAGTAATATTCTGGAAGGATATGATGCGCTCACAAGCGATATTAATGATTTTGTGAAGGTCTTTTATCGTGATGAATATCGTACAGATATTAAAATTGACGCAAATGGTAATGGTGATGGACTAACACCGCTATTGCTCTTGGCCGGAGATTTTACTGGCATGACAGCTGATTCGCTGCTTGGTAGTGGTCAGTTAATTACTTGAAATGTGCCATAAAATAAAAGGTAAATCATAGACTTAAGGCATTCTGTAGTGTGCAGAATGCCTTTTTCTATATTTTACGATTAATTTGACAGAAAATTACTAATTCTGATAACTTATTAATAGGTTAAAATAAATAAAAATGTTTTTTAATAAGGTGATACCATTATGGTCTGGAACTTTGTCGCACAGGGGTTATGGCATGGAGGGCGTTGGGCTCTAACTAGAGCTGCACCTTCAGTATTAAATGCAGGAAGGTCTCTTCTATCAAAAAAATTAACCGTTGGTAGTACCTTAGCTTTAACAGCAGCAACATCACCAACACTGTGGTCAGCTCTTGATAATTCTACCGGTAACGCTCTTTCTGAAACATTATTGAAAACACCAGTCGGTCCAGCTGTAGAAAAACTGCTGGAAGTTGATGAATGGTCTAAAGATCAAAAAGCAACAGTGGTTTCAAATCTTATTGATAGTCATCTCGAAAGCAAAGGTCATCTTGACCCCAATGCGGATAATTATGAGCGATCAAAACGTATGACAGAAGCTCTGGGGCATATTATTGTCGGTGATGAAATTGGCGCGGCATCAATCGCCAGTGACTTGGGTATTCAAACATCTGATATCGTTGAGTCGTACAATCGGGCGAAAACTGCTAATCCTGATGCAACTATACAAGAAGTTGGCAAAGCTTCATTTTTAAATTTACGTGAAAAGCTTGATCATCAGCAAGAATTACAGGCTAGTAGAGAGCTAGCCACTACGCCAGAAACAACGCAATCAATACCCAGCATATCGCCTTCGCGACAAAATAATTTTAACCTGGACAGCCTTTCAGATGATAAAATTTCCGATATATTTAATGCAGCTATGGATAAAGAAGGTTTCATGGGCTTTGTAAATAAAGGAATTTCTTTTTTTGCAGGTTTTATAGGGTTAAAGCGTACTTTTGAAGCATCCGTTGTAAGTAAAATTTTGCTTAATCCAGAACAAACCGAAGCAAAAGTAGCCGCATTGCAAAAAGCACAGCAAAACGGTATGGTAGTATCCAGAATGGGTAATAGATTTGGTTTGGGAGATATGGGGCCAAGCTACCAACCTGAACTAGCAAGCTAAGATTATCACAAAAAAAGTATGCTATATGGTAAGAGAATCCAAGACGATTCTAGATATTATGATTGCTGATATTTATCTTAATCAAGAAGATAATACCGTAACGATACTCCATGACAGAGAATTTGATGATGAGCTTTTATCTTTCGAATATTATCCGGAAAAAGGGGACTTAATGTTCAAATTTGAGGGTAAAACTTTACCCTTCGGTGTCGATTTATTAGGAGAATTTGCTGAATTTTTAACAAGCTCTGAAATTATAACGGTCATTCAAATGGATATGGAGACAAAGAATCCTATTTTTGGTATGGAAATTCCCCTGACTGTAAAATCTTAGATTAGAGCGCATCCATAAATTGCTTTCCAGCCATTTCCCAACTGAAATTATCCTGTACATATTGGGAGCACTTTTTAGGGTCGCTTCTTTTAAGGGCGGTGTCGCAAGCAAGTTTTAGATCCTGCTCTTCCAGCGCGCCAAGATAATCATGAATAATAATATCTTGCGGGCCGGTGACATTATAGGCCGCGACCGGAAGGCCACAAGCTAGCGCCTCAATAAGAACGATGCCAAACGTATCTGTTTTTGATGGGAAAACAAAAACATCGCTGGACCTATAGCAATCTGCCAAATCATGTCCCATTCTTTTGCCAATAAAATGAGCATTAGGATATTTCCTTTTCAGTTCACTCATCACAGGACCGTCACCGACAAGAACTTTGCTACCCTCCCATGGCATATCAAGAAAAGCCTCAAGGTTTTTTTCAATAGCAATACGCCCCACATATAAGCCAATAGGGTGCGGAAGATCTTGGAATAATGTGCCATTGCCAGGTTTGAAAATATCAAAATTCACGCCGCGGGTCAGAAGGGATAAAGGTGTTTGAAAACCCCAGTTTTCCAGTTGCTGGCGCAGGCTTTGTGTTGATATCATTACGGCGCTGGAAGGGGCATGGAAATGACGGACAACGCGTATGCCTAGCCTATGAACATAATTATAAAGCGTTGGTATCAGCCACGCAAAACGTTTGGCTACATAATCAGGAAATTGAGTATGATAGGATGTTGAAAAAACAATATTGTTTCTAATGCAATAGCGACGTGCTGCCCAGCCAAGGGGGCCCTCTGTCGCAATATGAAGGCGATCAGGAGCAAACTCTTCTATCATACGGCTCAGGCGTTTATATGGGTTTAATACAAGCTGTATTTCGGGATAAAAAGGCATAGGCATCGTGCGTGGAAAATCTTCAGGGCCTATGACCATAGTTTCATAGTTTTTCTGCTCCAGTTCTTTTATGATATGTTCATAGGTCCGGACTACACCGTTAATTTGTGGATGCCATGCATCACTGATTATAAGAACTTTCATGGACATTTCGAAAGACGAATTCTAATATAAGCGAACTGTTTGCGTGTGTTAATATTTACTTATTGTTTAAAAAGGATAGCCTAAACACGAATATGCCAACGCTCAATAACTATTTTTATAAATCAACAATTTGTCTTGGTTTTATTTCAGTATTACTAGGGGCGGCCCCTGTTCAGGCCCAAAACTGCAATGCGCCTTATGAAATGATGACTGAATTAAGGTATCCTGAACTGGGGTCGTATTCTGTTTGGGATAACGCCTATGGTGAGCCTAGAAAGAGTGAGATATTCAAATCAGCTATAGCCTTGGATGATGGTACTGTCTTGGCAGTGGGTGAGAAGCGTCATTTAGAAAAAGTCGCCCCGAGCTTAATGATCGTAAAATTTGATAAAAGAGGACGTAAGTCTTGGGAGGAATATCATTCGCCGGGGCAAATCAAAGACATTGTTAAGTTTATCCCTTTTCAAAAGGGGTATGTGATTCTGGTTAATAGGTATGCAAAGGATGAAAATCGAAAAGATTATGCCTCTTTATTTTTTATTGATAACAATGCAAAGATAACAAAAGTCCAAAACATACAATCCGATGCTTATAATATTACAGCAACAGATGTGTTGGGATTGAATGATGCTGCTGACACAATTGTAATATCGGCCATTCACTCACGCAGTGAAGGGCAAGGCGAAGATCAGCGCTCGATAAAAAGGGGGGCAATATACACATATAACAAAAATAAAAACGCAACGAATTGGCGTGAATATATTGTGGGTATTAATAGTGAAATTCTGAGTCTGGAAAAAACTTTAATCAAAGGCGGTGCTATAGATATTATCGCTACGGGTACGTTCGAAAATAACCATGGTAAGAAAATGGGCTGGGTTTTTAGACTGGATAAGGATGGTTCTTATAAGTGGCAAAAGGAATTTAGCAGAGGAGAATCTACGCTCGTTTCGGACGCTTATGGCTATAAAAATGGTGATATTATAGCCGCTGGTACAGTCAAGCCCATTGGGGAAAGGCCAAACGGTGCATGGCTGATGCGCCTAGATGGCAATAATGGAGATATTAAATGGCAGCGTTATTACTATGGTGAAAAAAGCCAATATCATTATAGTGCTCAGGATGTCGTCGTTAATGATGATGGTATAATTACATTTCTTATGTCGGCTATTTCTTATAATGAAATAGAGGAAAGAGGTTTCGATGGTAGCGGGTTCGGACATGTGCTAAATATATCGCCAAGAGGTATAACTTTAGGCGGAGAGGCTTACTTTAAAGGCAATAGTGCGCATATCAATGAAATGCGTTTGGCGCCGAAAAGCCAATATATTATGTCAGGATATACTTGGCAAAATGCCCAGAAAGTATTTGAAGAATTTAAAGAGGGAAAGGATAAAAATAATCCTACACCGGTTTTGCCGGAAGCGGAAATATCACAAAAGTCACAGAAAGGATTGGATCTTCTTAAAGGGAAGGTTGAGGCTGATCATGTGATAAAAGATCGGCTTAATTCGGATAATAATGCTTTGAAGAAAAATGGCAAAGAGCAAGATCAGAATGCTTGGGTTATGATCGGAACAGCTTTTGATACGTACACAGACCCATGTGACTAAATTAGCAGTGTAAAACAATTGGTTGATAGCAAAATTTCGAATAAAGCTTTAGAATATGTCGTTGGTGATGAAGGTTTTGCTCAGCGGGTAGATAAATACCTGACTGGCGTGAGTGACTTATCGCGTGCGAGGATTCAATCTCTTGTTCAGGAAGGTTGTATTTATATTGATGGGCAGGTTCTAAAAACAGCATCTCAAAAATTAAAGGGGGGCGAGCACTTAACGCTAACTCTGCCGGACTTGAAGTCTGCTGTACCAAAGCCGGAAAATATTCCGCTTGAAATTGTGTATGAGGATGAAGCCTTAATAGTCCTGAATAAGGCTGCGGGGATGGTCGTACATCCCGGAGCAGGAAACCATGAAGGGACTCTTGTTAATGCCTTGTTGCATCACTGTAAGGGTAGCCTTTCCGGTATAGGCGGCGTCGAGCGTCCAGGCATTGTGCATCGTCTAGACAAGGATACAAGCGGTCTTATGGTTGTGGCCAAGACAGATCATGCGCATAACTCTCTCTCTGCTCAACTGGCCGACAGAAGCCTTTCACGCATTTATGAGGCGATAGTCTTAGGCGTGCCTATGCCTTTAAAAGGAAAAATTGATAAGCCGATTGGAAGAAGTGGTTCAAATAGGCTTAAGATGAGTGTCAAGGGGCGTGGCGCAAAGGAGGCTGTTACTTTTTATAAGGTATTAGAACAGTTTGAAGATGTTTTCTCTCTGGTTGAATGTAAGTTACAGACGGGGCGTACGCATCAGATCAGGGTGCATATGCAATCTATCGATTATCCGCTGATCGGGGATCCTTTATATGGACCTCAGATAACAAAGTTAAGGTCAAAGATTAAACCTTTTAGGGAACTTCTTGATAATAAAGATATTATATTGAATTTTTCCCGTCAGGCACTCCATGCCAGAGAGATTTCTTTTGTGCATCCTGTAACAGAAAACGTGATGATATTTGAGGCTGAGCGCCCTATGGATATGGGTAATTTATTGAAAGATATGGAAAAATTATAGAATTTGCGTTTTCTAGGAAAAGCAGGCTATGATAATAAATATGTTAAATATAATTCATCTCCAAAATAAGAATTTGTGATTTTGTTTAATCGTAATAAAAGTGTTTAAGTTTGAAAATATAATAAAACGAAACGGCGAGAAAAGTAAATAATGTGCGTTTCTAAAACTCTTAAATATTGAGGCTGCCATTTGGCAGCTTTTTTTATCTGGCCTTTATTTTGTAATGTCTCTGAAATGATTGGAGATATGACCTAATGAGAGTTTTTGTACTAAATCATTTAGTGTTGATTGTATGCTAATTGTTTGTCCGTTATTTCGCCCCATTGGATGGTTTTTCAAGCGCGCTTCACTGCCTTCGGGAATATACTGAAAATTACCAAGTGGTATATTCAGGTTCAGGCTATGATAGGTATTTGTATCGCTTCCAGAAATGTTGGCTTCCTTGTCATTGTTGATAACAAAATCGCCACTAAGTCTCACTCCATTTATAAACCTCTTGGATAAACCCAGTTTTATACCTTGATCCCCAGCCAGAAAACGTCCGATTTGCAGTTGCGCAGTCGTCTCTGAATATGGAATATCATACCAGAGACTTGCAAAGCCTGTGACACTGGTTTCGTTCCCCCATCCAGCATTGAGTGCCGTATAAGGATCACGTTTGACCACATCCCAGATCTCTGCGCTAAAAGCAAATCGGGAGTCAAATGGGCGGTATAAAATTTCCGCACCGGCCCCAACGTAAAACTCATCAAGATATCCTATCGATAGATTGCCGTGCCATTTAGATGTAAAGCTATGGTTATAGCTAAGATAGGCATGGTCTAATGAAATAGCGTTATTGGAAAATTCATCAATATTTCCCTTTGTAATTTTATCATTGGCATTTCTATAATACTGCAAATGGTCAAGATTGTTTGAAAGGTTGAGTCTTAACGCCTGATTTACTCTGAGGAAACCTAAAAAACCCTCATTTTTGTGTTCAACCAAAAGCGATGTCCTGTGTAAAAGACTACGTTCTTCCATTGCTAGGTCTATATCCTCTTCTAAATGTACGGCGAATTTATTTTGATTTGCTGAGGAGGTGCGCCAAGATGGTTTTGAAGCGTCACTATTAGAAAAACTTGTATTGCGCCAGATTTCTTGGGGACTCCTGTTATGTGCCGTATAGGATTTTTCAATATCTGAGCGCAAAAGGCTGACCTTGGGGCCGCGCAGGTTTGTAATGAACGGGGTGATTTCAAATATTTCAGTGTCTTGATCCGAGGTTTCCAGTAATGCTTTTGCTGCTTGACCGACTTGCTTGCTTGAAGAATAGCTGGAATCTAGTTGCAGAGAAGCTGATATAACCTTTCCATCAGAATGGATATCTCTTAACGTCGGGGCATGTATTTCTGGTATTTGCAATAACGGCCATTGGGCTGACTGATCTCCGAAAGAAGTCTGACTTGAAATTCTATCAGGTTTTTCAGGTAAACTATCAGAGTCTACTGTGTGTGTGTTCGAAATGGTGTTTAGTCCTAAGGGGCCTGTTAAAAAGGGACTGCTAGCAGCGTCCTTGGCATAGACATAATTAGGTGCGCAAACTATGATTGTACATAAAGTACAAAGAAATTTTTTTTGTCGAATAAACATTTCAGTGATTAAATACTGAATTCAGGAGGGGAAAATATTATCTCTGACTTGATTCTGTATGAAATACTTGCGTATGTCAAAGTGAATATTACTTTGCAAAAACTGAATAGAATAATTACAATCCATGGTAGTTCAAGTTGTCTGTAGTCATGCATAATTATTATCCTCACATCATAAGCGTCGAATTTCTCCTGATTTTGGCTTTATTTTTTGTCCTTATCTGGGCTAAGGGGCGCAATAAAACAGAGCTTTTGCTTAAGAATGCGGCAGAGGAGATTATTGAGTCGTCTGAATACGGGCATATTATCTTTGATAAAGACGGCTCGTTTGTTAAGTCGAATAAAAAAATAGCTGAATATTTTCCCTTTTTGACCCAGAAAAAAGCGCAGAATTACAGTTTGCAGGACTTTTTTGCATTTTTATATGATCATGCGGTCGATTCCGACAAATCTGTTCGTAATGTGATGCTTGATGTATCTAATAATCCGCAAGGCTATGATTTTAGAGAAGTTATCAAAAATGAAGAAGGTCGTCTTTGTCTGGTTTGTGGAAAAGCAATTAGTCATGACCTTACGGTTTTTGTTGTACGAGATATTAGTTTGGGTCAAAAACGCGAAGAGCGCATGCTTGATCTGGGGAAGCGTAACGTCCAATTACAGCAAGCAATAGAGGCTTCCACATCAGGAATAATAGTAAGTGATCCGAAACAATCAGATAATCCTGTAGTATTTTACAATAAGGCAATGAAGGATTTTCTAGGAGGTGCTTTTTATACCCTAGGAGATCGTGGGTGGTTGGCCGTATTTGATGCTATGAAGTTTAATGAAGAGAAAAAGGAATTGTTATTAGCTATTACTAAATACCAAAATAATGAAATAGAGGCCAGAATTGTAGGTGAGGGAGATAGGTTGCATTGGTTCAGTATTAAAACCACGGCTGTTATAGATGAAGCTGGGCAGGTCGATTTGATTATAGGTGTTTTTAATGAGATCACGTTACTCAAAGAGCGTGAAGCGCAGATGTCTCATACCCAAAAAATGGATGCGCTTGGGCGGCTAGCGGCGGGTATTGCTCATGACTTCAATAATGTTCTGTCAATTATAGATGGATTTAGCAAGATGGCCGCAATGAATCTGGAGGGCAATGAAAAAGCTTCAAAATATCTTGAGCGCATCCAGTCAGCTTCAAAGAGGGGGGCAGCTTTAACTAGAAAGATGTTGACTTTTAGTCGTCATAAAGTTGTCTCGGGTGAGGTTATCGATATGGTCGATGTGGTAAAGGTGCAATCTGAATTATTGATGCCGCTCTTAGGCGCGTCCATTGCCTTAGATGTCCGAATTCCAAAAGACGAAATTCCAGTTATGTGTCCCCCTGATACAATAGAGCAAGTTATTATGAATCTGGTCATTAATGCCAGAGATGCTATGCCCGAAGGCGGTAGAATATTAATGCAGCTTTTCACAGAAGGTGCTGAAAGTGTTCCTAATATAATAAGAGAGAAGATTGTCGCTGAAAATTATGCTTGTCTCAAAATTTTGGATACGGGTACAGGCATGGATGAAGAAACCCTTGAGAAAATATTTGATCCTTTCTTTACAACCAAAGGAGCAGGCAAAGGAACTGGTCTGGGCATGTCTGTTGTCTACGGTCTCGTAAATGAAAGTGGTGGAGCAATTAATGTAGTATCAGAGCAAGGGAAGGGGACAACAATGAGTGTTTATTTCCCGATAAGCAATAAGTCTGTTACCAGAAAGATTATAGCAGAAGAGGGGGATGCATCAAAAATATGTCTACAGGGTTTCACGGCTCTGGTTGCTGAGGATGAGCCTGATTTAAGATTACTGGTCTCAAATATTTTAGAAGATATGGGGTTAGAGGTCTTGCAGGCCAAAGACGGGGATGAGGCTTTGGTTGTTCAAGATGAATATGAAGGCAAAGTAGATGTATTGCTGACCGATGTGGTTATGCCAGGCCTTAATGGTGTGAAGCTAGCTGAATTAATGCATGAGGAGAGGCCAGATACAAAAGTTATTTTCATGAGCGGCTATCCTGCTAACGGGGATATGGCACCTGTTTCATTACCGGAAAGCGCTTGTTTCATAGCTAAGCCTGTGAACTACGATAGTTTGGCTAAATTACTTCTACAAAAACTTAAGGAAGATCGAAACGACGATCTCAAGAAAATAGAAGATTTACCGCAATGGAAAACAGTTGAAAGCCAAAATGATGGCAAGGAAGGAAAAACAAATGTCGCTTAGCAGTAAACTGGATCATGGTATTGATTTTTCCGAAGTAAAGATTCTGATTGTTGATGACCAGTCAGAGGCGCGTGCTATGCTAAAAAACATGTTGACCGAAATGGGGGTGACACAGGTGTTCGAGGCGCCTGATGGACGTCAGGCTTTATCATTTATTGATACGGCATTTGACTTTATTGATCTGATTATTTGTGATTGGAATATGCCCGGCATTACGGGCGTTGAATTATTACGCCAGCTTAGGACCGTTTATCCGGATGTTCCATTTTTGATGATCACAGGTCGCAGTGATATGGGGTCGGTGGCGGAAGCCAAAGCCTGCGGTGTAACAGCTTATATCCGCAAGCCGTTTTCGATTACACAGCTTGAAGCAAAGCTGCGCGTTGTTGTCAAAAAGAGTCTGGTTAAAGCCTGATATCCTACACAATTGTAAGTACTTTAAGTGCATCCCATAATACGTTATCATAAAAGGGATATGAGCGCTCTTCATTATGATTTATGTGTCATTGGTGGTGGAATAAACGGCGCAGGCATTGCAAGAGATGCCGCAGGAAGAGGTTTGTCTGTGGTCTTGGTGGAAGCTGATGACTTGGCCTCTGCGACATCCTCGGCAAGTACCAAGTTAATACATGGCGGCCTTCGATATCTGGAAATGTATGAATTTAAAATGGTGCGGGAAGCTCTAAAAGAGCGTTCTTCTCTGCATCGTTCTGCGGCGCATCTCATCAAGCCGCAAGAATTCATTTTACCGCATGATCAAACACAAAGGCCATTATGGATGATCCGTTTAGGGTTATTCCTATATGATTTTCTAGCGGGCAAAAAAACACTGCCATCCTCCAAGTTGGTTGATCTAAAAACTGCAGAAAACCAGTTGCTGAAGTCGGAATTTGAAAAAGGATTTTCTTACTTTGATTGCTGGGCTGATGATACAAGGCTGGTTGTCAGTAATATTACAGATGCGGCCTCACGCGGAGCCAGGATTTTAACGCGTATGAAATGTAAAAGTCTTGTCTGTGAAGATGGGAGCTGGCGCGTTGGCCTAAAAGATCAAGTAAGAGATGAGGATATTGAAATTAAAGCAAATATGGTTGTTAATACGACTGGGCCATGGGCTAGAAGTTTTCTGGAGGATATAGGATTCACAGAAAATGATCCAAATATTCCCAATATGCGTTTAGTCAAGGGTAGCCACCTGATCTTTCCCAAGCTTTATGAAGGAGGACAGGCTTATATCCTCCAGCAACCGGATAAACGCATTGTCTTCGTAATCCCTTACGAGCAAGATTATACCCTGATTGGAACAACAGAAGAGGCCTATGAGGGCAATCCCAGAGAGTGCCGTATCTCGAAAGAAGAGGGTTCTTATCTGTGCAAGGCGCATAACAGGTTTTTTGAAAAACAGCTAAAGCCTGATGATGCCATATTTTCCTATAGCGGTGTGCGCCCCTTATTTGATGACGGGGCAAGTGATGCGCGCTGTGTAACCAGAGGGTACAGGATATATCATCATGAGAGATATCATAACCCCTTCCTGACGGTTTTTGGGGGGAAGTTGACAACCTATCGCAGTTTGTCAGAGCACGTTATGGATAAGCTAATGATTCTGACTGGGCGTAATAATCCAGCATGGACAAGACAAAAGCCGCTAGTCGGAGGTGATTTTATAAGCAAAGGGCAAGCGCCTGATGCCGCATATGAGGCCTTCAGGGCGGCGCAAGGGGAAAAATATACTTTCCTGCCACCAGAACTCTTGGAACGCTATTGCCGAGCATATGGTACGCGCATGGGCTATATTCTGAAAGAGGCAAAGAGTCTCGATGATTTAGGTGTTCATTATGGCGATCATGTCTATGAAGCAGAAATCCAATACCTCAGATATTATGAATGGGCGCAAAGTGTTGAAGATATTATCTGGCGTCGCTCAAAGCTTGGTATTCATATATCAGATGAAACCATAGCCGCCCTACAACAATGTTTTTCCTGAAATCCCAGTTAGTGAGGACGTATGACCGAACCATGTATTTTATCTCTTGATCAAGGCACAAGTAGTTCCAGAGCTATTTTATTTTCCTTGAGCGGAGACATTCAATCACTTTATCAACAGCCTGTGGATTTAATTTATCCACAAAATGGCTGGGTAGAACAGGATGCAAAAAGCATAATTGATACAACAATTTCATCAATCTCAAAAATTGTGAATGAAGCTAAGGATAACTCTGTGGAAAT
>DCKO01000056.1 GCA_002320665.1 Micavibrio sp. UBA1672
AGGGATCGGCCTTTGCCGTACCGAGCACATGTTCTTTGATCCGTCCCGCATTCAAAATGTCCGCGAGATGATCTTTGCCAATAACGAAGAGGAACGCCGCGCAGCTTTGGATAAATTGCTGCCCGAGCAACGCGCAGACTTTGAAAGCCTGTTCGAAATTATGAAAGGCCTGCCAATCACAGTGCGTTTGCTTGATCCGCCTTTGCATGAATTCCTGCCACATACAGCGGAAGATATCGCTCTGTTCTCCAAAAATGCAAAAATTGATGAAAGCACTGTGCGTATTCGCCTTGGTGAGCTAACCGAATCAAACCCGATGTTGGGCCACCGTGGATGCCGTTTGGGTATCACTTACCCTGAAATCTACGAGATGCAGGCCACAGCCATTTTCGAGGCGGCCATTAACACTTCCAAGAAAACAGGCGAGGCAGTGATTCCTGAAATCATGATCCCGCTAGTTGGTGCACAAAAAGAGCTTCAGCTCATGCGTGAAGTTGTTGAAAGCGCTGCTAAGGCTGTCTTTGAAGATAAAGGTGAAAGCGTCGAGTATATCGTCGGAACCATGATCGAACTGCCACGCGCTGCGATCACAGCTGACAAAATTGCCGAGACTGCTGACTTCTTTAGCTTCGGTACAAACGACCTGACCCAGACAACTTTGGGGATGAGCCGTGATGACGCTGCGAACTTCCTGCCGGATTATACAGATAAAGGTATTTATGAGCGCGATCCGTTCGTTTCAATCGATGTTGAGGGCGTAGGCGCTCTGGTTGACATCGCACAGGAAAAGGGCCGTGCCACGAACCCGAATATCAAACTTGGTATTTGCGGGGAGCATGGCGGCGATCCAGCTTCGATTGCCTTCTGTGAAAAAATTGGCCTGAACTATGTATCTTGTTCGCCGTACCGCGTGCCCATTGCACGCCTAGCAGCCTCCCAAGCGGCCATCCGCGAAGGCAAGGCCAAGACAGTTGATATCAAAGATAAGAAGAGCGCGTAAGCGCTCTTTTTTTGGAGGGGTTTTAAAATTGTTCTTTGGGAGTGTTTTGTAGATATGGATGATTATCCAGAGCTTATACGGTCATTTTTGGGGCAAGTGCATGTTAGAAATAGTGCTTTAAACCCGCTTTTATGGCTGGCTGGGGTAGGAGGACTTATTTGTTTTCCAGCGGCATATTTTATGCCTAATTTTGGTGCATTGTTAATTTGCGTAGGAGTTATATGTGTATTAAGTCCTATTCCGGCTTATATTTTCTTTGCGTTGAAAGATCCAAATAGATTGCAGTCAGAAGAGTATCAACTTCAGCAGCAACATATGCAGTTAAGACAGGGAAGAGAAAATGTTGAAGTACTTTCTGTACAAGAAGAATTGATATCCAATCCTGAATTGGTGGACTCTTCTGATGAAGGAGGCTTCTAGCATGAAAGTATATATCATCAGTTTTAATCCTTTGATGTTGCCTGTGTATGAGCTATTGAATTATTTGGATACACGAACTGAAGTGCTTAATTGGTATTCACCCTTCGCTGGAACAGTTCTTATTGTTTCTAATCATAATCAAACATTTCTTTCGAATATCATTTCAATGCAATTTCCTTTACAGCATTTTTTAATAACAGAAGCCACTATATATAATACAGATGGTCGACTTCTTAATCAGGCGTGGGAATTTATTAGAACACCTAAATCATCGGGGCGTTGGGATAATGATGTTAATTATAAAGGTTTTGAAGGTTTGTTGGGTTATGATGACAGTCCTAAGAAATAACAAGATTATCTTTAGTTACTATTTGAATGAACCAACGCAACCTCAAAAGGGTTTAAGCCATGACGCCGGAATTTAAAGACAAGGCGCATAAATATTCTTTCAACATATCGGCTTTAGGCGCGGCTATACTCTTTTGTGCAAGCACCATCATGCAAAACGATTTTGATTCGTTTTATGAGAAAATGCATCAAGATCCAGAAAAGGATTGCCGTGCTATGTATCAAACTGATTATGATATCCGGCATAAAGGCATGATCTTTGATCTTCGATCTAAACCATCAGAAGAAGGGTTTGATGATCAGGAAAGCTATACACGTGATTGTGTCAATAAAATAGAAAATATGCCCGATACTGTGCCCCAGATTGAGACAACTTCAGATTATTCCAAAGTGCTCGCCATAATGTCTTTGCTAATATGTGCGAACTGGTTAAGGCTTAGACAAAAATATCCGCATTTAGGCAATAAAAGCGGGCCGGACGATCCGTCTACGTAAAAAAGTACAGCGTTGTAACTAGGCATTTTAGACGAAAAATTTATGGACATAATTTTTGTAATTTGCCAAAAATACACATGCCAATGAAAATGCTAACGGAACGGGATTTAGGCATGAAAAATACAATTATTTTTATTACCGGACACACTGGTGTCGGGAAACAAACCGTGGGAGAAGTTATCAAAGAACAAGAAGGTGCCCAACTTATCCATAACCAGCTTATCGCTATGTCACTATTTGAAGGTGCTGCTTTAAACGGTGAAGATGTACCAGAGGAAAACTGGAAGTCAATTGTTCATGCCTTCCATAAAATGGCAGATATAGTGATGGGAATTACAACATTCGCACCGCCTGATAAAAATATTATTTTTACAAACCCACTCATTGATGGTGACATAAAGGCCGCAGGGATGGTCGATCGTTTGCAGGAGATCGCTTTGGAGCGGAATGCTTTATTCGTACCTGTTTATTTGGAATGCACAAATGAAAAAGAGCACATGGAGCGTATTACGTCTGAAGGGCGTGAAAAGGCCATGAAACTCAGAAATCCCAAGATTGCAAAGCGCTTATTGGACGAAAACGATCCTTATGTTCCTGATCATCCAAACGTGATCCATATAGATACAGCAGGAAAATCAAAATTCTCTGTGGCACAAGCTATTATTGAGCATGCGAATAACTTGGCGTTACAAAATAATTTGGATATGGGACATGATATGGGTCAAGAAGAGGCAGGACCTCAGGCTA
The DNA here is from genome assembly GCA_002320665.1 of Micavibrio sp. UBA1672. Lineage (GTDB taxonomy): Bacteria > Pseudomonadota > Alphaproteobacteria > Micavibrionales > Micavibrionaceae > UBA1672. The sequence continues at coordinate 3,011 of DCKO01000056.1, forward strand.
CCCAGTCTTAATCAATGCAATCCCGATATCCCCGCAAGTTGACCGTAACTCAGCACCCTCGGGCAGGGCATTAACATTAACCGTCTGCAAATGTCTCTTGCCCAAACCCCGATAATGCATGCGGGCGGTGATTTCCTGTCCCACATAACACCCCTTATCATAGGAAATCGCATTTAAGCCATCCATATTCCCTTCATCCATTGTGGATTTCTCTGGTACGAGATCACGGCTACCATCCGGCACGCAGTGCATGATCCGGTTCTTATCCCAAAACTCAAAAGGCTCTTCCGGTAAATTTGGTTTTTTAAAACTGCGATAACCCATAGCC
>DCKO01000007.1:0-5118 GCA_002320665.1 Micavibrio sp. UBA1672
TATATCTACCCAATTAGCCCCATCACAGAACACCATTTTATTATTGGCTGTGTCATATTGCATTGTGCCTTCTACGCCTGCGGCTTTGCTGCCCGAGGCTGCACATCCCCCGCCGCCTGCACCGGCTGTTCCGGTAGTGTACGCATCCAGATTATCATCGCACCAGAGCAATACATGATTTGCAAAGTCATAGCCAAGCTCGCCAGGTTTGGTGCATATGGAAAGTATGGCAATATCAGAAGCATTCAGAGTATTATCATAAATACGGACATCGTCTATGATACCGTCAAAAAATCGACCACCGCCGGATCGCCTTCCGATAAAGACGTTAACCGATGAATCGTTTTGGGAAGACGGAACGGTTCCGGTTAATGTTCCATTGTCTAATTGTCCGTTAATATAGATATCTATTGTCTGAGAAGAAGCATCATACACACCGGCGACGTGATACCATTTACCTACTTCAGGTATTGTCGCGCTCCGTCGGTCAATCATAGTTGCACCTGTTTCAGATACCCCGAAATTAAATGGTGAACTTCCACCAGATGTAGCAAGTCTCCATCCATAATTATTACTTGCACCACCATTGCCCTGCTTTGATACAATATGCTTGATTTCAGGCCAGCTATCAGCCTTTACCCATGCAGCAGCACTGATACTGCCTGTAATTTGGTACTCACTAGGATTGCCTAAAACCTCTATATAATCAGTGGAACCATCAAAATCCAAACCAGTAGAAACCTTGGCTGTAACAGTATTCGCACTTCCCGTCATGCCAGTCATTGTTCCATCATTGCCATAGCCCGAGCTATCTGCCGCCGTTGTGGTCGCCGTCGTTTCATCAAGCTTCCAGTGTCCAACAAGCGTGGCCCCAATTGTTACAGAAGAATTATTCATAGAGATCCAGCTTGAACCATCGCAATATTCCATCTCGCCGCTACCGGTCAGGTTATAGCCATTTTCTCCGGCGACACCTGCAGGTGACGTACATTGCGCATAAACAGGTAAGGGCGCGAGCATGAGCGCTGCGCATGTTAAATAAAGCGAGAATTTGAAAAACCTACCCACCATACATATAGGATAGCATAATTTTTATGAATTTTTCCTATAAAAAACCCCGATTTCCACCGAGGTTTTGAATGCATACTCACTTTTGGCTAGATATGAAACTTGCAGATAAAAATAGAGAATTTAACCACCTAATGTCATATTGACTGTTGCTCCAGTTTGTTCGACTACTCTTGCTACCTGATCTTGTTTATCAGAGGTTATAGCCTCAATTGTCTGGGCTGCATTACCGCCTACTTCTAGTTCTATTGTATCCGGTGCTGACTCATCAATCATTGGCTCGACGAAGCCATTTTCTTCGATTTGCCATTTCAAACGCGGCAAGTCTTGTTGTTCGTCAATCTTAAGATTAGCGACACCTTCGACAGTGATTTTATCATCCGAACCTTCCATTTTAGCCTCGACAACGTAACGATAGGGGAAAGATCCATCTTCTCCGGGTTGGGCGCCTAAAATCGGCTCGGTGCGCAGAAATATCTCATTGATTCTTGTCCCGTCAGGTGCATTGAGCTGATCGGCAATATTATTCATCATGCCCTTATAGGTGTCAATTTCAACTGTCGCCATTTCGGGAACAGCCAGAGATTTCAGCTCTGTTTCCTGAGCAGGTGATAAATCAGGGCCTTGAAATTCTATTGTTTCAACGCTGCGATCATGATCGACAACTGCAATGCCTTTTGTTTCATCATTTTCAAAGGTATTAATTTCCAATACGTCTTCGGGGCGACCATCAATCGCTAGCTCTACTTGTGTCTTAAGGTTATCGAATTCTTCGTCAGGCATTACAACAGCGGCTTCTACTGCCGCGCCTCTATGCGGGTCTAGTTCTTCTTCTATTTCTTCAAGTTCAAACTCTTTATCTAAAAGCTCATGTTCAATTCCCTCACGCTCTTTGATCAAATCCGAAACATTGTCTTTTTCGTAGTCAGCAGCATATTTTTTCAAGAACTTGTCATGTCCCTCAAGACCAGAGCTTAATTTATCATAAAGGTCAGAAGCAGCATCACTATGAGGTGAGTCGCTTTCCGCCAACTCTCTTAATTTTTCCATGAAGCTATCAAATGATATGTTTGTGTTGCCGCCTAGCTGATTTGCAATTTCTTGTGATATACCTGCCAGTTCTGAACCTTCCCCTACCATTTTTGCTACATCTACATCTACATACCCTAATTCTTGGCGAATTTCGTCACTTCTTTGATTAAGTCCGTCTATTTCCTCCTCAAGCTGCTCTTTTCGTTCAAGTAATTCTTCAATGCGTGAATCTGGTGGTGTGGGGTTATTACCGCCAACAACCGGTACGATCTTGCCACCTTCGATACGGGTAATCAGGTTATCACCATCATCGCGAACACCGATGCGATGAACTAAATCATGATCAACAGTATAGGTTTCCCCATCAACACGTATGCGCAAATTAACTTCATTATCATCGCGTAGAAGCTCTACTGCAGCCTCGGCCAATGCTCTTTCATTTTCTAAAAGCGCCTTTAAATCCGGAGCCATATCCTCGGGGTCGATATGCCCTCCTTGTAATAATTCCTTTGCCTGCCTTATGGCTTCGTCAGAATAATTACCAAGATAAGAATCCGAACCGCCGGGTTGCGGATCAGGAGAATTGTCGTCACCACTGCCCCAGCCATCTATGATATCTTTTACCCAATCCCAAAACCCAAAAGTATTATATTCTGATTGCCCGATATCTGTTTCAGACAAGGAAGAAACTTTCTGACCCGTGGAAAGTATAGCACCTTCGGTTAAACCAAAATCTGACTGATTGGCGGGCTCTTGGTCATGGAATACATCCCCGCCAACCAAAGAAAACATCTCAGTAAGTGCAACCATAATTTCAACTTCGCTTTTATTATTTATAAAATATTATGGGAATATTGTATGTTAGTTACAGCATAAAAGTCAAATTTTTCATAGCCTATGAGGATAAAAAAAACCCCGATTTCCACCGGGGTTTTGAATGCTTATTTCACTTTTGGCTGGATGTCAAATTGGTGGAATGGCGGGGGAGATGATAATGACCATTCCAAAGTAAAGCTTTGTGGCTGTACGTCCCAATAATTGCCAGATGGTTTCTTACCGAAGAACATTGTGTAGAACACCACCACAATAAACCATAGTGTTGCAATTCCCGTTAGATATGCGCCATAAGACGAAACCATATTCCAGCCTGCGAAAGCATCAGGATAGTCGATATAACGGCGCGGCATACCCTGAAGGCCAAGGAAGTGCTGAGGGAAGAAGATGGCATTCACGCCGACAAATGTCAGCCAGAAATGCACTTGTCCCATCCATTCGGGATATTGACGACCGAACATCTTGCCGCACCAGTAGTAGAATCCTGCGAAAAGGGCAAAGACTGCGCCAAGAGACAACACATAGTGGAAGTGTGCAACCACATAATATGTGTCATGAAGCACTGGAGACATTGCGCCATTAGCCAGAATAACCCCTGTGACACCACCTACGGTGAAAAGGAAGATAAAGCCAATCGCCCAGAGCATTGGTGTGGTAAAGCGAATCGATCCGCCCCACATTGTCGCAATCCATGAGAAAATCTTAATCCCCGTTGGTACGGCAATAATCAAGGTGGCGGCTGTGAAATAGGCGCGTGTATCGACGCTAAGGCCTACTGTATACATATGGTGCGCCCATACCACAAATCCGACCACGCCGATCGAGACCATCGCATAAGCCATGCCCAGATATCCGAAGATCGGGCGAGCAGAGAAAGTCGAGACGATGTGCGAGACAATCCCGAAAGCCGGTAAGATCATGATGTACACCTCTGGATGACCAAAGAACCAGAAGAGGTGCTGGAAGAGAAGCGGGTCACCGCCACCTTCGGCCTCGAAGAAATGCGTACCGAAATTACGATCAGTCAAAAGCATGGTAATCGCGCCGCCAAGAACCGGCACAGCCAGAACAAGCAGGAAGGATGTCACCAGCATGGACCACACAAAAAGTGGCATTTTATGCAAAGTCATGCCCGGTGCGCGCATATTAAAGATGGTCGTGATAAAGTTTGCCGCGCCAAGAATGGAGCTTGCTCCTGCCAAGTGCAGGGCAAAGATCGCCATATCCACGGCCATCCCCGGATGCCCCAGCGCCGAGGAGAGCGGCGGATAAATGGTCCAGCCTGTTCCAGCGCCGCCGCCAACAACGGCAGAGAGGATAAGAAGCAAGAAGGCCGGTACGATCAGCCAGAAGGAAATGTTATTCAGGCGCGGGAAAGCCATATCGGGCGCGCCGATCATCAGTGGCACAAACCAGTTACCGAATCCGCCGATCAAACCCGGCATCACCACGAAGAACACCATAATCAGGCCGTGGGCGGTGACAAAAACATTCCAGAGATGCCCGTCAGGATTGCCTGCATCATCCAGCAGGAATTGTACGCCCGGCTCTTGCAGCTCAAGACGCATAATCATCGAGAACAAGCCGCCGATCAGACCGGCGATAATCGAGAATATAATATATAGCGTTCCGATATCCTTGTGGTTTGTTGACATAAACCAGCGTGTAAAAAATCCGGGTTTGTGGTCGTGGTCACCCATGACTGTTTCTCACTTTCTTCTTAGTTCTTAAATTCTTTCAAAATTACTTATCACTTAGCTTTGCAAATTCAACCGGACTTTCATCGACAGCATTAGATGCAAATTCTTCTTTAGCACGCTCGACCCATGCTTCAAACTCGGCCTTGGGCACGGCGTGAACTTCAATAGGCATAAAGGCGTGGTCTTTGCCACAAATCTCGGAGCATTGCCCGTAATAAACGCCCGGCTTTTCGATGCGGAACCATGTTTCATTGGTGCGGAACGGGATAGCATCGATCTTTACGCCAAAGGCCGGCATCGCCCATGCATGGATCACATCTGCCGCTGTTACCAGCAGGGCAATGTTTGTCTCCGTTGGCAAGACCACAACATTATCCGTTGAAAGCAATCTTTTTTGTCCATCTTTCAGGTCAGCTTCCTTCACCATGTAAGACATAAAATTAATGCCATCATGATCAGGGTATTCATATCCCCAATACCATTG
>DCKO01000007.1:5410-37970 GCA_002320665.1 Micavibrio sp. UBA1672
TATTCATATCCCCAATACCACTGATACCCAGTGACTTTCAGGGTCATTTCAGGTTCGGCAATGCGGTCATTCTGGTACAGAATCTTGAAGGATGGCACAGCAATTACGATGAGGATAATAATCGGGACAACTGTCCAGACAATTTCCAGCAAGACATAATGTGTCACCTTGGATGGTGTGGGATTGGCGCGTCTATTATAGCGCAGAACAACAATCACCAACAGCATAAAAACAAAAGCGACAATTGCGGCAATAATATAGAGGAGCATATTATGGAATTCATGAATACGATCAGCTGATGTGGTTGCAGATGGCTGTAACATCAAGCCCCAGTCGACCGGTTCATTGGCAAGGGCCGGAAAAGTAAAGAGTGTTACGGCACTTAGGATCATAAAGCCAAAGGCAAATAATTGTTTGTGTATTCTCATTTTCGAATGCTCGTTTATTGGTCGAATAGTCTCTTGGCGCTAAGACATAGAAATATATCACTGAAAAAGCAAGTCTGAACAGAGGGGTTTTGTTATTTTTTTATGTTTTTTACTGATTTTTTTCAAAATGATAGGCGCGCCCATGATAAACAGGCAATGGCTGCGGTCTCGGCGCGCAATATATTATCCCCCAGCGAAACAGGAACGAGATATTTATTATCTACAATGACTTTGATTTCAGCGTCAGAAAAACCGCCTTCGGGTCCAATGAAAAAGGCTAGCGGTCCTTTGGTTGCCGTGACATCCCTTAGAGGGGGCAGTTCTTCACGTTCAAGCCCCACAATTACAAGCTTGTCGAGGTTTTTGATAACACTATCGAAATCTTGCGACTCGTGAAAATGCGGGATATCCAGCCTTTCACATTGCTCGGCGGCCTCAATCATTTGGCGCTGGATGCGATTATCGTTTAAAAAGCGTTTTTCCGTATGCTTTGTGATGACAGGGTAAAAATCACTCACGCCCAACTCGACGGCTTTTTCGACCATGACGCTTAGGCGCGCCGTTTTAATCGGCGAGAAGTACAGAGCGAGTTCCGGTGCTTTTTTTGGTTGATCCTTAAGCTTTTCCACCAAGGTTATACTGGTTTCTTTCTTTTTTTGCTCAGTGATCACCGCCAGATACTCGCCATTCCGCCCGTTAAACACACGAAGGTGGTCACCTGTTTTTTTTCGTAAAACATTGCGCAAATAATGGGATTGATCTGTCTCAAGGAGAATAAGCGCATTTTCTTCAAATGCGGCATTGAGATATAGCCTCGGATGCTTGTATAAATCCTTTGTCATGATCAAAGAAGTAAATAGCGAAAATTTCACAGATATCAAGCGCCTTGTCTGGATCGAACGGTTTTTGCCTGCGAAAATCCGCCCTTACGCCTATCTCATGCGGCTGGATCGGCCTATCGGGATCTGGCTTTTACTCCTGCCCAGTTTTTGGGGAATTGCACTGGCGGCGGGTGGATTAGGACAATTTACGGTGCGGACATGGACAGTCATGGTTTTATTTGCGCTTGGTGCGGTGATTATGCGCGGGGCGGGCTGTGTGATTAATGATCTGTGGGATCGTGATCTGGATAAGATGGTTGAACGCACACGAGGGCGGCCGATTGCCAGCGGCGCTGTCTTACCCAAGCAAGCGCTTGTGTTTTTAGCAACATTGTTGCTGTTTGGGCTTTTGATTTTACTACAATTTAATATGACCACAATATTACTGGGGCTATTGAGCCTTCCTCTGATTACGACCTACCCCCTTATGAAGCGTATCACATGGTGGCCCCAAGCCTTTTTGGGGCTTACCTTTAATTTCGGGGCGCTGATGGGTTATAGCGCGATTTATGGCTCGGTTGATGCGGCGGCGCTCCTGCTCTATATCAGCGGTTTTTTCTGGACGATAGCCTATGACACGATCTACGCGCATCAAGATAAGGACGATGATATCATGGCTGGGATTAAATCCACAGCGCGGCTTTTTAATGAGGAGAGCAAATTCTGGGTGCGGGGGTTTTATGGTTTAAGCGCGATCAGTCTTCTTGTCTGTTTTATTGTGAAATACATGCAAGAGAATACAGAGACTGTGCCCTATGTGACTCTCATCCTCTTTGGGGTTTCACTGCTTTATCTGGGGCGGATTATGGCGCAATGGAAACCGGATATCCAAGAAAGCTCTCTTAAGAGCTTCAAGGCCAATTATATTTTTGGATTGATTATTTTCTGTGCGATTTTAGGACTTTAGCCGCCGTAAAGGCTGCGCAAGCGTTGCTCGGCCACGGTGAGCATGGTCAGGTCAATTGTCCCTGTCCGGCGCAAGCTTGCGAAGAGTGAGTCCAGTTGCACAATATGATTGCCGTGCTGGTCCAGCCATTGATCCACCAGAGAGGTTTTCTTTTTATTGTTGCCGCCAACATCACGCAAAATGCGTAAGGTCATGCCGGCCTGACAGCCAAAGAACTGATCGATCAAACCGCTAACGGCTTCGGCCTGCCGGTGGCCCTCATGCGGCAGGAAGCGCGCTTGTTGACGTAGCCAATCGAAATGCAAACGCTCGCCGAGTTCAAAATACGTACGCGCAGCGCTTTTCAGGTCGGTTTTCTGCTCACCGGAGACGCGGATAATATCACAAGCCGAAGAGAGTACAGGCATCAGTGCGATTTCATGGGCGATATCATGTGGCAAGCCATCCTTAATACCAATTTGCGTACGCTGCTCTATTGACATACGTACATCCTGTGTCACGAGCGTATCAAGGTCTTTACTAAGTTCTTTAACGCCTTTGCCAAATTCCTGTACGTCTTTTTTCAGATCCATTTCACGACCCAGACGCGTCAGGAACCATGTAATAGCATGCTCGGATAGAAGTGCGATTTCGCGCATGGCTTTGAGCTGTACGCTGGCAACAACTTTCCCGTCCAGCCCCTCGATGTTGTCCCATAATTCGCGCAGGCCAAAGGCATCACGCACGATCAGATAGGCCTGCATGATATCGTTAATGCTCTCGCCTGTTTTGTTCATACGGGATTTCAGGAATGTCGGGCCCATACGATTAATGAGAGAGTTTGACATCATCGTCGCAATAATCTCGCGGCGCAATCTGTGATTCAGAATTTCCTTTTCAAATTTCTTACCCAGAATTTCAGGAAAATACTCAATAAGCCAATAAGCCATTTCAGGATTATCGGGAATATCGGATTCCAGCAATTCCTGAGTCAGACTGATTTTGGCATAGGCCAGAAGTACGCATAGCTCCGGGCGGGTTAAACCTTTACCTGTACGAATGCGCAGTTCAATGGTTTCCTGATCGGGTAGGCCTTCAATATCACGGCGAAGCCCTTGTTCACGTTCCATATCCTGAATGAATTCTTCTTGTATTTGCAGGTTTTCACGGGCCTGAAGCTCGGCCAAAGAAATGGCCTGTGCCTGCTGGTAATTATGACGCAGAACATGGTCCGCAACTTCTTCAGTCATTTTCTCTAGTAATTTATTACGGGCCTTTAGGTCCATATTATGCTCTTTTTTGGTCATCACCTCTGAGAGCAAAATTTTGATATTCACCTCATGGTCAGAGGAATCCACACCAGCAGAATTATCCAGAAAGTCTGTATTCAAACGGACTTGTCTTTCAGACAGATCAATGCGGCCTAGCTGGGTTACGCCTAGATTTGCGCCCTCACCTATTACTTTGGCGCGTACATCCACGGCGTTTACACGTACAGCATCATTGGCCTTATCACCAACATCGACCTGACTTTCCTTGGACGATTTAATATATGTACCAATGCCGCCAAACCATAGTAGATCCGTACGTGATTTCAAAATGGCCTTGATAAGCTCTGTCGGGGGGACTTTTTGCTTTTGTATATCAAAGCGCTGCTGGATTTCCGGCGTGAGTTCCAGCATCTTGTCCGAACGCTTATAGATTCTTCCGCCTGCAGATAAAGTCTTTTCATCGTATTCGTCCCAGCCACCGCATATATCGAAAAGACGCTTGCGCTCTTTGTAACTAATTTCTACATCTGGCGTGGGATCACAGAAAATATGCAAGTGGTTAAACGCACCGATTAAGCGGATATGCTCAGAAAGCAGCATCCCGTTTCCGAAAACATCGCCGCCCATATCGCCAACACCACACACATCAAAGGGCTGGCTTTGTGTGTCATGGTTCAAAAGGCGGAAGTGGAATTTCACTGATTCCCAAGCACCGCGGGCTGTAATACCCATTTTCTTGTGGTCATATCCAGCAGAGCCCCCAGAGGCGAAAGCATCATCAAGCCAGAAATCATAATCCTGTGACAGGCCATTCGCTATATCCGAAAATGTCGCTGTTCCTTTATCGGCAGCCACCACCAAGTAAGGATCATCACCATCGCGGCGCACGACTTTTTCGGGTGGAATAATCTTTTTGCCTTTTTGGTTGTCTGTAATATCCAGCATACCGCAAATAAAGGTTTTATAGCATTCAACACCTTCTTTGAAGAACTCTTCGCGGCTATTGGTCGGGGTTTTGACTATAAAGCCCCCTTTCGCACCCATCGGCACGATAACGGCATTTTTGACCATTTGCGATTTCATAAGGCCCAGTACTTCGGTGCGGTAATCCTCATGACGGTCAGACCAGCGCAAGCCGCCACGTGCGATCATGTCACCACGCAAGTGAATGGCTTCAACACGCGGGGAATAGACAAAAATCTCGCGGAATGGACGCGGCGCAGGCATATCCGGCACAAGCGATGAATCAAATTTTAGCGACAAATAAGGCTTTGCGCTACTATCTTTGGCGCGCTGGAAGTAGTTTGTGCGCATTGTGGCTTGTACAAGACCAACCATAGAGCGCAAAATACGGTCATAATCGCTGGAGATCACATCTTCGAGCTTATCCAGGACGGGCTTTGCCAAATCCTCGAATAGTTTTGTCTCGTTTTTAGTATTTCTTTCCGGCTCCAGAAGGTTCTTGAACAGATCAATAATCATGCGGCTGATCTCGGGATGATCTGTCATTGCCTTTTCGATGTAGCTGCGGCTGAAGGAAAAGCGCAGTTGCTTTATGTAGCGGACATAGCTGCGCAGGATTGTGATTTCATGCCAATTCGCGCCAGCGGTAAGTGTCAGGCGATTCAAAGTGTCATTTTCAACATCCTGATTCCAGATTTTGACAAAGGCTTTTTCAAAGTTTTTCTTTACATCTTCGACTTCAATAGAGCCTTCGATCTCAGGTGTTTCCAGCAAGAAGTCATGTATCCAGACCGAAGTCTTGCCGCCATTGGGCTTGATTTCGAAAGGAAGCTCAGCAATGACGCGCAAGCCCATATTTTCGAGGATCGGCAACACATCCGATAGTGTGATCGGCGAGCCAACATGATAGACTTTAAGCCGTACGCATTTCTCCAAGACATCATTGGGACGGTATAGGTCCAGAACAATACTGTTATCTTTTAAAGCTTCTTCGATTTTCTCGATATCGAATACGGCTTGCTTGGCCAGATAATGCGAGGAATACCCCACCGGAAAGGCTTCTGCGTAACGCATATTTGTTGTGGCGATATGTTGCTCATCTGTATAGGCCTCAGCCAAAGCCTGATAGAGTTTTTCGGGCCATGTCTGGCCACATTCGCGTAAACGATGCTCGATTTTAGCGATATCAATTTTTTTAGGGTTTTTCTGGCTGGTTTTTAGGATAAACATGACCCTCGCAAAAACGGAATCATCTAGCGTTGTATAGAAATTTGAGAGTTGGCCGCCTGTTTCCTCTTCGAGGATCATCGCAAAATTCTGTCGTAAGTCAGTTCCGAAGCGGTCTTTGGGCACGTACACCAAACAGGAAATATAGCGCTTAAACGGGTCTTTACGCATAAATAGGGCGATACGCTGACGCTCTTGCAGGCGTATGATGTTCTGGCAAATGCGCAAAAGCTCTTTTGTTTCAATCTGGAATAGCTCATCGCGTGGATATTTCTCCAGAATATGGCGCAGAGCCTTACGATTATGGGAGCCTTGAACAAAGCCGGAATGTTCGACTACATCTTCAACGACTTTGCGCAAATATGGTACATCCCTTACACTGCGGGAGTACGTCACAGAGGTAAACAGACCCAAAAAGAGCTTTTCACCAATGATATTTCCTTGCTTGTCATAGGTTTTGACGGCTATGCAATCCATCGGCACGCGCCTGTGTACGGTCGAGAGCTTATTGGTCTTGGAGACAGAAACAGGCGGGAGATTTATGCGCAACTCCTGCATGTTTCGCGGCAAGCCTTCTTGGGTTTCGGAGATATAGGCCGGTGTCAGATCATCCTGTAATAACCCCAGTGAAGAGCCCTTCACCGTTTTACTGACCGGTGCGCCGTCTTTTCCCTTATCGAAATGATATTCACGATAGCCCAAAAGGGTAAAGTTATTGTCGTGCAGGTAATCCAGAAATGCGCAATATTCTTGTATTTCTGCGGCTGGGCGACGTGTACGTGCAGAGTTTAATTCTTCCGAAGACTGCTTGAGCTTATCAAGCATGTCATGCCAGTCTTTATTGGCATTATAAACATCATCCAGAACTTTCAAAAAGCCTTCTTCCAGCTTTTTGATAGATTTTTCAGATAAGGTTTCGTTGATCTGTACGTGAATATGCGCCTGACGGAAATAATCTTCACCCGATACTGGTGAAATATCCAGCAACTCGGCCTTATCATTATATTTTGTATATAATACCGGATGTACCAGAATACCGATCAGGTGATTATGTTTGTTGATTTCAGCCGCCACAGAATCAACCAAGAAAGCCACATCATCACTAACGATATCGATCACAGTCTTACGGCAGTCGCCTTTATCCATATCAGGACAGTAAATCTTTAGCTCTGGCTCCCCTTTTTTACGGCATTTCGCCATATCCCAGTGTGATTGGGCCATATGCATCATGATATTGGCATCGAAAAACTCCAGATCTTTTTCAGAAATTCTCTCGCACATCACTTCGAGCATTTGTATCAGGCCAGACGGGGCATTTTCAGGGAATAAATCACGCGCTTGCTTGATTAGCGCATCAAACGCATCACTTTGCTTTTGTTTTTTGCTAGTAGACATTGTTTTGGTATCACCGGTTACATAATTTACGGGCGCATCTTATGATGAAAAAGCCTTATGGTCCAGAGGAATTCGGCGTGTTACACCCCTCTTTTTGCTTTGCATTGCACAAACGATTTTTCCGGTTTTGGGTGTAATCGCGGTTTTATTTTTATGCTCATTCTATATGATATTTTTTGCGCATTTACGCTATAGAAGGAGGAGCGCGATGTCATTGAAGGGAAAAACAGCATTAATAACCGGATCCACAAGCGGAATCGGCTTTGGCATAGCCCAGAATTTTGCCGATCAAGGCGTTAATATTGTAATGAATGGCTTTGGCGATTCCAATGAGATCGAGACAAAACGAAAAGAGCTGGAAGGTAAAGGCGTAACAGCAATCTATCACGGCGCGGATATGACCAAACCCGAAGAAATCCGTGATATGGTGGCGACGGCAGAAAAGGAATTCGGGAATGTTGATATTCTGGTGAATAATGCCGGCATACAATATGTTTCACCAATCGAAGAATTCCCCGAGGAAAAATGGGATGCGATCATAGGAATTGTCTTGTCTTCGGCCTTTCATACCACCAAGGCCGTACTTGGCAGGATGCGCGAGGCTGGTTGGGGACGGATTATCAATATGTGCTCGGCCCACGGCTTGGTGGCCTCGCCTTACAAAACGGCGTACGTGTCTGCAAAGCATGGAATTCTAGGCTTTACGAAGACTATGGGGCTGGAGGTTGCGCAGGATAATATTACTTGCAATGCGATTTGTCCGGGCTATGTTTTCACCCCCTTGGTGGAAAACCAGATTGCCGATACGGCAAAAGCGCGCGGTATATCCGAAGAAGATGTCATCAATAATGTTTTACTGGCGGCGCAATGGACAAAAAAATTCGTGACAATCGAACAAGTTGCTGGTATTGCCCTGTTTTTGTGCTCGGATACGGCGGAAAACATCACGGGCACAGATATTGTTGTTGATGGCGGATGGACGGCTGCCTGATTTTTTAACGCTACGGAAAAAGATATAATATAATGGAACAGGATTTATCGAATAAACCCCATGTGGTGATCATTGGTGCGGGCTTTGGCGGACTAAGCACGGCCAAAATATTAGCCAATAAGGGTGTGCGTGTCTCGGTGATCGACAAGCACAATCACCACCTCTTTCAACCTTTACTCTATCAGGTGGCTACGGCGGCTTTGACGGCGGCTGAAATCGCTTCGCCTATTCGTCATATTTTACGCAAAGCCAAGAATATTGCCGTTTATATGAATAAAATTGTTGAAGTTGATACGAATAAGAAGATTGTACGTTCCCGTAGCGGTCGAGAGTTTAAGTATGATTATCTGGTTTTGGCAACTGGTGCGCGCCACAGCTATTTCGGCAAAGATGAGTGGGAAGAAGTTGCGCCAGGTCTGAAATCCATTGAGGATGCACGGGAAATCCGCAAGCGCGTTCTGACAGCTTTTGAAAAAGCAGAAATGGAAGATGATCTGGAGAAAAGAGCGGCGCTGCTGAATTTCGTAGTCGTCGGGGCCGGCCCAACGGGTGTAGAACTAGCCGGTGCGATTGCCGAGCTTGCCAATTACACACTGACCGAGGATTTCGAGCATATTAAACCAAGTGATGCACGGATTATTCTGGTTGATGCCGGCCCGCGTATCTTACCAAGTTTTGATGAAAAGCTTTGTGCCAAGGCGATTGACCACCTTACGACGTTAGGCGTGGATATTCATGTGAATTCCATGGTTAAGGACATCACTGAGGATCATGTAACCTTCGGTGAGCAAACCGTTGCGACGCGTACAGTTATCTGGGCGGCAGGCGTACAGGCTTCCTCGGCAGGGAAATGGATCGGTGCAGAGACTGACCGCACAGGCCGCGTACCCGTCGATGCCCATTTATGCGTTCAAGATCATCCCGAAATTTATGCGATTGGCGATACTGCAAGCCATACGCCCGAAGGTGCGGAGCGTCCCTTACCGGGCATTGCGCCTGTTGCCAAGCAAATGGGTGAATTTGTCGGCAAAGATATTTTGAAGCGGATTGATGAGCGTAAAAGAAGCACCTTCAAATACAAAGATCTGGGCACTATGGCAACGATTGGACGTAACCGTGCTATCGCTGATCTTCGTGGCTTTAAGCTTAGCGGTTTCACGGGCTGGATTTTGTGGTGTATTGCCCATGTTTACTTCCTTGTTGGCTTTAGAAACCGCCTTGTTGTGTGTTTACAGTGGTTTTTTTCTTATATGACCTATCACAGAGGTGTTCGCCTGATTATCGGGGAAAGCGGTATTGTGCCCGACGATAAAGACGCAGAAGATGTTAAAAAAGAAGCCAAAAAGGATGAAAAGGCCGCATGAGCGATTATGATTACGACTTATTTGTTATTGGCGCAGGGTCTGGCGGCGTACGTGCTGCACGGATAGCGGCAGGATATGGCGTAAAAGTTGCGATTGCAGAAGAACGCTTTTATGGCGGGACATGCGTGAATATTGGGTGCGTGCCTAAAAAGCTTATGACTTATCTGGCCTCTTATGCCCATCACGCCGAAGATGCTTCGGGTTATGGCTGGGATATACGGGCCGAAAGTCTTGACTGGCCAAAATTTGTAGCGCGTAAAAATGACGAGATTAATCGCCTGAATGGTATCTATGAGAACTTGCTCAAGAATAATGGCGTGGATATTCATTGGGGCAAGGCGGTTCTGAGCGGGCCAAATACTGTACGTGTTGGTGATAAGGAATTCACCGCCGAGCGTATTTTGATTGCCACGGGTGGTAAGCCTGTTTTTCCGCCGATTGAAGGGGCGAAAGAATTTGGCATTGTTTCGGATGATATTTTTTATCTGCCAGAAATGCCAAAACGTCTGGTGGTACTGGGGGTTGGCTATATAGGCCTCGAATTTGCAGGGATATTCAACGCGCTGGGCGCGGAAGTGCACGTGATTTACCGCCGTGATAAAATCCTGAATGAGGGTTTTGATGAGGATGTACGTGTCTTTCTGCAAGCTGAAATGACCAAGCAAGGGATCACCTTCCACCCCGAGACCAATATCACAAAGCTTGAAAAGCAAGGTGATGATATTCTGGTGCATCTGGATAAGGGCAAAACACTTAAGGCTGATCAGGTTCTCTTTGCCACAGGCCGCAAACCTAATAGTGAAGGGCTGGGACTAGAAGAATTGGGCATAAAATTAGCCAAAAATGGTGCTATTCCTGTGAACAGGGAAGAGCAAACAGACGTACACTCGGTTTATGCGGTTGGCGATGTGACAGATCGCGTGGCTTTGACGCCTGTTGCCCTTGGTGAGGGTCATGCGCTTGTGGATCGGCTATATGGCGGGCAAGATCGCTATTTGTCTTACGAGAACATCCCTTCTGCGGTGTTTTCAAATCCGTCTGTGGCGCAAGTCGGTCTTACAGAAGAGCAAGCTAGAGAGAAATACGGTGATGAGATCGATATTTATAAAAGTGATTTTCGGGCTATGAAGATGATTTTAGCCGAGCGTGATGAGCGTACGTTTATGAAGCTGATCGTACACAGTCAAACGGATAAGGTTTTAGGGCTTCATATGGTCGGGCAAGAAGCCGCAGAAATTGTTCAGGGTTTTGCCACAGCGATTATCGCAGGTGCCACCAAAGCAGATTTCGATCGCACGATTGGCATACACCCCTCTACGGCAGAGGAATTTGTGACAATGCGGAATAAAGTGGGTTAGTTTTTTTCAGTTTTTTCTTTTTCTGCCTTCAGCCATTTTGCAGTAAACAAATTTATTATAATAGTGCTTGTTTTTGGATGAGTTTCTCCCCATTTACTTGAAGCAATTTTCAGAGCCTTGTCATAATACTCAATGGCCTTGTCATATTCGTCTTTATTATTAAAAGCCATAGCCAGGTTATTCCAGCGTATGGCTACTTTTGGATGGTCTTCACCGTAGGTTTTCAGATCATTATCCAGAGCCTTTTCATAAAACGATATGGCCTTGTCATACTCGCCTTTATTATCCCATGCTGCCCCGAGATTATTCCATAGTGTAGCTATATTGGGGTGGTCTTCACCATAGGTTTTCAGATCACTATCCAGAGCCTTTTCATAATATTCAATGGCCTTGTCATACTCGCCTTTATTATTAAAGGCCATAGCCAAATTATTCCAAAGTATAGCTACATTGGGATGGTCTTCACCGTAGGTTTTCAGATCACTATCCAGAGCCTTTTCATAAAACGATATGGCCTTGTCATACTCGCCTTTATTGCTCCACGCCACACCTAGATTACTCCAGCGTATGGCTACTTTTGGATTGTCTTCACCGTAGGTTTTCAGATTACTATCCAGAGCCTTTTCATAATATTCAATGGCCTTGTCATACTCGCCTTTATTATCCCATGCTGCCCCGAGATTATTCCAACGTATGGCTATTTTTGGATGATCCTCTCCATACGTCTTTAATTCACTGTCCAATGCTTTTTCGTAATATTCGATCGCCTTGTCATATGCGCCTTTATTACTCCATGCCACACCTAGATTACTCCAGCGTATGGCCACATAAGGGTGGTCTTGCCCATAATTTTTGAGATCAATTTCCAGAGCCTTTTCATAATATTCAATGGCTTTTTTATATTGTCCAAGATCATTTAAGAGAAAACCTGCATTATTCAAATAAACTGAATTCTCTGACTGTAAAGCGGCGGCTTTCATAAAAGCATCGGCGGCTTCCTGATATTTTAGATTCAGTTTTTTGATTTCACCGCGTTCATAAAGGCTTTGCGCGAGTTTTTCTTCCTGTGATTTCAGGTTTTCTTCGTAATGACGGTCAACGAGTTCTTCGGCTTCGTCGATCCTACCCTCTTGAACCAGCGCCTTGATACCTTCTGAAATATTCTCGTTTTGTAAAAGCTCTTCGATGCGCTTTTTATAGTCTTCTAGCTGAGTTTCCAGTACGTAAATATTCTGATCTTTAACATCAATCTGATCCAGTAAGTTATTAAGCAAACGTCTCTGGCTATCCTTATTGACTTTCAATGTTTCAAGTTGTGAAAGCAAGCGGTCATAATTTTCCTGAGAAATTTTTCTATTTTCTACTATTTCCTGAAGGTTTTTCTTATTTTCCGAAGTGGTTACACTTGATTCATAACGATCAAAACCAAAACCCAGAACTGAAAGAAGCAAACCAATAACAGAAAGCGTGATGATTTTCTTGTATTGGCGCTTGATGCGTTTGCTCAAAATGTAGAACTGCACGGCAATCCAGCGCATAATCGTTTTAGGCAATTTTTTGTTGTCATCCGAATCTGCCGGATTTCCATCTTCCATGGCCTTACCCCTCTATAAGCTTATAGCTATTGTATAAACAATGAGGATAAACAAGGCCAATTTATTTTACAGTTAAGGGCAATTTGATTGTCACGGTTGTGCCAACATCTTCGGTGGATTCGATATCCATTCTTCCGCCATGCAGATTTACAAGCTCGCGCGTGATGGAAAGGCCAAGGCCTGTGCCTTCATGGTCTCGTGTATATTCGCTAGAGGCTTGCTCGAAGGGTTTTAGGACTGCTGCCAGCTTATTGGGCGGGATGCCGATACCATTATCATGGATTTTGATGGTAACATGATCCAGTGCCTCGATGATTTCCATCCAGACCTTACCCTTCTCGCGGGTGAATTTTACGGCGTTGGATAGAATATTCAGGAAAACCTGAAGCAAGGCTCTGCGATCAGCCTGCAAAATGATGTCTTGCCCCATAAACTCTGGTTTTTTAAGGGCAATGTTCCCATCCATTGCACGTGATTCAACCATGCGAAACGCGCTGTCTATAACGTCTTTTAGCTGTACGTCTGTAATAGCGAGCGTATATTTACCCTCCTCGATCTTTGACATGTCCAGAATATCGGAAATAATATCAAGGAGGTGCTGACCGCTATCATAGATGCTAGTGGAATATTCCAGATATTTTTCATTGAAGATCGGCCCAAGAAGCTGGTTTTTCATCATTTCAGAAAAGCCAAGGATTGCATTCAGGGGTGTACGGAGCTCGTGGCTCATATTCGCTAGAAATCTGGATTTAGCAGCATAGGCTTGCTCGGCGGCGTTTTTAGCGGCACGTAATTTTTTCTCATATAAAACGCGCTCGGTCATATCCTGTAAAATACCGTAAAGCGCGATAACCTCGCCATTAATGTCCTTTTCACAGCGCCCTTCGCAGCTCACGAAACGTTCCTCGCCATCCGGCCTGCGGATGCTGAATTCCATCTCGTAATTCTTTTCCTCTATCATGGCACGTTGGAAAACCTGACCTACACGGCCAACATCACGGGGGTGTACGTGCTTCATGAACCAATTTACAGTAATCAAGTCCGTTTTATCCAGATGACCGAAAATTCTTACCATTTCCTCGGAACAATAGACATTATCCTGCCCGATCGCCCAGCGCCAATGCCCCATACGCCCGATAGATTCGGCCTCTGTAAGTTGCGCCTGTCGGCGGGCAAGATCATTTTTCTGATTATGGATTTCGGTAATGTCCCGACCAGAGGCATAAATATAGCCATCAGCCTTTTTTTGTCGCCATTCTACCCAGTGTACGTCTCCATTGACCGCATGCATTCTTACTTCAAAGATTTTGACGGTACTTTGTTCCTCTAGACCTTCTTCCATTTCGAAGAAATCCATCAATGTGAGAGCTTCGAGATTATGTTCATCCGTGATGAAGCGCTCGCTGAAATTCTCATTACAGGAAATAAGCTTGCCGTTTTCATCCATCACAACCATCATGTCATGGCTGAGATCTGCGAAAATAGCGTAATCTTGAGGCTTTTTCAGAGTGATCCCAGCGGATTCCGTAACTTTGGCTTTTGTAATCTCGACAGGATTTTCCTGATTGTTATCTTCGTCATTTAAAGATACGACTAGATAACGCGTACCGTCATGCCCCTGCACCCAATCAAAGTAAAAGCTTGTGATCACCGGGTTGCCATAGAGGTGTACGTCATGCTCGCCTGACTCCAGTGCGCTTATACACTCATCTTCACCCAGAGCCTCTTCGGAAAATGTGAATATATCGAGAATATTATAAGTCTCGTTTTCAGCCAGCCCCAGAAATTGGTAAAAGGCAGGGTTTGCATGACGGATTACACCATCTTCGCTGACGGCGCATCGCGCTGTTTCTGGTTGGGTGGGCCTAAAGGACTCCCGTGGGATATTTATGATGTTCTCGTCAATCATGATTGAAAGCGTATAAAGGGATGTTGTTAGAAAAAAGGCAGGGTTATGACTATTCTTGGATTTCATCTTACCTGAAAGCGTGAGGCCTTACAAGTAAAGAAAAGCCGTAAACCCTAAGGCTCACGGCTTTCACAGTTCAAGAGTTTCATACTCAAGAGGATAACTTAATATTTAACACCGCAACCATAGGGCCATGTTGCAGGATTTTGCACGTCGCGGCCCGCGGACAGATCGTCCAGCGCGGCTAATACATAATTCGTAGCGCCCTCGATAGCAGCCGGATTAGGGCTGGAGTCGCTGTCAATCGCGCCGGCATAGGCCAATGTACCTTCGCCGTCGATTACAAACATATGCGGCGTTGTTTTCGCACCATACATTTTACCGATTTCGCCGCTTTCATCCAGAATACGGGTTGTTGCATTAGCTCCAACCTCTTTCTCGATTTTCATAGCTTCTTCGGGGGTTACATGACCTTGCTTTCCAGGGGCAGAAGATACAATCGTGACCCAGACAACGCCTTGATCTGTGGCTTTTTTCTGTACGCTTTGCATATTGCCTGAACTATAGTGCTTGACGACAAACGGGCATTGGTGGTTTGACCATTCCAGAACAACTGTTTTGCCTTTGTGGTCGCTCAAGGAAAATGCCTCGCCGTGAATATCTGTGGCAGAGAAGTCAGGAGCCGCTTTGCCGACCTCGACATTGGCCTGTGCCTTGTGACCATAAATCGGCAGGGCCGCCGCCATCGCCAAAAGTGCAATAGTGTAAATAGCTATTTTTCTATACATGATTAAAGTGTCCTTTTATCGTTAATCCGATTTGTAGTGTTGAGATTACTTACTCCCTAGTGCCTCTTGCAAGAGTGACGGCGTTAAAATCTGAGGCAGTAAAACTGGCTCTGACCGCTCGCCACTTTGCGGGTCAGGCGCAGGGTAATACACATAAATCGGTACACCATTGCGCCCAAAAGACTCGAGGTAGGTCGTAATCTCACCATCATAATTCGTCCAGTCTCCGATAAAGTAACGAATTTTTTTCGTAGAAAATAAATTTTTTGTAGTCTCAATGTTGATCGCCACGGCGTGATTGATTTTGCAGGTGATGCACCAGCTTGCTGTCATCTCGACAAAGACAGGCTCATCGGATAATAAGGCCTCATCCAAGGCGACTTTACTCCATTTCTCACCGAATTCATATTTTGTCTGCATATCGGCGCTTTCCATTGGCGCTTTATCTACATAGAGCAGGCACACAAACGGCATAAACACCATAAACCAGAAAATTAGATTTCTGAACGGGCACAGGATCGGGCGCATGGGCACTTTCTTGATCCAAATACAAAAGACAATAAAGAGCATGCCAGTCAGAATATATAAAACCCCTGCCGAGCCTTTTTGTGCGCTCAAGACCCAAACCAGCCAAATGGCAGAGGCAAACATCGGGAAAGCCAGAAACTGTTTGAATCCATCCATCCAGGCGCCAGGTCTTGGTAATAACTTACAGGCCGCAGGTACAAAGCATAAAAATACGTACGGCAAGGCCAAACCTAGACCCAGAGCCATAAATACCGTTAGAGAGACAAAGGCAGGCTGCACCAGAGCAAAGCCAATAGCCGCCGCCATAAACGGCGCTGTGCAAGGCGTTGCCACAATCGCGGCAAGTACACCTGTGAAAAATGTACCTGTAACCCCCGCTTTTTGACTAAGACTCTGACCAATTCCGCCGAAACGGTTTGATACATCGAAATACCCCATCAGGTTCAAGCCAATCAGGAAGAGTAAATAAGCCAGCGCCCCAACAATTAGTGGATTTTGGAGCTGAAACCCCCAACCAACAAGCAGGCCTGCGCTTTTGAACATTAGCAAAGCTCCGGCTATCACGAGGAAACTTGCCAAAATTCCAGCTGTGTATGCTAAACCATGTTTACGCGCGAGCGATGCTTCTTTTTCAGATATCTTGACAAGACTTAGGGCCTTCATTGAAAGCACAGGAAAAACGCAGGGCATGAGATTTAAAACCAACCCGCCGAGCAGCGCAAAAATGACAGCACTGAAAAATGTAATTTGATCTGTTTGTGATGGTGCTGACGGCTTAATGCCCCTGCCATGATGCGCCATGTTTTGGCCAGACTCAGCAGAACCTTCCGTAGAGATGACAAAATTACTTGCCATATCATTATTTTTATAAAGAACTGTTTCATATGCCTTTTCTGTATTATATTGCCCTTTTATAGCCAATAATCCGGGCAATTTTTCCTTATCATCAAGTGACTGATCTCCTCTTGGGTGCACTACCCAGATAGCATCATCCTCGACAAAGATTTGGGGGTTGGCTGCATGATTAATAATCCCCCAATCCAGTGGAAAGAATTCCAGATCTTTATTAGCAAGCTCCCCTAGCAGCCCCTCCTCAAGCGTGAAGCGCATCAATAAATATCCGTCTTTTTCCTGAAACGAGTAGTTCCATTCCGATGCATCTTGCGGTAAATGCTTCTCGGCCTGTGCAATAATCTCACTATTATCGTGAGCTGGGGCAGAGGGGTCATTCAACACGACCTCTATTTCTTCGGATTCAGGTATACAGATTTCCTTACAAACAAGGATACTAAGGCTCGCCTTCAAGGTTATCTTTTCATCTGGATTGACATCATTAAAGGTTATTGGCTGCAATAAGGTAACACGATCGTGATAGCCATAATTCGCAAGGAAATCCATGGGTATTTTATCCGGTATTGGCCATTTAATATCTTTTATATCAATACCCTCAACACCAGACCACCTAACATCAACCGGCAAGCCAGAGTCGCCCGGATTTGCCCAATAAACATGGCAGTGATCCGCCATGGTAAGCTCCACAGCCATCATGATCGTCTGTCCGCTTTGCACCTTATTGGTTTCGGGGATAATCCTTATACTGGTATAACGCTCAGGTGTTTCCTGCGCGAAGGCCTGCACTGTCATAGATATAAAAATCAAAAGAAAGGTAAGAAAAATTCGAAACTGTGAAGCCATTATATGAAATCTTTCATTATCGGGCCTTTATCTACCAGACCCTTGGAATATAAGTTACTACGGATATAAATAATACGTTTATATGTATACTATAAGTTTTCGTTTATCCTTGCTTTTGGTTACAAAATCCCACAAAATTTCGGTGCATTTGTTCGAAACAAGCAAAAGAGAACAACCATGAGCCCCCCCCTTTGGAGCCCCTCTCCTGATTATATAGAAAATACCCTGCTTTATAAATTCCAAAAGGAAATAGAGTCGAAATACAGGCAGAATTTCAGTGATTATCAGGATTTATGGCGCTGGTCTGTTGAAAATGCCCCTGATTTCTGGACGCAAGTCTGGGATTTTTGTGGTGTTATTGGTGAAAAGGGTAAAAAAACCTTTGATGATGCAAGTGGCGTCACGCAAAAGGCCCGTTTTTTTACAGACTCCAAGCTAAACTATGCTGAAAACCTGCTTCGCGGCTCTGGAGATGCACCGGCGATTATATTCAGGGATGAACACGGCAAGGAAAGCTCTATCACCTATGATGAGATGAATCTACGTGTCTCTAAATGGCAGCAAGCCATGAAAAACATGGGCATTACCAAGGGTGACCGCGTTGCAGGCTATATGCCCAATATGCCCGAAACCGTTATTGCTGCTTTGGCGGCTATTTCTTTGGGCGCGATCTGGTCATCAGCCTCACCTGATTTTGGTGTACAGGGGGTTGTTGATCGCTTTGGTCAGACAAAGCCGAAGCTTTTGATCTCTGTGGACGGGTATTATTATAACGGTAAAACCATTGACGTGATGGAAAAGCTGAGAGACGTACAGCCGCAAATAGAAGGGCTTGAGAAGATTGTCATTGTGCCTTTTGCCGGATCGCCTATGAAAACCAATGAGCTGCCCCAAGCGCAGGATATGGAGGTGTTTTTAAAGGACTATGAGGGTAAAGCCCTAGAATTTACCCGCGTGAACTTCAATGATCCGCTATTTATTATGTTTTCCTCTGGCACGACAGGCATTCCGAAATGCATCGTCCATGGTCATGGCGGCACATTGCTCCAACATTTCAAAGAGCATCAATTACAATGTAATGTTAAGAGCGGCGATCAGGTCTTTTACTATAGTACGTGTGGCTGGATGATGTGGAACTGGTTGATCTCGGCGCTGGGTTGTGGCGCAACAATCCTGCTTTATGACGGTTCGCCCTTTTATCCTGATGGATATGCGCTATGGGAATATACGGCTAAGCATAATTGCACCTTATTCGGGACATCGGCCAAATATATCGAAGCCATGAGCGCCAATACTATTCACCCGATGGAAAAATATGATTTATCATCTTTGCGAGCCATAACATCTACCGGATCACCGCTTGTACATAAGGGCTTTGACTTTGTCTATTCGCATATCAAAAAAGACGTACATCTGGCTTCGATCTGCGGCGGCACAGATATTATCTCCAGCTTTATGCTGGGCAACCCTATCTCTCCGGTCTGGCGCGGTGAGCTTCAGGGCGCAGGTTTGGGTATGGATGTTGATATTATTGACGATCAGGGCAATTCTGTGATTGGAGAGCCTGCCGAGATGGCTTGCCGCTCGCCCTTCCCATCAATGCCTGTATCGTTCTGGAATGATGAGGGCGATAAAAAATACAAGGCTGCTTATTTTGAGAAGATCGACAATGTCTGGGTGCATGGTGACTGGGTCGAGAAAACGGAGCATAATGGGTTCATTGTCCATGGACGCAGTGATGCCACGCTCAATCCGGGGGGCGTACGTATCGGCACAGCCGAGATATACCGACAAGTCGAGAAGATCGAAGCCGTGAAGGAGTCTATCTGTGTGGGGCAAAACTGGGATGGGGACGTACGGGTCATTCTCTTTGTGGTGATGAAGGATGGCTGGGATCTGGATGAGAATCTTATCAAGGAAATCAAGACTGTCATACGCAAAGGGGCTTCTCCGCGTCACGTTCCGGCCAAAATTATAGCCGTTTCTGATATACCCCGTACAAGAAGCGGTAAAATCACAGAAATTGCCGTACGTGACATCATTCATGACCGTCCAATCAAGAATATAGAGGCTTTGGCAAACCCGGAAGCTTTAGAAGAATATAAAGACCTTGATGCTCTAAAAGCCTAAAATAATTCTTGCCAAAAAAGATTGCTGCGCATAATCTGCGTTTTATGAACATGTATGATGCACCATATAACCTGATCAGCATGAACGCAGCGGCAGTAGCCGGCGCGGCAGCCCTTGTGGCTGCATAATATCCCGACATAGTGCGAAGGCGCACGTTTTTCCAAAAAAGATGATTTAAAAACAACCAGTAGCATGGTAAAGCATGAGAGCTTTGCCTGCTAAAGACGATATAAAGGCAATTATAATGCACGTACAGACACAAGAAACACAGAACATGACTACAGAAAAAGACGAAAATCACAGTGAACGCGTTGATGAAGGTGGTGAAAAGCTAAAATTCAGACCCGTTTTACATGCTTTAACGGCTAATCCGGGTGCAGAGATGATCAGCTATGCAAGGGGTAAGAAGAATATTATCACGCTTGGACAGGGTGAAGGCGATGCGCCAACCCCTGATTTTATCTGCGAAGCTACAATGAGCGCCATGAAAGAAGGACGTACGTTTTATGGCCCTGTTTTGGGACAAGAGGTATTACGCGATGCGCTCAGTGATTATTACAAGCGTATTTATGAGCTAGATATTGCTTCTGACCGTATTTTTGTAACTTCTTCCGGTTCTACGGCAATGCATTTATCCTTGGCAGCGCTGGTTGATAAAGGTGATGAGGTCATTACAGTCACGCCGATCTGGAAAAATCTGGTTGGCGCGATTGAGCTAACCCAAGCCACAACCAAGCAAGTGGCTCTGGATAATGTGGATGGGGAGTGGAAACTTGATCTGGATAAGCTATTTGCTGCTGTGAACGACAAAACCAAGGTGATTTTGATGGTAACCCCGTCAAACCCTACGGGCTGGACGGCTAGCAAAGAAGAGCTGAAAGCTATTTTGGACTTTGCAAGAGAACGCGATATCTGGGTTCTTTCCGATGAGGTTTATGGCCGCATTGTTTATGAAGGTGTACGTGCGCCTAGTTTCCTTGATGTGGCGCGGGAAGACGACCTTTTACTAGTTGTGAACAGCTTTTCCAAAACTTGGGCGATGACAGGCTGGCGTTTGGGCTGGATTGTAGGTCCGAAGATAGCCGAGGCCAAGATTCGCGATGTGGCTTTGTATAATAAGCTCTGCCCGCCGACTTTCACGCAATATGGCGCGATTGCAGCCTTAGAGGCCGGAGAGGAATTCCTGAAAGGCCAGATTGATATGTGGCGCAAAAACCGTGATATCGTTGTTGAAAGGCTTGGCAGTATTGAGGGTGTGAGCATGTCTTATCCGAAATCCACATTCTATGCATTCTTCAAGGTTGAGGGCGAAGATGATTGTATTGATTTCACGAAACGCCTGATTGATGAGGCTGGCGTCCTTCTTTCTCCCGGCAAACCCTTTGGTGATGTTTGTAAGGGCTATATCCGTCTTTGCTTTGCGGTTTCAGAAGGTCGATTGAATGAGGCGCTTGGCAGGCTTGAAGCCGCCCTTAAGAAGAGGCGTGCATGAAAACCATAGGCATTATTGGTGGCCTAAGCCCCGAATCAACAATTACCTATTATCAAGGACTTAATGAAGGTGTACGTGCGCGATTAGGTGGTCATCATAATGCCAAAATTATCCTGAACTCTGTGGATTTTGGGGAATTTGTTGCCCTGAAGGAAAAAGGAGACTGGGATACGCAAAGTGCTTTGCTCTGTGAGGCGGCGCGGGGGCTAGAAAAAGGCGGTGCGGATTTTATTATCCTTGCGACAAATACCATGCATAAGATGGCTGATGATATTATAGCGGCAATCTCTATCCCGTTTTTACATCTGGGGGATGCGACAGCGCAAAATATTAGAGCCAAGGGCCTTGGCACAATCGGATTGCTTGGCACGATTTATACAATGGAGCAAGATTTCTATAAGGGGCGCTTGGAAAGCCATGGTCTGGATGTTTTGACACCTGACAGGGCCGGACGTGAAGCCGTTAACACTATTATCTATGATGAGCTGTGTCATGGGGTAGCAAAGGATAAATCCCGTGACACGTACAGAGATATCATATTGAAATTACAAGATAATGGCGCGCAAGGCATTATTCTTGGCTGTACGGAAATCGGGATGATTGTTGATCAAAAGAGCTATGATTTATCAATTTTTGATACAACACAAATCCATATTGAAGAAGCATTGAAACTGGTATTCGAGGATTAATATGCGCGGTTATTTTGGCATCGGGGTTGAGGGGATTAGTAAAGAGCAAAATGTAGGCACGATTGCGCGCTCGGCCCATTCCTTTGGCGGGAGCTTTTTCTTCGCCATTCAGCCAGATGTCAATATTGAGGCAATGCGGACAAGTGATACTTCGGATGCGTTTAATCATATGCCCTATTATCAATATGCAAGCCCTGCTGAGCTGGCTTTGCCGGAGGATTGTACGCTTGTCGGGGTGGAATTAACCGAGAATTCTATTGAAATGCCCAGCTTTCGGCACCCTTTACGCGCTGCCTACGTCTTTGGCCCTGAAATGGGGAGCTTATCGCCAGCAACTCTTGAGCGTTGTGATCATGTGGTAAAAATTCCGATGAAATTCTGCGTAAATGTCGGGGTAGCCGCCGCGATCACGATGTATGACCGTATGATCTGCCTCGGGCGCTTTGCCGAGCGTCCTGTACGTCCCGGCGGGCCTATGGAAGAAGCCAAAAAGCCAAAACCCCATAACCACCGCAGAAAAGTGAGGAAAAAGAAGTAAGCTATAATTGTCATATTTAGAATTTGGCAAGAATTTATGATATACTATGTTTACTGGATTAATAATCACAGGAGCATATTTATGGCAGATTTGAGACGGCAATTGGAAAATTACAGGCTGACCACAGCACAAATATACTACCATATGCCCGATCATGAACATCTGTTGCAGGAATATATCTGGCAGGATTATGATCTGGCTCCACAATTTCCAGTTCTTAAAAAATTCCTGAATTTCTGGGTAGAGGAATTAGAAGGCGCGCTACATTCAGTTTATGTCGCAAAAAGAAAATTGATCACGGATAGCGACATTGGGGCGGCAGATTTTGAAGGTACGCTTCAATAATACCCTTTAATCACCATATTCTGCCAAAGTAACCTTCAGGCCATCCAGTTCTTCATCCATGATGATCTGACACGATAAGCGTGAGTTATCCTGCAAGTTAAATGCCTCATCGAGCATTTCTTCTTCGTCATCGCGCATTTCCGGTATCTTATCTATCCACGCCTCATCGACATAAACATGACATGTCGCGCAAGAGCACGCGCCACCGCATTCTGCCTTGATGGGCAGGCCGTAATCACGAATAATTTCCATCACCCGCCAGCCCTCAACAGCCTCTAATTCATGAGTTTTACCGCTTTGATCCGTGACAATCAGTTTCATAATTTTACTCTTTAATGGTCTTCTTTTTCTTCGCCAGTCATAATTTCAATCGTGGCATAAACTAGTGCGAATACTGTTAATGTATTGACCAGCAGTGATAAAAGAACCGATGTACAAACATCAAGGATTATAAAAAGTGCTGGCAACGATGTGATTCCCACTAAAAGCGTTGCGCGCAAGGGAAATAAAATCGCCATAACCGGAAAAGTACATAAGAAAATTAAGATCACCAATTTGGATGAGGCATCAAACCCGCCGAGTTTTCTTAAAAAATGTCCGGGTTTTAATCCCATAGCGGTTGGAATGCTCAAAACCATATACCGGACACACCAGATCATAACCGCAATCACACACAAACCAATAATCATAATTAATTGCTTAGGCAAAGCGCTTTCAATAACCTGCACCTCATTTTCGGTATTCACAGGCAACACATCTGCCGCAGGCATCATCACTGTTGTACCCAATACCGCAAAAAACAAAAATACCAATAAATAAAAGGCAACGCTGGCTTGTATGGCTGTTTTTCTGGAAAAATTTGCACCATGGATGTAAGTAATGCCCTTTTTTTCCTGCGGCGAGGGTTCGGGCGGGTTTACCGGCTTACCCCAGATAAAAATAGGCTCGCGAAAGATAATAAAGCGTGCCACCATGGCATAATAAATGCCTTCAAGAATATATGATGGAAACATAACAAGATTACCACGTAAAATGTTAATTGCCTCATCTCCATTCATCATAAAGACGCTCAGCAGACAAAACACTTTTACAAAAACAACAGGAACGGCAACTTTCGCAAGATAGCCCTTATAATACCATACTTGCTCGTAGGATTTTGATGCTGCGCCAATAAAATCAAAACTTGCCATGGGCTTTTTCTTTGTTTATCTCCAAGATTGCCTGTAAACATTACACAGATTACGGCGTATGAAAACTACAAAAAGTATTTCCGGATGATGACACAAAAAATAAATGAGCCACGCAGAATTAACGCCATTATTTACTGGCTTTATGCGTGTTGCGCGCTCGTTTTTATGATGATTATTGTCGGGGCGATTACGCGGCTGACGGAATCGGGGTTATCTATGGTGGAATGGCGTCCGCTTATTGGCGCTTTACCGCCCTTGAATGAGGAAGAATGGACCCGTGTTTACGAGCTTTATAAGCAATCGCCGGAATTTGAGAAAAAGCATTTTTGGATGGGGCTTGAAGATTTTAAAAATATCTTTTTCTGGGAATGGTTTCACAGATTTCTGGGCCGCCTGATCGGGCTGGTTTATGGTTTGCCTTTCCTGTTTTTCTTACTTAAAGGCTGGATACCTTCGGGGTATAAGCTGAAATTATTCGGGATTTTTATCCTTGGCGGGTTGCAAGGTCTGATGGGATGGTACATGGTCAAAAGTGGGCTTGTTGATATCCCCTCGGTCAGCCATTACCGCCTGACCGCGCATTTATCTCTGGCGCTTTTGATCTATGCACTCATGTTCTGGATCGCACAGAATTTCAAAGATTTAAAGACAGGTACAACGCGTACAGGCCATTTCTGCCTCTACCGCCAGAGCTGGGTCACGCTGGGTTTGCTGATGATCACGATCTTTTGGGGAGCGTATGTTGCCGGACTTGATGGCGGTCTTGTCTATAATGACAGTTTTCCTATGATGGGGGATAGTTTTATCCCGTCTGAAGTCTGGTTTTACAAGCCCGTCTGGGTGAATTTCTTCGAGCATCCCGCAGGCGTACAATTCGTTCATAGATGGCTGGCGATGTTTACAGGCCTTGCCATTTTGGCCTTAAGCGTACGGGCAATGCGTACAGGCTACATACAGCTCCGTTTTGCCCTGCTCGGCTTTTTTGTTTTTGTACAAATAGGCCTTGGTATTGCCACGTTACTGTCGGGGGTAAATATTGCTCTGGCGGTTATGCACCAAGGCGGGGCGGTGATCTTGCTCACGCTTTTACTGGCCTGTATGTATAAATTACGTGTTTAAGTTCTTGTGCCATTGATAAAATTACAGTAGAAAACTTCTACCATATGATTAATGGGCCTGTAGCTCAGCTGGTTAGAGCAGTCCGCTCATAACGGATTGGTCGGGGGTTCAAGTCCCTCCGGGCCCACCATTTCCTGAAATTACATTTTTTTCTGTTCTGAAATCCGGCATTATTATAAACTTATACTATGGAATGTCCCATAGATAGCTATCCTCTGCAGCCCAAGACACTTCAAATTGGTTCGGTGTATTGTTGCTGGAAGTGTGAAGGCATATGGTTGCCTTATGAAGTTCTACGGGAATATGCGCGACTAAAGGGCTATAGCCTAGATAATCCTGATTTTGAAAATCATGCACTCAGCCAGCGCATAGAATGCCCCGTCGATCATGGTAGTATGGCTATTTTCTATCACCTTGGCGCGGAAATTGATATGTGCCTGACCTGTAAGGGGATATGGCTGGATAAGGGGGAACTTACTATTATTCTTGAAAATCTTAAGGCTTCGGGTAATAGTTCCTTTTTGACCGATACAAGTAAGGAAATCGGCGGTGAAATTGTCGGAGAAATCTTTTTCCAGCTTATAGAAGCTATTCTTGAAGGTATTTTTTCAGGTCTATAAAAACAGGAAGTTATTCATGAACAAAACTATGCCTTTTATTCTAGTCCTGATGTGTTTTATTTCAGGCATAGCAAAAGCGGATTCTTTTTTCTGTGAGAGTGATTGGGATTATATGAAACCGCCTTTGGCGGCGGATGAGTATGAAGCAAAAATCCATGATATTCTCAAAGATATAACAGAGAACCAAAATTACTATAATGTGCCAGAGCAAGATGCCCGTATGTACCGGATTTTAGCCGAAAGTGTAAATGCCCAGAATATTGTAGAGATCGGTACGTCTACGGGGTATTCAACAATATGGTTTGGTCTGGCTCTCAAGCAAACCGGCGGCAAGCTGACAACTTTTGAAATTGACCCCGAACGCTCGGCCATAGCACGCGAGAATTTCAAGCGCGCAGAAATGAATGATATTATAACCTTGATCGAAGGGGATGCACATGAAGAGGTCTTAAAGCTTTCCGAGCCTATTGATATACTGTTTCTGGATGCAGATAAGAAGGGCTATATTGATTACCTCAACAAGCTATTGCCGCTTGTTCGAGAAGGCGGTTTGATCATAGGCGATAATATCATGACTGATCTTGCCGATCCGGTTTATGTCGAGGCGATTACAACCAATCCGGCCCTTGAAACTGTGGTCATAGCCGGCGTAGCCTATACGATTAAGAAGCGCAGCATAAAAAATTAATGATGATGCAAACACGCCAATTAAGGTTGCGCCATAATTTATAACCACTTTATGATATGATAATATCGCTATCCTCGAACAAGCTCAGGACATCAAGATTATTTGTATGGCTGAGAATTATAGCTTCAGCGCTGTCATAGTTATTTTCAAGGCCATCACGATCAATTGATACTCTCGTGTGTTTTCCCCTTTCTTTATATGATACATAGTCGCTTATTACATCTGAAAGAGGATCAAATCCTATTAATATATCACGTAGCTCTATGATATCACCTTCGGCTGCATTGAAATCCTTAATCGTATCAACCTGATCAAGGTCTTCTTTCGTAAAAACAAATCGGTCTGCTCCCTGCCCGCCAATCATCTTGTCTTTACCGCCACCTCCAAACAACACATCATCGCCGCCGCGCCCATAAAGTATATCATTGCCTGAACCGCCAAAAACTGTGTCCGGATTATCACCACCATTAAAGCGATCATTGCCCTCTCCAAGGTCAGTTTCAGAAGACTTGTATGCTTCTTTTATTGATACTTTGTCATTGCCGCTTCCGGTGTCGATATCAAAAATTGTATAGCCGCCATAACCCTTGAGGCCAAGCTTATCATGACCTGCGCCGCTATCGATTTCAAATGTATTCGACCAGCCAGCGCCATTGCTAAGGGCTTTGATTGTAATCTTATCATTGCCCTCACCTGTTTCTACAAAGCCGCGTTTAGCGTCAATAATATTTACTTTGGCATTCCCCGTGCCTGTTAAACTTACATCTGCATGGACGAAATTTCTTAATGTCACATTTTGCAAATCGTCAGAGTCTAGCTCTATATTCTTGATGTCATTCCAATCAGACTTCACAGTAGCCTGAAATGTTTGTAAGGATTTGTATTTATACACCAAAAATGCACCATCTGGCATGCCATTCAGATTTAGATCATCACCACGTAACTTTACAGTTTTTGAAAACTCGATTAAATCCAACTTGATATGATCTTCCGCGTTTATATATCTTTGACCAGATGTGGCATTACTGATTAGAATATCAGCTTGAAACACCTTATCTTCCTGCTTTTGTACGATATTTTTTTGAAATGATGGTGTATCAATTCTGGTAAACAGCACTTTTTCCAAGCCCATAGCCATAAAAGGATAATCCTGCTCTTCTTCCGTTATTATAGGCACGTGCTTCGAGCCTTGGCCAAGTGTGTTATTTTGCACATTACCCAACGCACCTTGTGCATCCACCGCATCAAAGCCGATATCATCAGATTCAGGCTCTTGGATTTTCACATGTCTATTTAGGTGCTTGTAATGGCCGGCTTCTTTGTCGTGCTCGGCATAATCTTCTTGTAACATATCCCTATCGGCAATATTTTCCATATTTGCAACAGCATAGAGCGAAATAATTTCCTCGTATAATCGGTTATCTATATTCGAACCACCTATATCCAACTGATTTAATTTGTTTTTATTGTCGTGTTGTTGCTCAGTATTACGCATCTCATATCTCCTTAAGTTTAATAATTATGAAAAATGCAAGCGTCGTACCATTTCACCTTGAAAATACCGCCTTGAGCGTATAAGTATGAGGGCTTGTAATGATCTATAATATATGAATAAACCATGGCTTCACTGACGCAAAATTTAACTCGTATTTTTGAAGAGGCGTTTATAGCGCTGGATTTACCCGTACAACATGCGCGCGTACAGGTTTCCGGTGCAGGTCAAGATGCACAATTCCAGTGTAATGGTGCACTTGCCTGCGCCAAGCCCTTGAAGAAAAACCCGCGTGAAATTGCACAGAGCATTATAGATCAGATCAAGGATAAAGATATTTTTGCCGATCTTTCTATTGGCGGACCTGGATTTATCAATATCACCCTCAAGGAAAGCTATATATCCACCTTTCTTGATGACCTATCAGATAGTGACACATTAGGCGTACAGATAATAGATACAGAAGAAACTATTGTTCTTGATTATGGGGGGCCAAATATCGCCAAAGCCATGCATGTCGGGCATTTGCGCAGTTCTATTATTGGTGACTCCCTAAGGCGTATGTACGCGTACGCAGGTTATAATACGGTTGGCGACGTACATATGGGGGATTGGGGTACGCCTATGGGTATGATTCTGTCCGAGCTGGATTTAATGAAGTTTGATGGCGAAATTACGATGGAGATGCTCGCCGAAATTTACCCCAAGGCCTCCGCCGCCTGTAAGGAAGATGAGAGCCGCGCGGCACTGGCACGAGAGGCGACAAGAAAGCTACAAGATGGTGATCCTGACTATACACAGCGCTGGCGCGAATTTATTGATGTCTCGATTGCGGGGATGAAAAAGAACTTTGATGCACTTGGTGTGCATTTCGATGAGTGGAAGGGCGAGAGCGATGCCCACCCCTTTATCGCACCGATGGTGGAGGACCTAAAATCACGCGGTATTGCCCATGAGGATGAAGGCGCTCTGATTATTAATGTTTCCAAAGAAGATGATAAGAAAGAAGTGCCGCCGCTTATTTTACTCAAAAGTGATGGCGCGGTGCTTTATGGGACGACTGATCTTGCGACCATTATCGACCGCATAAAATCTCATAACCCTTCCAAGATTATCTATGTGGTTGATCAACGCCAAGCCTTGCATTTTGAGCAAGTCTTCCGTGCGGCCTATAAATCAAAAATAATAAGCAACAATGTAGCGTTAATTCATGCAGGTTTTGGCACAATGAACGGTACAGACGGCAAACCTTTTAAAACGCGTGCTGGCGACGTGATGAAACTGGAAGATTTGATCGAGATGGGCATAGAAAAAGCAACAGCCCGTCTGGATGAAGCCGAGCTTGCCAAAGATATGGATGAGGCTGAGCGCGCCGATATTGCGCATAAGGTTGCGATTGCCGCGCTAAAGTTCGCAGATTTACAGAATAACCGCATTGCCGATTACGTCTTTGATATTGACCGTATGACCTCCTTTGAGGGGAAAACAGGGCCATATCTTTTGTATCAGGCCGTGCGGATTCAATCTTTGCTAAGAAAAGCAAAAGAAAATATGCCTGAGGACAGCGTTATTCGTGACAATCTTCGTGAAACAACAAAACGTGTTTTGGAGTCTATCACTTCGGAGGAAAGGGCTAAGATGCGCGCTTATTTTGATAAGAAAACTCCGCAGGAAAGGCTGGAATTTTCTGCACGTCACGGGATTGGAATGCATTACCAAATCCAAGAAGAAGATCGTGATCTGGCCTTGCTTTTAGGCTCATTTGCCGATCATTTTGAAAATGCGCTGAAGAATAACACGCCGCATGTGCTGTGTGATTATGCGTATAAACTCGCGCAGGAATTCAGCTCCTTTTACGGGAATTGCCATATCTTGTCTGAAACAGATGAGGCTTTGCGGGCCTCACGCCTGAAACTCTGTCAACAGACCCATAAACAGCTTATTACAATTCTAAACCTTCTCGGGATAGATGTGCCGAAACGGATGTAATTATTGTTCGTCCGCCGGACATGGTTCGCTTCGGCGTGTGTGGGTTACTTCTATATGCCAAAAATCTGGCTTGGCGCCATAATTTGCTAGCAAGTCTACCGTTTCTTTGTTCAAGACCTTAATTAAAAAGACGTTATCTTTTTCTTTTAAATTATCATTAGAGTGTTTTTGGAAAAATTCCTGCCTTTTGCTTTCCTCAGGAAAATATAATGCGAGCGTGTTTCCGCTAATTTTATATTTATAGAGCAATTGCATTTCACCATTTTTATCCATCAAAAATGTTGATGTTCCGGCTTGTAAAGTTTTTACCTCGCCTTTTTCATTGGTCTTTTTGTAAACCGAGCCATCACGTATAAAGCCAAAACATTCTTTACCTTCGTCTCCCCAATATCCTTCGAGAGCCGGATCGATCACGCCTTTCTCCCAGTAACCGCCAAAATCTTCGATTATAAAACAGGCGGATAGAAGCAATAATGTTGGCAATAAAATTAGAGTTTTATATGTCATGTTCAGTAAACTTTCCTGCGCTATTATAAGGTTTTGAGTATAAGGAATTGCTTTTTTTGATAAAAGAAAATTCAGTGAATTCTCCAAATCTTCGATTGATCTTTTTTCCTTCACGGCTATAATCGGCCAATCATGTTGGGACTCCAGACTTTACGTATTTCACCGCAATTGCTTAAGCTCGCCTGCGAGGTGGACGAGTTCAAAGGCGCATGGACGGCAATGGAAAACCACACAACGTCCCTGCAACTGCTCAGTGACGTCTCCAGTTTTGGCCGGAATTTCAAGGATATTGCCAAGTCATGGCAGGGCAAGCCATTGAATGAAGAGTTGCTATGCCGCCTTCATGCCCTTTTTACTGGTGCCAAGCAGATGAGCCTCTATCGCGAGGGCACTACGACATTAAGTGTTAAGAGTGATGATGGAGGACTAATCGGGGAACTGGAAGCGGCTGGACCAGAGGAAATCCGTGCTCTGATGCCGCGCCTTATGCAATGGGTAGAAGAGGCTTTTGAGAAAAAGCAAGAACATCCCTTGATCGTCATTGGCGTGTTTACAGCTATTTTCCTGCAACTTGCGCCATTTGAACAAAGCAATCAAAAGCTTGCGCGCCTTCTGGTCATCTTGTTGATGTTCAAGGCCGGCTATAGTTATGCGCCCTATTCGACGCTTGATTCAATTCTGAATGAGCGCGGCGAAGACTATTTCAAAGTGCTCCAGCATACGCAAGATACGCTCGCGCAAGGTCAAATTGACTGGGAGGCATGGATGGAGTTTTTCTTCTCGCTTCTGGTCGAACAGAAAAACAAGCTCCAGAAACGTATGGAAAAACGCGGCGGCGAGATCGTTAATATGCCCGCTCTTTCTACGAAAATTCTCAAACTCTTTGAAAAGCATGATCGTTTGAGCATGAAAGAAATCGAGCGCTTGAGCCGCGGGAAACGCTCTACGCTAAAGCTTCGCTTGGCTGAACTTGTTGAGGGCGGTTATCTAATCCGTCATGGCAAGGCACGCGCGACGTGGTATAGCAAGGTTTAAGCACTTTTAATCCGGCAAAATATAAAGCCCATAATAAAAGACATATTGGCTGCCGTAAGGTGTACCGGCTATTCCGTAATTACCTGAAAAATTTATGCACATTGATATTTTCTCGTCACATTCATTAGCCGCGCAAGATATAGTATTCCCGTTTGCATAGTTTCCATCAAAGGGTGTAGCCGCCATGCTTCCAGTCTCTTCTGGAATTGATGAGAAATTATATCCAAGCTTCCTATTTATAACCTCACACAGTTTTTCACTTAAGCCCGGCAAATGCAAAACAAGGCCTGCATGGCCTGTGCCCCCATAACCCGGTATTTTATGGTTTTTTGTATAATTCCATGACATATCCGTAGCATCGGTTGGTGGTGCCTGCCACATAACGCCGCCGCCTTCTAGGTGATATAGTTTGCAGTTATTTGTGACACAATTTGCATTTGTGTCCAAATAGGCGTTATTAGGATGCTCAAAGCTAATTTCGGTTTCAGAAACGCCTTGCCTTACAATTTTATTGACCCCTAATTCGAGTTTCTGGGCATAGGAAATGATATCACTTGCGGCAAGCTCAGCCTGTCTTTCCGTTAATATTGTGATATTCTGGCTACGCATAGACCGTGCGACCATATATGACAGTGCGCCAAACAATACTACGGCGAGAAGAATAAAGAAGAAAACGTTACCTTTTTCACTGACTAAAAGCGTTCTTCTATTCTTATTCTTTGTTTTCATCATTTTCGTCTTTGGGCTTTGAACCGAAAATAGCGGGTTTGGCAGGTTTATCTTCGTTTTGCTCTTGAGGCGGTTGAGCGGGTGGTGTGGCTGGAGGCTCTTCGCTCTTCGGTGTACCGAAGATCGCTGGTTTTGTGGCACTACCATCATCTTGTTGTTTTGGAGCGGCTGGTGGCTGAGCAGGTGCTTCCGCTTTTGGAGCATCAGGCTTTGCCCCAAAGATGGCGGGCTTGGCGTTATCCGATTTTTCCGCTGGTACGGAAGCTGGGCTTTCTTGAGCGGGCGGCGCAGCTGGTGGCTCTTCGGTCTTCGGTGTACCAAAGATCGCTGGTTTTGAGGCTGCACCATCTTCTTGTTTCGGAGCAGTTGGCGGCTGAGCAGGCGCTTCTGCTTTTGGAGCATCGGGCTTTGCCCCAAAGATGGCGGGCTTGGCGTTATCTGATTTTTCTGTTGGTGCAGGTGAGACCGGAGTTTCTTGAGCAGGCGGCGCGGCGGCGGCAGGTGTTTCTTTCTTAGGTGTGCCAAAGATCGCTGGTTTCGAGGCTGCACCATCTTCTTGTTTCGGAGCTGCAGGCGGCTGAGCAGGCGCTTCTGCTTTTGGAGCATCGGGCTTTGCCCCAAAGACTGATGGTTTGGCACTAGCAGGTTTCTCTGCAGGAGCGGAAGCTTGGCTCTCTTGAGCAGGCGGCGCGGCGGCGGCAGGTGTTTCTTTCTTAGG
>DCKO01000007.1:38277-38934 GCA_002320665.1 Micavibrio sp. UBA1672
GGCGGCAGGTGTTTCTTTCTTAGGCGTACCGCCACCAAATACAGATGGTTTTGCCGAACCTGATTCTTGCTTGGCCGGAGTTGATGGCGCGGCGGCTGAAGTTGAAGCTACAGTCACTCCCGCAGCAGCAGTTTCTGCAGGCCGCTTGGCGGCTAATGGTGAAGAAGCTGCACCTTGAGCAGGCGCCTGCTTCTTGGCAGCAACTTGACCAACCGGAGATCCTGGTGGCTTGCGCGGTGCAGAACCGCCACCACCTGATCCGCCACCGCCACCCGTAGAGCCACCTGATGAGGCTGCTTCAGTCGGTGCAGGGATTTCATTATCAATGGCATGTATCTGGACGATCGCGGCAATACCAGCCTCAACTGGATCAACACCTTCACGGTTATTTTTGGTAAAGCCTTCATACATAGCGTTAATAGCATCATCTGTTTCAACAGCGACATCAGCGCGCATCGCAGTCCAAGACTTATTAACCATAAGGTCACGCAACTTGGTGATTGCACCAGCATGTTTGAGTAATGTGTCATCTGGTGGTGGCAGAGACATAAAGCGGGTAACACGCATCGCCTTGGCAAATCCGGGATTGGAGTAAAACACAGCGCAATCCACAACAGTTTCACCATAAGTGATTACGGCTTTCCCCCCTTTGAAACC
>DCKO01000124.1:0-10823 GCA_002320665.1 Micavibrio sp. UBA1672
AACCTTGAGTGAAGATAGAACACGTCACCAGGATAAGCTTCACGCCCCGGCGGACGACGAAGAAGCAATGACATTTGACGATACGCTACGGCTTGCTTTGATAAGTCATCGTATATAGCAAGTGAGTGCATGCCGTTATCACGGAAGTATTCACCCATACAAGCACCAGCATATGGCGCAAGATACTGCAACGGTGCAGGATCAGAAGCTGTCGCGGCAACCACAATGGAATATTCCATAGCGCCCTGCTCTTCCAGCTCTTTCACAAGCTGTGCTACTGTAGAGCGCTTCTGACCGATAGAAACATATACACAATATAGATGCTCGCTTTCATCCTTTGATGCATTAACACTTTTCTGGTTGATAATTGCATCAACAGCAACAGCTGTCTTACCAGTCTGTCGGTCACCAATAATAAGCTCACGCTGGCCACGACCAATTGGCACAAGAGCATCAATCGCTTTAAGACCTGTCTGCATTGGCTCATGCACTGACTTACGTGGAATGATGCCCGGTGCTTTTACTTCGATACGACTTGAGGCTTTTGCCTTAATCGGTCCCTTACCATCAATCGGATTACCAAGTGGATCAACAACGCGGCCTAAAAGTTCCTTACCGACCGGCACTTCAACAATTTTTCCTGAACGACGAACAATATCGCCTTCCTTGATTTCACGGTCATCGCCAAAAACCACGATACCGACATTGTCTGTTTCCAAGTTCAATGCCATACCTTTGATACCGTTTGGAAACTCTACCATCTCACCGGCCTGAACATTATCAAGACCGTAAACGCGGGCCACACCGTCCCCGATAGATAGAACCTGACCAATTTCAGCTACATCAGCTTGCGCTCCGAAATCGGCGATTTGCTTCTTTAGAATATCAGAAATTTCTGCTGCACGGATTTCCATTATACGACCTCTCTCAATTTTTGCCCGTTATCATTCTGGCTTGCGCCCTTAACCAAAGTTGCGTTCAAGCGTTCAAGCTTTCGACGCACAGAGTCATCAATCATGTATGACCCTATTGTAACTACGATGCCGCCAATAATATCAGGATTGACGCCAACATCCATTGAAACACCTGTTCCCAAAGCTTTTTCAATTTTCTTTTGCAGATCCTGTTTTTGTTTGGCTGTCATCTCAAAA
This sequence comes from Micavibrio sp. UBA1672, assembly GCA_002320665.1. GTDB lineage: Bacteria > Pseudomonadota > Alphaproteobacteria > Micavibrionales > Micavibrionaceae > UBA1672. The sequence continues at coordinate 1,152 of DCKO01000124.1, forward strand.
GCAGTTTCAACAGCGATAGAAATCTCGCCTTTTTTCTCTGAAACTTTCTTTTTGAAGGTTAAAATAATCCCTGCCAATGCATTCAAGCGTCCATTCTCAACAATCACACCAAGGAAATTTGTTGTAAGTTTCTGCAACTTAGCTTTCTTGGCGATTTCATCAAGAACAGATTTCTGTTGTGATTCGCTGATGCCTGGAGATGTTAGAAATCTCGCAAAATCTTCTGAATCCTGAATTGCACCCTCGAGGGTTTCAAAATCTTTCAATACTTTTTCTACGGCCTTGCCTTGCTCAGCTAGATCAAGAAGGGCCAAAGCGTATCTTTCCGATACAATTGAAGAGGCTGGCGTGTTACTGCTCACGTCTGCTTATCCTTACTTTGATACGTCTTACGTTGTACTATAAACATATATTGGGTGCGAGAATTAGCATATGAATATCGTGCTGGCAAGTAAGAACACGCACTGTTTTTGGTTTTTTTTCTATCTGTTTGAAGATGGGTGGTTTTTTTACCTGCTTATGTGAACACCAGCAAGGCACCCGGCTGGAAGAATGTCCAGTCCCATAAGGGAAATTTCTCTGGATTATAAACCATAGCCGCGCCGCGTATAATTAAGAACTGGATAACATATATCTCTAATGTTCTTCGTCCGATCAAACGAATAACTGCGCACAATGGAAAAGGTAGTTTTTTTGTCAGGACCGGATAGGTTTCAGGCTTGAATTTTTCCAACATTATGCCTACCATGATTGCGCCTATGAATAATACCCAGACCTGCCCATAGGTGAGATGCGGGAACATAATACCTTGCCAGATAAAAAATGTTACATAACTCAGGACTGTAAATAAGGTTATGTGCCATGTTTCGAATCTCTTGGAGATTACTTCGGGATGCCGAGATATAAAACCTAAAACTACAAAAAGAAAAACAACGGCGCCATACTCAAATACGATTGATGTTGGTATAGCGGCCAACACCAATATGAGAAACATACCACGCATCGTTTCCGGCGAATAAGTTGTCTTCATAATCATACTATCACGCAATTTTCTGGCTATCATAATTGTCACAAGAATATTTAGCGGGAATAAGGTTTGTCCAGCGACCAGAGCAGAAGCTGCGACGGCAATTGCGCCGACCCATAAAGACATAGGAATTTTAGTTGTCGTTGCATAACCAACCAGAAAGAACCACATTGGCACACAAAACCGCCCTAATACCCGAAACCACATTTCATCAGGAAAAAAGTGATACCCTACATGATCAATTATCATGAGTATTACGGCTAATGTCTTTAGAAAATCATAGCTGGTCAGGTCTTTGGGCAGAGATTTAAGATGAGTGCTGAGCATATAGTTTTTTTATTTAAAGCTTTGAGTTTCTAAAATAAATCATATTATACTGCGCACGCGCAAGAACAAATGACACAATAAAAAACGAAGATACCATTGATGCTCAACACACATTACAGATTCCTTCTGTTTCTGGTTATTATCATTGAAGGATATATTGTTTTATCCACCGAACTTCTAGCTATACGACAGAGCATTCCGTTTGTCGGAAGCGGCACGGATACAGTTTCGGTGATTATAGCTGCTGTTTTGATGCCTTTGGCGTTTGGTTATCAAGCCGGCGGCAATTTCAAAATTAAAAGGCTGTTTGGGAAGCGCATAACCGTACGCCGCAAACTCATTATAAATATTACTATTGCGGCTCTTATTCTTTTACCGGGCTTATCATATCAATTTATGTTGATGTTTTTTTCCTTCTTATCCAGCCTCGAAATAACTAACCGCATTCATCAGATATCTATTTACAGCATATTATTTTTGGTTATTCCGGTTTACCTTTTGGGACAGACCGTGCCTTTAGTCAGTAATTTTTTTGGCCGCGAGCGCTTACCTGAAGTTACGGGTAAAATTCTATTTTTCTCGACTGTTGGCTCTTTTTTAGGAGCTGTCTTTTCAACGCTTTTCCTGATGAACACCATTGGTGTTAATCATACTGTTACACTAAATTTTGTGCTTATGGCTATTTTGGTAATTCTGCTATCAAAAAAGCAAGCTTCTGTGCCGGTTATTATCACGACGCTACTCGCCTTTGGAACCATAGCTTTGGCCGCAGAACATAGAGCAGCCGCAATTGTAATCGCCTTATTAAGCACAGCTATTGTCATTACTCTGATTATTGTAACGCGCAGAAAAACATCGCTTGCTGTTTTTGCTATGATCATCCTGTCATTAAGCGCCATCTGGTTTAATTCGAACAGTACAATGCGTAACTTTAGAATGGTTAAGCTCAATATGTATCACAACATACAGGTTGTAAACGTTAAAAATGGAAATCGTCATTTGATGCTCAATAACAACTACTCTTCGCGCTATAATCCTGAAACCGGACGCAAGCACCACTATATTGAGTTTGCGGAAAAAGTTGCTATTTCCCCTATCCTTAATTCTAACCCACCCAGAGATGTTCTCGTCATTGGCGCGGGTGGTTTTACTTTCGGAAGCGAAGATAAAAATAATAATTATGTCTATGTTGATATCGACAAGGACCTAAAGAATATCTCGGAGAAATACATTCTGGGCAGAACAATAGATAAAAACAAGACTTTTGAGGCGGTTCCTATACGGGCATATCTAGCCTCTACGGATCAGAAATTCGATGTTATCTACCTTGATGCCTATCTGGGCGGCGTCAGTGTGCCCGAGCACTTAATCACAAAAGAATTTTTTGAAACTGTAAAAGAGCACCTTAAAGATAAAGGCCTACTGGTTACAAATTTCATTGCATCTCCTAACTTCAATAATCAATTTAGCCGCAATCTGGACAATACTATACGCTCAGTATTTCCCCATATTTCACGTCAGGCTATTTTAGAGAACTATCTGCTATGGGATGAAAATCCATCGGCCATGGCTAATATTTCTTATATCTATAAACATGAAGATAATTATGATGCAGGCCAAATTTATACAGATGATAAGAAGACTGTAGTTTATGATCTCCCGAAAGGCCCGTAGAATCAAGGCACGTCGACCATATTGGCATCTACTGGTTCGAACATCATCCAGAAATCATCGGAGAAGAACCGTAAGTCTAGTAAAGCATATCCCTCAACGCCTATTATTAAAGCGGTCACTTTAAATATTATTAGATGGATCACATAAATCTCTAATGTTCTTCGTCCAAAAAGCCTTAGAAAACCAGAAGCAAATCCCGGCAGCTTTTGCGTCAAATCTGGATAGTCACAGGCCCTAAACTTTAATAATAAAATGTTTATAACCAATATACCACCAGCCATAAAAGCAAATTGTGGCGCAGTAAACCCGAAAGCCAGTTGTTGTAGGATAATAAAATTCAAAGCAGAAAAAATCATAAAACCAGAAACAAAACTTTTATCTATCTCTGCTGTTTTATGACGTACAAAGTAACCTAACATGGCCAGAATAATGCCCATTGTGCCATATTCTATGATAAAATAAGTTGGGAATGCCAAAATGGTCAAAATAGTACAGACCAAAATCATATGCGCCTGACTTTGCAATGACTTCTTTACACAATAATCAATTGTTAAACGCGCTAGAATTAAGCTGAATAAAACATTTAGTTCAAAGATATTATACCCAACGACAAAATTAGCAAAAACCAATAAAATTGCCCCACCCCAAAAACGAAGTGGTATAGAGCGTGTATTTGCATAACCAATCAGAAAAAACCATATTGGTACACATAACCGCCCTATTGCTCTGGGCCAATCACTATCTATAAACTCATAATATGCCGTATGATCGATGATCATTAGCAACACAGCGAGCGTTTTCATCAAATCGTATGATGTTAAATTTGACGATATTTTTTTAGCTTGAAACATAATTGAACAACTTCCTTAAATTCCAAGCATTTTACAAACAAATGCACCTAGACAACAAGTCCATTAATTTATAAAAAGCTTTGTGGATCTATATCGATGTAAACCCTTATATTGCTTGGTATTTTTATTTGTTTTAGCCAGTTTTCAATCGTTTTTTGTAAATTCATGTGTTTATCTGCACAAACCAGTAAGCGGTAGCGATATTTTCCTCTTAATCTTGCGAAAGGTGCGGGCGCTGGGCCAAGTGTCTGGATTCTTTGTCCATGGGCGTTTGCGCCTTGCGGAGAGATTTTCCCTAAGGCTTCCGCCACTTCCTTAACCATATGCTCCTCACGGCCGGAGATAATAATCCCAGCCAAACGGCTATAAGGCGGCATATTGGCCATTTCCCGCTCGGAGGCTTCGATGTCGAAAAAAGCATCACGCTCTCCGGCGGCGAGCGCCTTCATGATCCGGTGCTCGGGCATCCAGCTCTGGAGCAAGACATGCCCTTTCTTGGCTTCACGCCCTGCCCGTCCTGCCACTTGGTGAAGAAGTTGATAGGTACGCTCGGCGGCGCGCAAATCTCCGCCTTGCAAACCCAGATCGGCATCCACTACACCAACTAATGTTAAGTCTGGAAAGTGATGTCCCTTCGCCATGATCTGCGTGCCGATAATGATATCGACTTCGCCATCTGTGATTTTCTTGAGCATGGCTTTGAGATCATCATGACTTTCCGCTGTATCACTCGCCAGCACCATCACGCGAGCATCAGGAAAGTACTCGCTCGTTTCCTCAAAGATACGCTCGACCCCCGGACCGCAAGCTACAAAGCTATCTTCTTCGCTGCAAGATGGGCAGGTTTTGGGCATTGCCATATGATAATCACAATGATGGCAATGCAGCTTTCCGCTGCGCTTATGCTCCACCAGCCACGCTGTACAGCGCGGACATTCCATTCTATGACCACATCCTCGGCATAGCGTGAGCGGCGCGTAACCTCTCCGGTTGAGGAAAAGCAAACTCTGATTGCCCTCCTCCAGATTTTTGACCAAGGCCTTGAGGAGTGCGCGAGAGAGGAATTTCTGTCGTTCCGGTTTATCATTGCGCAAATCAACTAGCTCAATATCAGGGAGTTGCGCCTCTCCGAAACGGGTCGGGAGTTCTAGATGCTTATACTTACCTTCCCAGATATTATGGATGGTCTCGAGGGATGGTGTTGCCGAGACCAGCACCACAGGAAAACTGCCCAGATGCGCTCGGACCACTGCCATATCGCGGGCATTATAGATCACGCCGTCTTCTTGCTTATAGGCTGGATCATGCTCCTCATCGATTATGATTAGCCCCAAATCCTGATACGGTAAAAACAGTGCGGAGCGAGCACCAATTACGACTTTGGTTTTGCCATTTGCGACACCGCGCCACGTCTCGCGCCTTTGCGCTGTGCCAAGCCCAGAATGCCAAAGGGCTGGTGCGCAGCCAAAGCGCTTTTTAAAGCGATCAAGAAAGGCATTGGATAGTGCAATCTCGGGCAAAAGTATCAAGACTTGCTTACCGTTCTTGAGAGCTTGCGCTACGCCTTCGAAATAGACTTCAGTTTTACCGGCTCCCGTTACGCCATCGAGCAACGATACCGAGAATTTCTGTGCGTTAATATCGCTGATAATTTCCTGCGCAGCATCATCTTGTTGCTTTGATAGATCAATATGCTGGCCTGCATCTGGGTTGATACTGGAACAAGGTGGCGAGCCAAAAACCTCGACCATCTCTAACAACCCCTTTTCAGTCATACCCTTAATCACGGAGGTTGAACATCCTGCCATCTCTGCCAGTTCTGTGGCGCTATAAGTTTTCCCTTCTGTCATAGTCTCCAGAACAGCTTTGCGTTTTTCAGGGAGTTTGGCAGGAATATCCGAAACCTTCTTCCTATAGGCAATGCTCGGCTTAGGCGGGTTCAGGGCGGCTGGAGCAGACAATGACATCTTGAGAACCATGCCTTTGGCTGCAAGATTATAATGTGCTACCCAGTCTATGAATTTCCGGTGTATCTCCGGCATGGGCTTAAGGGGATATTTAGAGATTATGGCTTTCAGCTTCTTGGGTTCGATATCTCCTGCGGCCTGCCCCCAGATAACACCTGTGATTTCCCGCTGCCCCAGTGGCACACAGACATAATCACCCTCATGGACCTCAAGGTTTTTCGGTATGGCATAGTCATAGGCCTTATCCACCGGATACGGCACAAGCACGCTAAGTGTTTTACCGACTGGAACAGCTTGCTTTTCTTCGCGTTCATCACCAAAAAGGGAGATTTGAGACATAGATTAAACGTCTTTCGTAAAACACTCTTGCATGGGCATAAGAATCCGCGTACCACACTAATATTATCTAATATATATAAGTAAAAATCATAGCCCTTGTGGGCTGGAAAAGAAAGGATTTAAGCCCGATGAAATTTTTTGTAGATACCGCAGATATTGATGACATTAAGGATCTGGCCTCTACTGGACTTTTGGACGGGGTTACAACAAACCCTTCCTTGATTGCCAAATCGGGCAAAGAATTTATTCCGCTGATTGAGGAAATTTGCGATATCGTTTCCGGCCCCGTGAGCGCCGAAGTCGCTGCAACCGATTACGAGACCATGCGCAAAGAAGCAGAAGTTTTACGCAAGATTGCCGACAACATTGCCGTAAAAGTACCTCTGACACCAGCAGGCCTCAAGGTTTGTAAAGAGCTTTCCGATGGCGGCACAATGGTAAACGTAACGTTGTGTTTCTCTGCAGCGCAGGCTCTGTTAGCGGCTAAAGCCGGAGCAACATTTATTTCTCCGTTTGTTGGGCGCCTTGATGATATCAGCCAGACAGGATTAGATTTGATTGCCGAGATTGTTACGATCTATTCCCAATATCCGAATTTCCACACAGAAGTTCTGGTGGCCTCTGTGCGCAACCCTTTGCATATCACCGAGAGCGCCAAAATGGGCGCGGACGTGGCGACTTGCCCGCCGAATGTGATCCGTGCGCTTTACAATCACCCACTGACCGATAAAGGCTTGGCGGCGTTTGTTGAAGACTGGAAAAAGACCGGACAGAGTATTTTATAATAGCTATATTTCAGTTGCGCTCTGTGGTAAACTTGACCTTATGTCGAGCGTAACTGAAACAATAGATTCCCCGATGACTGAAAAAGATGTTCTGGATTTCCTGAAAGAAAATCCTAATTTTTTGCATGACAACCCTGAGGCTTGTGATTACCTTGTGCCGCCTGCTTTGGCGAAAGAAAAAGGGGTTGCCGATTTTCAGAGCTATATGATCGAGCGCCTGAAAATGGATAAGCATGATGTCATGAACGCGACGCGTGAGATCATAGAGAATGCGCGCTCGAATATGAACAACCAGCAACGCGTGCATAAGGCTGTTCTGCGCTTGCTTGAGGCCAAGAATTTCAACGACTTTATACAATCTGTGACAATTGATCTGGCATCGTTGATGGACGTCGATATTGCGGTATTGCTTGTAGAATCTGACGGCGCGGAAATCCCGCATGTCCATCAGACAGGCATTCGTGTTTTACCCGAAGGTACGATTGATCAATGGATGCAAAACAAAGAAGTTTTGCTTCAAAATGATATAACAGGGATTGAAGCCATTTATGGTGGAGCATGCACGCTTGTGCGCTCCCAGATTTTGATGAAGATTAGTATCTCCATGGATACGCCGCCAGCTATTCTCGCCTGCGGTAGCCGCGATCCCGAGATGTTCCATGATGGGCAAGCCACGGATCAGGTTGCTTTTCTGTCTCGTGTAATCGAGCGTTGCTTCCGTATGTGGCTAGATTTGCCACGTTAATTCTTTGCCCCTTTCTCTTTAAGGGAATTTTTATGAAACAACATATACTTGCTCTTTGTGCGTCTGATTTGTCTTCTCAAATTCTGAAATGGGAAGAATATTTGCGCGTTGAGAAAAATGCCTCCAAACATACTATGCGTGCCTATCAGGGTGACTTATCGCATTTCATCGAGTTTCTGTTCAATCATTTTGGCAAAAACCCATGTATCAATGATCTCTCCGAAGTTACGATCAAGGACTTTCGGAGCTGGATGTCGAAAAAGGCGATTGACGGCACATCCAATTCCAGTCGTGCGCGGAGCTTATCTGGGATTAAGAATTTTCTACGCTGGATGGATAAGCAAGGCATTGTTCATAATGCCGCTATTGCAGCAGTACGCACGCCGAAAAAGCCGCATAAAATTCCACGCCCTATTCACGAGAGTCAAGCGATTGATCTGGTCAACAATGCCGGCATGCTGGAGAAACAAGACTGGATGGGTTTGCGCAATATTGCCTTGTTTATGTTGCTCTATGGCTGCGGCTTGCGTATTGACGAAGCACTTGCACTAAACCTTTCGGATTTGCCGCGGGATGGTTTCTTGCGCGTCGTGGGTAAAGGGAGCAAGGAACGGCAAGTGCCTGTTTTGGAAGAGGTCGAGAAAATGCTAGCGGTTTATCTTGATTCCTGCCCTGCCCCGATTGAACCGGATCGTCCGCTTTTCCTAGGGACTCGCGGCGGACGGCTTCATCAAGGCGTGGCACAAAAGGCTATGCGGGATTTACGGGTGAGTTTTGGCCTGCCGGAGAATGTCACGCCGCATGCGCTGCGGCATAGTTTTGCCACGCACCTCCTGCAAAACGGGGCAAATTTGCGTGAGATACAGGAGCTTTTGGGGCATGCTTCCTTAAGCACCACGCAGCGTTATACAGAAGTCAACGCAGAAGAGTTAATGCGAATTTACAATGCCGCGCATCCGCGCGCTTGAATATTTCTTGCTTATTCACTCAAAGCTTTGCTAGGATTTCAGAAGAATTACGTTATTATTAAGGGAACACATGGCTTTGCAAGCACTAGTTGATCGCATCTCTGAACGTTGTGGCGATAAGGATGCAGAAGCTATTTACGAAATTTTTAATAGTTTTAAACTTCGCCCTCCTCAAGCGGGCCAATACAGAAAAGGACACGAATCCGATACTGTTTTTTTTAACAGCCATGGCCTTGTTTTTCGTTTTGCTTATGCAGAAGATTTTCCTCTATCATATAAGCTACGGCATAATAAAGACTCGTTGATAGCTCAGCCTTTAAAACCCCCTTTAGATCTAGATAAACTTAGTTTTGAAATTCTTCCTGCGCTTGATTGCACGGAGGAAGCATCAGATACCGAATTATCGTTTCTTATTGATGATCTAGGCAGTAGAGGCATAAATTTTTGGGATACTAAAGAAGGGAAATTCAATACGGGTCGCCTACCTTGGAAAAGCGAAGATTTTCCAAACAGACTTCGTGTTGTTACTGACCGCGGAGGTATTAGACCCCAAAATGATTTTACTCAAGCTGTTGGGAATGCCGCATTTCGAAAATATATACCTGCAAACATACAAGAAACGCTTTTTTCTGATTTTATTTTAGCTCTAAAAAAAGCTTGGCCTGAAGGCGATATGAGACCTAATTCTTTACAGATCAACGAGTTTCTTGATCTCTGCCAAGAAGACTTGATTCTTCCTGAAGACCATCCTGATAAAAGGCTATTTAGTAGTGGTTGGGGAATGCACACTGTACAAAAAATAGCACATAGTTATGAGCACAATATAACGATCTAATCATAAATCGGTGCCAAGAAATTACTCTCAGCTCGCTTTGCCTGTATTCTTTTTGTGGCTTCTTCCAATTCCCTCTTACGTGCTTCAGCCGCTTTGTTAAGCGCTTCTTCAAGATGCGGGAGGACCTCATAGTCACCCGCGTCATCTCCACCTT
>DCKO01000124.1:11146-35330 GCA_002320665.1 Micavibrio sp. UBA1672
TCATCTCCACCTTCAGCCCAGCAATGAACCGAGCCACCTGTTTTTTCGTTACTTGCGGCCAATTCCAATGTTAGCCTGCCTTTTTCTGGAAAATCATCCATATTTTTCAACTCCTGAATTTTGGCATTCTATCTTAACTACAGGGTGATGCGCAACAAACCTAGTTACAGCATGCAAGATCACAAACACACAAAAGCATTCACATATTGTATTACTTTGCTTATTTATTGCACACTCACTAAACTATAAGGTGAATTATTTAAGCGACTAAAATATTATGAATTTCTTACTATATTCATTTTCCCTGCTGTGCCTCATTGCAGCTTTCACTCAAACGGACAAGCTTAACCGCCTGCAGGCACGTTATGATATGCTGGAGCGGCAAATTAAATCCAATAAGAGTCAAGAAGCAAAAACAGCCCGACTAGATACAGAGCATATTAAATATGAATAGGACGCTTATGCACCGCTAGCGCTGCTTCCTTCACGACTTCGGTTAAAGTCGGGTGAGCATGGCATGTGCGGGCAATATCCTCGGCTGTGCCTTCGAATTCCATGACACTAACGACTTCCTGAATAAGATCGCCAGCATTTGGTCCGATAATATGCGCGCCAAGCACTTTATCGGTTTCCTTGCACGCCAGAATTTTGACGAAGCCTTCTGTCATACCCATTGCGCGGGCGCGGCCATTAGCCATGAACGGGAACTTGCCTGCATTATAGGCGATACCTTCTTCCTTAAGTTGCTCTTCGGTTTTACCGACATTAGCAACTTCCGGCCATGTGTAAACAACACCAGGAATCATATTATAGTCAATATGACCGCTTTCACCTGCTAGAAGTTCAGCCAAAATAACACCTTCATCTTCGGCCTTGTGCGCAAGCATTGGGCCTTGGATCACATCACCAATAGCATAGATACCTTCGACAGATGTTTCAAAGAACTCGTCAACCTTAATGCGACCGCGTTCATCCAGCTCTACGCCAGTCTTTTCAAGACCCAGACCTTCTGTGTATGGCTTGCGCCCAATTGCCATTAAGACAACATCAGCTTTCACTTTTTCGGCATCGCCACCACCAGCAGGTTCAACAGAAAGCTCCACGCCTTTGGCAGATGTTTTTGCACCAGTGACTTTACTTGAAAGTTTAAATTCAAGACCTTGTTTCTTAAAGATTTTAAGAGATTCTTTGCGCACCTCATTATCCATACCAGGCAAGATATTATCAAGAAATTCAATGACTGTAACTTGTGCACCCAAGCGTCTCCAAACCGTGCCAAGCTCTAGGCCAATTACACCGCCACCGATAACGACCATGGACTTTGGAACTTCCGGCAATTCAAGAGCACCTGTAGACGACACGATTTTTTTCTCGTCAATTTCGATACCGGGCAAAGAAATAACATCTGAACCAGTGGCTATGATGATATTATCGGCTTCATAGGTTTTCTTACCGACTTTGACTTTTCCAGCTTCAACAATCTCGCCAGCACCTTCGATTGATGTGATCTTGTTTTTCTTGAAGAGAAACTCAATGCCCTTAGTATTGGCTTCGACCACAGATGATTTATGCTTCATCATGCCTTTCAGGTCGAGCTTTGGCGTCACCTTAATTCCCATATCACCCATGTGATGTTCGGCATCCTCAAACTTTTCAGATGCATGCAATAGTGCCTTGGATGGGATACAGCCAATATTCAAACATGTTCCGCCCAGCGTTTTACGCTTTTCGATACATGCTGTTTTCATACCCAATTGCGCACATCTTATGGCTGCAACGTAGCCGCCTGGTCCTGCACCAATAACAATCACATCAAATTTATCAGACATATTTTTAAGCCTTTATTTTTCCGTTCAATCAAATTACTCATACCTCTTACAGCAAAGATTCATAAGAATCGAGAGGCAAAGATAAGAAAAATATAGTTTTTTAAGGTTTTTTAAAGTCATAAAACTCTATAGTGACGGTAATTTATAGTCAGGATGTGATATGGTATCTAAAAACCAGAACAAACTCATGGATCACTTCAAGGAACAAACAGGATTTAGCGAGGCGGAATTAACAGAAATCGGCATAAGGCTGATTGCGGCAAGTCGTCTGGCAGCGCATGATAGTGACCACCTGCGCTATCATGTCGGATCTGCTCTTCTGAGTTTTGATAAGAAGGGCCATGAAAGAGAAATACAAACGAATGCAAATGAAATCCCACCATTTTTGAAGGAAAAAGGATTTACGCCTCATAAAAAGCTGGCAGATGGCAGCCCAACCATACATGGGGAATTTCCTCTTTTATATAAAGCCCCCACCTCCAAGCATATATTTTTGGGGTGTAATACACCAAATTGTGCCTCTTGCTTAAAATCGGCGATTATGCGGGGTGTGGACGCCCTCTTTATTGATGCCCAGAGTCTACCCGGCATGAAAGGCCCACAAGATAGCGAAAACCCGTGGACACAAGACCGTGCCTATTATTGGAATAATCTTATACTGCCCATGGCGGAGGCTGCCCAGATCCCGATTTATGCTGTGAATATGGAAGAGAAAAAGCTCAGTATTATCAGTAATGGCCTGCCGCCAAAAAAACGCCCCGTTGCTAGCACTTCTGCCAGAATTCTGCGCCAAAAGGAGTTAGATGAATTAGAACATAACCCGTATCTTTATCTTTCTAAAATGCGGGGAGTGCGTTCTGCTATTGGGGTTGCGCGTCATAAAAATACTGGAGCCCATCATTTTATCTATGCCGAGGATTGTCACCCGCCGGGGTTTTCTGCCGAACATGGCCAAGAGATGGAAGAGCGCTTTCATGATGCACATTACCGCTTCCCGCTTGATCCGATTATCCATATGTGTATGGAAGCCTCGAAGCATAATCTGGAGTTGATGGATGGGCGTATTCTGGCCAATTTTATGCCTAGTTCGGGCCGTCAGCTTGATCTGGCCTATATCGGATTATCACATATTTACCTGACTGATGATCACCTGCCGCATACGGATGACGGGGCAAAGGCTATGAAACAGCTCTCTGAAATAGGAGCTATTGATTACACAGTGATGAAACCAGACGGGGTTTTGCGGCGTTTATTACAAGACGATAAGATTAGCCCAAGACCAATCCCTTAACACATTGATTTAATAAAAAAAACTCTCATATTTACTGTTTTTCATAGGCTGCAACTCTTTCATATCTGTCTAGTTTGAATGTCCAAAAAAATTTTCACACGGCCTATTTTGTACAGTTCGTTTTGCAGATTTTTTTTTCGCACAGCGCTATTTTGTCTAGTTTGTTTGCTCGAAAAAAAATATGTGGCCACGTTTTTGTGTACGGAAATGCAGATATAAATCTGGTGTATAATGTCTGGGTGGGGGTGTTGGGATGCGATAAACATACGCAGATAATAGGATTATTTTCATATTTTGTCAAGGTGCATCTTTATGATATAAGCTGCACCCTAACCCCAACAAGGAGGCATATCATGAATAAGTACAGAGAAAAGGACTTTAGCTTTTGAGGTGATGAGTAAACGTCGGAAAGGTTTCCCGTCCGAAACTCAGGTTAAAAAAGGCGACCGCGTGGTCCATGGCGATAAGGAACTGATTGAAAAGCTTGGCCGGAACGACCCCTGCCCCTGTCATTCAGGGAGGTTATTTCAAGAAATGTTGCCTCAAATCAGGAAAATATGATGGCGCTAATCGTAATTATTACCGCCGATAATATTTAAAGAAAAAGCCCCGAATTCGGGGCTTTTGATTTAGGAATCAAGCTCTTTGACCTCAGGCACATCTTCGAGATCAGGGACTTCTTCTTCAGGAATAAGCACATCAATCTGTCCGGCATATTTCCAGCGTTTATACAATGTCACCAGAATAATCACGGTGATAAAGAAAACATTTATGCCATTCACGATGGAGAGCTTTAGATCTTCAAGAACAAAGACACTATAGAGCAGACTTATGACTGCTGTATATTCCCAAATTGACCATGCGATAATCGAGATATCTTCGCAACGTCCCTGTGCCCTAAGCAGCTTCCACGCCTGAGGCAAATAACCAATGGCTACGATAATGGCCACGGTTGAATACAGGAAGCTGATCATTACACGTCAAGCAATAGACGTTGTGGATCTTCGATGGCTTGTTTGATGCGCACCAAGGAGCTAACAGCTTCACGACCATCAACAATGCGGTGATCATAGCTTTGTGCCAGATACATCATGGGCTTGACTTCGATTTCACCATTCTTGCCAACCATCGGACGTTTCTGGATTGTGTGCATACCCAAAATACCGGATTGTGGTGTGTTCAAAATCGGTGTGGACATCAATGAGCCAAACACGCCGCCATTGGTGATTGTGTAAGTACCACCTGACATTTCATCCATGCCAAGCTTACCATCACGGGCACGTTTCCCGAAATCAACGATTTTGGCTTCGATCTCGGCCATGCTGAGTTGATCAGCATTTTTGATTACAGGCACAACAAGACCTTGCGGCGTGGAAACAGCAACACCGATATTATAGTAGTTCTTATACACGATTTCATCGCCATCAATTTCCGCATTGATCGCAGGAAATTCTTTCAGAGCCTGAATTGTTGCCTTGATAAAGAAGGACATAAATCCGAGCTTGATGCCGTGTTTCTTTTCAAAGATATCCTTGTACTCACCGCGAAGCGCCATAACGGGGCCCATATCAACTTCGTTGAAAGTAGTCAGCATAGCCGCTGTGTTTTGTGCCTCTTTCAAGCGACGTGCGATTACCTGACGTAGTTTTGTCATTTTCACACGCTCTTCACGAGGACCAAGGTCTTGTGCGGCAGCGGCAGGCGCTGGTGCTTTACCGGATTTCATGAAATCTTCGACATCTTGCTTGGTCAGGCGACCATCTTTTCCGCTCGCGGGGATTTGAGAGGCATCAAGATTATTATCATTGATCAATTTACGGACTGCCGGAGAAGTCTTTGCATCAGCAGAAGGGGCCGCTTTAGGCGCTTCTTTCTTTTCTTGCTTAGGTGCAGCGGCAGCTTTTTCTTCTTTCTTTGCAGGCTTGGCCGTGTCATTGGCAACTGCGCCCTCTTCCATTTCACCAAGAACCGCGCCAACACCGACACTATCGCCTTCGCCAACAGAAATCTTGACAATCACACCATCAGATGGGGCATTAACCTCTAGTGTTACCTTATCGGTTTCAAGTTCGACAATCGGCTCATCAGCCTTTACCGCTTCACCTTCTTTTTTCAGCCATTGTGCCACAGTTGCTTCTGCGACAGATTCACCTAGTGTCGGGACTACAATTTGTGTCATGATCCAAGCTCTTTTCTTTATTCCGTTAAATTCTTTTTTTGATATCTCATACAGCCCCAACCGCAGGGCATTGCTTTTTTTGTTAAACCTAACAGCGGCTAAATGCAATAGGGTTTGCGTAATATTTTGCAATAATAAGCCTTAAAAATGCGTCCAGCCTGCGTCTTTTCCAATCGAGATGTTTTTTTCGCCATCACGAAGCGTGTATTCCAGCGCATTTGGCGTGAATTCTCCGGCGATAAAAGGAGAACATCCTAGCCGCTTTAGCGCCTCCGTAACTGTTTGGGCGTTTTCCGGTTGTACGGCGAGAACTAGCTCGTAATCATCGCCGCCTGTTAGAGCCTCTTCGATCATCATCAGGCCTTCATCTAAGACTTTTTGCACGTCATCAGAAAACTCAAATCCCGAGATATCAATATCCATTCCCAGCTTTGAGGCCTTGGCGATATGCGTGGCATCAGCCAAAAACCCGTCGGAGATATCAGCGGCAGCATTTATATATTGTGCGATACCCTGAATTTCATGGATGCGCGGTTGCGGCTTTTTATATCGTTCAATGGCCTGCGGAAAATCAAGATTTTCTCTTAGCGCCTTCAAACCGAGATATGCATCGCCGATGTGGCTCGTCACGATAATAACATCCCCACTTTGTGCGCCGGATCGTCGCAAAGCTTTACCTTCAGGAACTTTGCCAAGCGCGGTTATCGAGATACTTAAATGCTTACCTTTGATGCTGGTTGTATCACCGCCAGAGCAAAAAATATTGTAGGTTTTTTGATCTTCTAGCAGTGCGTTGGTGAAAGATTTTAGCCATATCTCATCCGGTTTATCGGAGAAGGCAATATTGAGTTGATAAGAAAGAGGCTTAGCGCCCATTGCAGCGAGATCAGAGAGATTTACACGCAAAGCTTTATGGGCGATATTTTCCGGCGCTTCCCCTTCAAGGAAATGCACACCTTCATTGAGCGTATCGCTGGTGACGACAAGCTCCTGCCCCCCGGGGATAGACAGCAAAGCCGCGTCATCCTCTAGCGTGTCATGGCCTTGCGTCAGGGGTTTGAAGTATTTTTCTATGAGGTCAAATTCATTCATTGTGCACCATGATTAACAGGCCCATGCCCACAGCCCACTTCCAAATCATCACTTTGGGCAATAGCTTTGGTCAGGTAATCCTTGGCCTTAGCGCAAGCGTCCTCCAATGGCAGGCCATGGCCCAGATATGCTGCTATGGCGGAGGATAAAGTACAGCCTGTGCCGTGGGTATTTGGTGTATCAATACGATCCGATTCATATTTTCTTAGCGCTCCATCGTTTTTAGCTAAAATATCAGTGGCTTGCGCCCCCTTTAAGTGACCACCTTTGAGGTAAACAGCGCCGCACCCGAGGGATAACAGCCCCTTTGCGGCTTCCTCCATATCCAGCACGGCCTTACGGGAGAGTTTCTCGGCTTCGGGAATATTTGGGGTCAGGACATCGGCGAGCGGGACAAGGTATTGCTTCATAGCATCCACCGCATCAGCAGAGATTAGACTATCGCCGCTAGTGGCAACCATAACCGGATCAAGAACAATATTCGGAGCAGTATATTTTTTTAAAATATTGGCCACGACTTTTATAATTGCTGCATTGGAGAGCATACCGATTTTGACTGCGTCCACGTGGATATCTTCGAATATGGTTTCTAGTTGTTGCTTTACGAAATCCTCCGGCACGTCCATCACGCCAGTTACGCCGTTGGTATTTTGCGCCGTCAGTGCAGTGATTACTGCCATGCCATAGCCACCCAGCGCTGCAAAAGTTTTGAGGTCCGCTTGAACCCCTGCCCCGCCGGAGGGATCAGAGCCCGCTATGGATAATATATTCGGGATCATATTCCCTCATACGATGTTAAAGAAGTAAGCATATCTGAGTTCGTCTGGCTCCAGCATTGGCCATGTATGAACACATGTGTTTCTGATCGTTTCTTTGGCATTAAAATCCAATGTAGTCGTAGGCTGGTGACACCCTTGATAGGCTTTCATCAGACTTAGGTTTCCAAGCTTGCTAGAAGTGGAATCATATTTCATCAGAATTCGTTCTGCCGTCCCCGGCGGAGTGGAATTGGATGTACTTGGCACAACATCCTCAATATCCCTAACAGTTAAACGGTCATCTATTTTTATTGTTGTCTTACCAAGGTAAGTGATCCCTCCTCTTATAAGGCCATCCTCATCTAATTCATCGACATGTACAAAATACTCATTACCTGTGTCAGATGTTTTATGCTGCCTGCCTCTATACGTAAAACCACCTTGATCCCAATCCCTACCAAATTTCATATTGACTTGCCTTTGTAAAGCCTGCATAGGAGCATGAAATTCTATGATATCTTTCATAGCTTGGCGTGTGACAAGATTTGGCTCCCTCCCCAAAGTTTTTTCAAAAGAATCCAACACTTTTTTATAGGCATCTAATACTGCCTCTGGCGTCTTGTACCTAACTCTGCGGCTGACTTGGTCGATCATGTTAAAAAGACGTGAGAGCTCTGCAACGACACTTTCATTGGCGTCTTCTGCCGATCTATAGAACTCATCGCCCAGATCACGGTCACACTCAATATTTGTGATGCCATCCTCCAATAACACTTTAGCATCATCCATATTATCAACTATAACAAAGCCGCCCTTGGAAACAGGCAGAGGCTTGCCTGAATGAGACAAAACTTCATCCGGATAAGCTATTTCTTCTACTTGCGCTGTAATTAACCCGCTGAATTTATGTATTATTTGATTTATCATCGTCCTAACTTATTACAGAAAACGTTAAATGTCTAATTTTCTATAATCTTTATAAATCCAGTGTGTATATATGCTTTGGATCTTCAAGCTCTCTTTCAGACTCGCTGTGGATCGAGACATTATTTATGGCGGCTTGCTCAGGATGTTTGTTTTTTTCATCTAACATATAACCATTGAAAAAATACGGATTTCCTACTTTGGGCTGATACGTTCCATATTTATCAGTGAGTTGCGCGGTAAATTGAATATCTTGGTCAATTTCAGGAAAACCTGTGATGAGTTTATTCATTTCATCTTTAGTAACACGGTCATCAATAAAAGATGACATCTTGCCCACATATCCGAAAAAGCCTCTTATGTTTACGGCTACATCAACATGCATTCTGAAGTCCGGCTCTTTTGGTTGATTATCATCATCAAGATTTGTCAGGCTAAAACCGCCATAGGCAAATATTCCTTCTAATTCCGTCGCAGGGACGACCTTTCTGCGGAGTTGCGCCAAAACCGGATAATATTCCAGAACATCACTGGCGGCCTGATCGATCAGAATACGCTGATCATCGCGCATATCCATTTTTTGATATTTTTCTATAACCCTTTCATAATCAGACATTAATTCACGGGCGCTATATCCAAATTCACGTTTGGGCTTTCCTTCATATGAATCTATATCATTAAAAAAGGCTGTTAATAATGCCACTGTTTGCATATCGGCATTACTTGCGGCCTCATAAAACCCCTCACCTAGATCACGGTCAATTTCAGCCGTAGTGATTCCACTTTTTGGTAAAAGCAAAAGATCTTGCGGATCATTCAACAAAACAATCCCGCCTTTTGACACGGGAAGAGCTTCACCGGAATTGGTAAGTATTTGATCAGGATAGGATGCACCTGATATTTTAGCTTTCATTGCCCCTAAAAAATTTCCAACCGCTTTATTATTCATCGCTTTATTTTACAGCTGTCATGAATTTATGTCTATTTTTTTATAAAGGTGCCTTGCCGCCGCCTCCGGTTCATCCGCCTCGGAGATCGAACGCATCATGGCAATGCCGTTTGCGCCTGCGGCCATGACCTGATCCGCATTTCCTCCCGTGATGCCGCCTATTCCGACCACGGGAACGGACGAATCTTTGGCTAATTCTGCAAATCCTTTAGCGCCAAGCACAGGCTTATCCGGCTTGGTCAGCGTTGGAAAGAACGGACCAGTGCCAACATAATCAACGATTGCAGGATCAAGTGCTTCGAAATGCTCTGGCGTGAAGGCCGTCAGACCCAAAATTTTATCAGGGCCAATGATGTCACGGGCATCTTGTGGGTTCATATCGTCTTGCCCGATATGCACACCATCGGCATCTATTTCGGCGGCGAGCTCAACGTGGTCATTGATGATGAAGGGGATATTAGAATCAGCTAGAATCGGTTGGATTTCTAAGGCTGCTTTTTTGACTTGCTCAAGATCACCGCTTTTATTGCGCAATTGCACCATGGTTACACCGCCCTTGATTGCCGCCGCGACGACATCGGCAACAGGTCGCCCGAGACACACGCTCGGATCGGCGATGAAGTAGAGTAATATTTTAGAGCTTACATCCTGCCGAAGCATTCTTTTACTTAACGCTTAGCGCCTCATCCACCAGAGCATTTTGCTCGGCAGCATGACGACTTGCCAGACCTGTTGCCGGAGAAGCAGATGCTTTACGACCTGCATATTTCGGGCGGCCTGCTTTATGCTTCAACTCGGTCAAAACACCCTCGATCAGGCGGTCAACAAAGAACCACGCCCCTTGGTTATAAGGCTCTTCCTGACACCAGACGATATCGGCATTTTTGAATGGTTTAAGTTCTGTGGCCAGTGCCTTATGCGGGAATGGATAGATTTGCTCAAGGCGCATAATATAGACATCCTTGATCTTGCGATCACGGCGCTCTTGCAGCAGATCATAGTAAACCTTACCTGTACAAAGAACCACACGTTTGATTTTATCGGCTGATACCAACTCATCCTTGTCATCATCCCAAAGGACGCGGTGGAATGTACTGCCATCTGTGAACATATCAATTGTTGATGTCGCAAGCTTGTGACGCAGCAAAGATTTTGGTGTCATCATGACAAGCGGTTTACGGAAATCACGGTGCATCTGACGACGTAAAACATGGAAGTAGTTTGCTGGCGTTGTACAGTTACAGACCTGCCAGTTATCATCACCGGAAAGCTGTAAGAAGCGCTCGAAACGCGCTGAGGAGTGCTCTGGCCCCTGCCCCTCATATCCATGTGGCAAGAGCAAAACAAGACCGGACATACGCAGCCATTTACTCTCGCCGGAGCAAATAAACTGATCTATAATCACTTGCGCGCCATTGGCGAAATCGCCGAATTGCGCCTCCCAGCATGTCAGCGTTTTTGGATCAGCCAGAGAGAAGCCATATTCAAAACCAAGCACAGCCATTTCGGAAAGTGGGCTGTCATGGGCTTCGAATTTGATTGGTTTTGGCGCAATTGTCTTCAGTGGGATGTGTTTTTCTTCTGTATCCTGATCATACCAAATGGCGTGGCGCTGCGAGAATGTTCCACGACCAACATCCTGCCCCGAAAGTCTGACAGAATAACCATCATCCAACAATGTCCCGAAAGCCAGGGATTCAGCAGTAGCCCAATCGAAGCCTTCTCCGGTTTCGATCATCTTTGCGCGGGCATCAATGACACGTTTAAGCTTTTTATTGATTGCAAAATCATCGGGTACTTTCGTAAGCATTTCCCCAATTCGTTTGAGGTCCTTTTTACTCACTGCTGTATCGCCGCGGCGATCATCGCCATAGGCAACTTTCATGTCTGACCATGCGCCACCAAGGAAATCAGCTTCATTTGGCTTGTAGGATTTTGCTGCTTCAAATGCTTTTTCCAGACTATCAAAATATTCATCACGAACGGCGTCTGTTTCTTCTTCGGTCATGACACCTTCGGCGACAAGCTGGTTCGCATATTTTGAACGCGCAGTTTCCTGCTTTGCAATTTTCTTATACATCAAAGGCTGTGTGAAGGCAGGCTCATCGCCTTCATTGTGGCCGTAGCGACGATAACAGAAAATATCGATTACAACCTCTTTCTTGAAAGTCTGACGGAATTCTGTAGCAATGCGCGAAACGTGAACGACTGCCTCGGCATCATCACCATTCACATGAAAGATCGGCGCATCCAGCATCTTCGCCACATCTGTAGAATACGGACCAGAGCGAGAGAATTTCGGCATGGTTGTAAAACCGATCTGGTTATTAATGACGATATGTATCGTGCCACCTACGCGGTAGCCTGGAAGCTCCGAGATCATAAAGGTTTCAGCGATAATACCCTGCCCCGCAAAGGCCGCATCACCGTGCAAAAGCAATGGCACAACTTCTTTATATTCTTTATCGCGGCGCTGGTACATTTTTGCGCGTACCTTACCGATTACAACCGGATTTACAAATTCAAGGTGAGACGGGTTTGCCGTGAGAGATAAGTGAACATTATTGCCGTCAAACTCGCGGTCACTAGATGTTCCCAAATGATACTTCACATCACCCGAGCCAAGCACATCGTCTGGCGTAGACGATTGCCCCTGAAATTCGGAGAAAATAGCCGTAAAGGATTTGCCCATCACATTTGCCAGAACATTCAAGCGGCCGCGGTGCGCCATACCGATGACCATTTCTTCCATACCCATCTGACCTCCACGCTTGATGATTTGCTCAATCGCTGGGATCAGAGCTTCACCGCCATCCACACCAAAGCGTTTTGTTCCGGTATGTTTTTTGTGCAGGAATTGTTCGAAACCTTCTGCCGCGGTCAGGCGCTCAAGAATGGCTTTTTTACCTTCGACTGTGAATTCGGTTTTATTGCGCGGTTTTTCGATGCGTTCTTGTATCCATGCGCGCTGCTCGGGGTCACTAAGGTGCATGTATTCTACACCGATCGTACGGCAGTAAATATCATGTAGCGCCGCCATGATTTCTCGCAACGTGGCGCTCTCCATACCCAAAAGACCATTGATAAAGATCGGGCGATCAAAATCCTGATCGGTGAAACCGTAATGTTCCGGCTGAAGCTCAGGATGTTCCTCAATAGGTTTCATGCCTAGCGGATCAAGGTGCGCCAACATGTGGCCACGGAAACGATAATTACGGATGAGCATCAGTGCACGAATTGAATCTTGCGCTGCTTGCTTTACATCAGCCGAAGAAGCCTGTCCTTTCTTGGGCGCTTTGGCTTTTGCGACTTCAGGATCGAGGTCATTTGCAGGGGCTAGTGCTGCGCTACCGAAATGGCGCGCGCTTTTGATGTTCTCTTCTGGTGTCCAGCTTGCACCTGTCATCTCACGAAGCAGAGCACTCTCGGCATCGCCCAGATCATCAAAAAATGTGCGCCAGCTTTCATCCACACTTGCAGGGTTCTTAAGGTACTCACCATAAAGATGTGCAATATATTCGGCGTTTACACCGCTAAGGAATGTTGGATCTGGTTGTGTCTGTGTCATAACTGGGTAGCCCTGATTTTTATAACTATTACGAGTGTAGAGGTTTATTCCTCACAGCATAAAAGTCAAGGCCAGAAATACCGGAAAACGCCAATTTTAATGGTAAAAAGGAGAGGAAATATGATCTAAGACGTTAACCCGTGACGCTCACGCCAGTTGATGGACCTGTTTTTGGTGCAGGATCAGTATCATCAGCAGCAGGTTGCTCGGTTGATGCCAGAGCCACTTGATCTACGCCACCACTTCCATCAAATTGCGCAGATGGATTAGGTGCAGATGAAGCTTTTTCTTCCACACCACCATCATTAAAGGCGAGTTGTCTTTGTGATTGCAAGTGATTTTGGCGTGCTTGCCGAAGAGCCACCAGCATAACTTCAGGTTCAAGATGCGCTTTATTATCACCAACACCTTTATAATAAGATTCCCCGCGCATGTCTTCTGGAATTGCGGCCCATTCCATAGACAAATTTCTCATCATGGTCATTTCATCAATCTCACCATTTAGAAATTTATCATACCCTCTGCGCTCAAGCATTTTCTCCATCAGAAAATTCTGCATTTCTTCATCAAACAGCTTATTACCAATATCTATGCCTTCTGCAGCCAAATCATTTTTTACGTCCAACAACGTTGATCTTATCCATTGGCCTTTACCACAGGCAGTCCCTTTACCACCAGCATCCAAAACCTCTTGCTGCAATTGAAGCACCTGATTAACAGTTCTACCAGTAAGATTGTATGTTGCACCTGTAGCAGTACCATTATACATGATATTGCAATTTCCACCTGACTCAACACTTGCGATAATCTCAATCAAGGGATTACCACTATCTGCAAATTTTGCGACTGCGGCTTCTGCTCTTGAAAAATCAATGCTTGAATAGTCAAAATTCCGCCGATCGATTGATGACATCAGGTTTGTCGCGGCGTCAGCTGGCGAAGTCCCGTTTCTAACCGATGCCATGGCACTGCCTAGCAAGCTTTGGCCGATATTGAGGGCTTGTGCTAGTTCAGAAGTTGCTTCTTCACTTGCAAGACCGTCTTCATCAGGTTCAGCATCAACACCGCGAAGCAGTAAAACCAGAAAAGAAAAAAGTTCAAGACCTTGTGTTTTTTGTAAATCATCAGGAGAAAGCGCCTTTTTTTGTCGACTTAGCGCAGCATCAATATCCACGCCTACATTCCCTCTTTTTTTCTGAGAGAACGGAGTAGAGCCAGAGACTTCATTATTGTCCGAAGATATAACCAACGTAGCACCCTTTATGTCAATTTATCTGCTTTTGCAGATGATTTTATTATAGTTCAACCTTATTGCCCTGATTTTACAGGAAAAATAGCCATGACGTCAAATATTTTATGAAATCGGCATTAACCGGCTATTCCGCCGCCGCCCATTGGCGCACCGGTAGGTCTGTTACCTTCCTGATCCATCAGCAGTGATTCGTCGGGTGTAATTTCATCACCAGCCTGACCACCAGAGCCAGTACCGCCTGTTGTGACTGCAACTTTTTGTTGCGTTGGGTCAAAGCTAGGTGTTGTTGCCTTAGCCATCATGCCTTCCATACCATCTGTATTTGACTGAACAGGCTGCATGTATGTGGCATCGGATGGCCCCGGATATTCATCAAGAATACTGCCTAGTGTCAGTGTCGAAGCCTCGACACCATTCGCATCCGGTGTATAAGTTGACGGGGTAATTGGCAACCTCTCTGTGATAAAGTTTATTCCCACTTGAATAATACTTGCTCCTTCCATCAAAGGCGCTGTCGTTTCAAGTTCACTTGCTACATCTGCGGTAGCAACCATCTGTATATCATCCTTCAAAGTTACATTCGGGTCATTATCGATTGCTGTTTTCAATGTGGCGATCTGCTCTTCTGTCAAATTAAATTCTGATAAGACATCATTTAATCTAGACGCTGTTATTTCACCACCCTCTACCTGATTTACGATTGCGCCTGCTGCGGCAACCAATTCAGGATCAGGTGTGTTCATTGTATTTGCCTGACTTTCATCCCATTCTTGTTCATCAGAGGCAGCCTTATCGCCCTCACCTTCAATCGCCGTAGCCAATTCCTGCTGTGCACGCTCAGCTTGGACTTGAACCAAAGCCTCATCCTCTGACAATGAAGGGTTTTGCTCAACGAGAAGTTTTGCGGCCTGTACATCAGACAACCTTTGCTCTGACTGCGCCATATCTGAAGCAGCTTTAGCCTGACTAGCATCTGCCACGGCCTGCTCGGCTTTCTGGACTGCGATAGACTCATTCAAAACTTGCGCTCTTGCGGGTATTGTTGCTTCGTTTGAAGACGCATCATATGTCACCTGCCATGTATCAAACGGGCTATATTCTTCTGGAACATCAACGACCATTCCCATTGCCACATCAGTATCAAAAGCGTAGTTCCGAGGTATCATGCCATCTTCGACAACCTGCCTTTGTAATTCTGCAGTTTCCTCATGAGAGAGCCAGTTTTGAGCAACCGCGCCATTTTCATCCTCTCCCAGAGTATACATGCGTTGATCTTCGTTACTGACATAGACTAGATTGCCCTCATCAGAACGTAAGTAACGGCTCTCATCATTCATGACAGACATAATACTTTCCGTCGTGGGACCACCTGTCACGCTGTAATTCTCAAGCATGTATTCCTGAATTGATGTATATTCAGCCATCCCACCAATCGCAGTTGTCGCATCGGCTACAACTTCTTTTGTTTCAAGTTGCTCGGCCTGAGCGGCCATCACTGTTTCTTTGTGTACTTCTTGTTTGCCTGCCAAATCGGTTCGTGCCGCATCTTCCATTTCATCAAGCTTGTGCCATGCCGTAGACATAGCTGCTGCTGCTTCTGAACCGGACTTACCATCAAAAGTCATACCAGAATCTTCATTCGTGTATATTTCTACTAATGACTTTAAATCTTCCTGAGAAATATGAGCACCTTTTGCTAACTCGTGCAATTTTTTCAAGTCTTCTGTCGACAAATCCCCATCAGCAGAAAGTGTTCCAAAGCTCTTAATCAACTCCGTTCTAGCTTCTATAGCTTGACGTTGACCTAGTGGTGACAAACATGTCCCTGTCTCATCCTCAACTTCGGCAACATTGGTTTCGAATTCAAAGCTTGCAATTTTTTTAGTTGTTTCAACCTGACCTTTTAAGTCTTCTACTTTTTGTTTTGTTTGCGCTAATTGCTCTTCTACTTGAGCTTTCTGATCTTTTAGCGCCTGAATTTCTTCTTCACTTGCACCAGAAGCCCTTGCTTGCTTGATCTGCTCATCCAACTCTGCCAATCTTGCCTTGGATTCCGCCATGCTTTGTTTGGCATCGCTGATTTTAGCACCAATTTTTTCGGCATTCTGGCTGTAAACATCATGAATAGCGCGGTTCTGATCCATTTCTGCCTTAAGAACATCATTACGATCTTTAAGTTGATCTCTTTCACTCTCTAACGCCCACTTCTCTTGGAGTAACCTTTGCTGTTCTTCAGTCAGGTCTTCAGGATTTATCTCTCCTGATGCTAATTTTGCCTCCAGGTCATCCGGCAATTGATCATCAATAGCGCTAATTTGATCATCAAGATCATTGATCCGGTCGGAATTCGCATCAAACTCCGATTGCATCTCGGCATGTTCCTGATCAAGGGCATCCATTTCTGATTTAAGAGAACCAAGAGCGTCTTCGGCTTCGGCGATAGCTTTGTCATACTCATCTACAACTTCTGCAAAATCATCTTTCAACTCTTCGAAATCTGCTAAAAATTCTGCTAGATCCTGTGACAAACCCTCATTCATTAATGCCAGCGCGAATTGTGAACGGCGTTTTTCCCGCTCCCGCAACAATGCTTCCTCTTGATCACGCACGGCACTTTCTATCGTTCCTGAGTAAAGCGCTCCGGCACTACCTGATTGCTCGGCATCATATAGTGTCTTCTGAGCCAATGTAACGGCTTCACCGCCATAAGCATTATTCAGTCTGCCTTGTTCCTGATCCAACTCGCTGACAGTTTCAACAACATTTGGCGCTATTCTTTGTTTTTCCTCACGTACGAGTTGTTCATCCACTGTATTGGCATTATCGCCGACTTCCATACCTGCGCTGATAGGTGATGACGGATCATTTTCAAGATCTTCTTCGGGGGTATCAAGCGAATATTCTGCCGCAGGATCTTCATTTGCAGCCAACCCCATAGGTTCAGTGACTTGTTGAATCTCCGGCGCAGAATCAAGCTGACTTGTATCAACTTCGTTTTCTTGAAAATCATCACCACCCGAATTATTTGGATTCGCCATTACCTTTTCCCTTTTCACAAAAGTGCCGGACATTACCTCAACACTTCATAAATGTATGTATAAACCCGTTATACACCAATTTCGTTACTTATTATAGCGTCATAACATTAACGAAATCACACTACATATAAATTACACAACATTCTAAGTGATTTTGAATGGTTTTGTCAAAAACCTTAGACATAATTTTTTCATTTCCGGTACTAAAATTTACTCTAGAATGCGTATTTTTACGGTTTTCAAACGCTTTTTATGATGTTAGAACCCTAATAAGGAAAGTGCTTAAGGTCGCTTTTTAAGCATTATGAAGATTATACGGAGTTAGAACCCTCATGAATATACATGAATATCAGGCGAAAGAATTACTAGAAAAATATGGTGTTGCGGTGCCAAAAGGCATTCCAGCGATGAGTGTTGATGAAGCTGTGAAAGCGGCGGAGAGCATGGATACTGCTCTTTATGTTGTGAAAGCACAAATCCATGCAGGTGGTCGTGGCGCTGGTCATTTTACAGACAATCCCGAAGGTAAAGGCGGCGTTCGTCTTTGTAAGACGGTTGATGAGGTTAAAGAAGCCGCCGAAGCCATGATGGGTAAAACACTTGTGACAAAGCAAACAGGGCCTGAAGGGAAAGAAGTACAACGTCTTTATGTTACAGATGGTGTGGATATCGAAAAAGAATATTACTGTTCTGTGGTTTTAGACCGTGCAACAAGCCGAATCACCTTCATGGTCTCGACCGAAGGCGGTATGGATATCGAAGAGGTCGCCGAGAAATCTCCTGAAAAAATCATCAAGGTTTCTGTAGACCCTGCTTCTGGTATTTCTGGCTTCCATTGTCGCAAGCTGGCTTTCGGTCTTGGCTTAAAAGGCGCGCAAGTTAAATCTGCTGTAAAATTCTTCTCAAACTTGTACAAAGCATTTGTCGAGCTAGATGCGTCCATCGTTGAGATTAACCCTATGATTTTGGTTGGCGACGAAGTAATGGCTTTGGATGCTAAGATGAACTTTGATCCGAATGCCCTGTATCGTCAAAAGGCAGTTTACGAAATGCGTGACGAGACAGAAGAAGATGAAAACGAAAAGATCGCTGCTGATAACGAGCTTTCTTATGTTCGTCTGGATGGTAATATTGGCTGTATGGTTAATGGTGCTGGTCTGGCGATGTCAACTATGGATATTATTAAGCTTGAGGGCGGCGAACCTGCAAACTTTCTGGATGTTGGTGGCGGCGCGACAGCAGAGCGCGTGACTGTGGCCTTCAAAATCATACTATCTGACCCGAATGTTAAGGGTATTCTGGTTAACATTTTTGGTGGCATTATGCGCTGTGATGTAATCGCAGAAGGTGTTATTGCCGCAGCGAAAGAAGTCGACCTACAGGTTCCGCTTGTTGTTCGTCTTGAAGGTACAAATGTAGAAAAAGGTAAGGAATTAATGGCAGCTTCGGGCTTGCCGATTATTTCTGCTGATAATCTGCAAGATGCGGCCAAGAAAGTCGTCGAAGCCACAAAACAGGCTCAAGCAGCAGCTTAATATTTCCTGCACATAGATATAAAAATTAAAGAAAGCGCGGTGTAATTATCGCGCTTTTTATATGGGCTCAAGTCCTGCCTCTTTTCGAGCTAATTGATAGGCTTCTACCCCCCATTCATCTTCTGGTTCATCTTCCTCCGGTTCCGGTGTGTGCTCTTCCAGAGACTTCCCATCAATATGTATAGCTTTGATAATTTCCTCATTTGGTTCAAAAAACTCATATTCTTCATCGCTTAATTTTTTAACATTTTTTAAATAAGAGGCCACTTCCGAAACTGATTTGAAGTCACTATCCTGTAATTCCCCGAATTGGATTTTGGACATAACGATTTGTTTAAATGCTTTTGCTTCGTCCGCATATGAAAACTTTTTACCTTCTGCCTTTGCATTTATTCTCAATAGCTCTATCTGGTTATCAATTCCCATCACAAATTCCGGCTGAAAATATATATTTCTATTACCAATATTCAAAATCGAGTGCTTACCCCGATCAATAGCCTCTTCACGTTCGCTACTGTAGATATTCCAAATTGCGTCAGTTGGCTTAGACTCTCGAAGCTTAGCAAAGTTACGTCCTGTAAATGGTCCAAAGAACCACTGTGCATATAGATTAACACCTGTAACTTTTTGATCTGCTTGCGTTAAGATGAGTGCGTTATCATGATCAACATCTGCCTTCAAAACCCCCTCTAGAAAACTATTTCTTCTAACAGTAAGATAATGTTTTTTTGTTAGCGCATTATCTTCTTTGCCTGTATCGGGATTAACGATACGAAATCTTTTTCGTCCGTCCTCATATTCACTATTTTGATCAATCCATCGAGAAAGTGGAAAGACACCTTCCCATGCAGTTCCTTTTTTATCACGGATTTTCTCATATATTGTATCGCGCAATAAATGGTAGCAGCCTCCGGCTGAGCTGGAAGGATTTTCACTATCGCAATTAAAATGACTTTCGGCGTATGCAAATTGAACAAATAAAGCTGGTGGGACACCTGTGGTTTGCCCCAGAATAAAAGCCTCATTCCGAAGATCGCGTGGCACAACCATTCCGCCATGTCTAGCCATCCCATAAGAGGCTATTTTCATATATTCACGTATTTTATTCGCCAGAGCCTGACTATCAAATTGCAGGTGAACATTATCTGAAATATCTACTTCATGAATTTCTTCTATCTCGGGCTTTTGGGCAGATGGTACTTCTAAGTGGTGAGCAGTTGGCTCTTCCATGGCATTTGTATCAATCGCCCCCTTATCCTGACCATCACCGCAAGATGCCGTGAACAAACCGGATAAGCACAAAAACGTTAAGGTTTTAAATCTGTCATAAACGCTATTTGTCATTATTTTGGAATATCCCGCTTATTGCTCTTTTTTCCCTTAATTACATATAATTGTAACATTTATCAATTTTTTTTACACCTAATAGCATTTTATGCGCATTAGATGGTTGATTTCGTATGCTTAAGGGCGTTAAATGCAAAAATATCATCGGGGCTTAAAAGCCCTTGGAATTTTTATCATTAACGGAGAGTTATTTAATATGGCTGTACTCGTCAATAAAGATACAAAGGTTATCTGTCAGGGTTTTACAGGATCACAAGGCACGTTCCATAGTGAACAGGCTATTGCTTATGGCACAAATATGGTTGGTGGCGTTACGCCCAATAAAGGTGGAAGTGAACATCTTAACCTGCCGGTATTTGATACAGTAGGAGAAGCAAAAGAAAGAACAGGCGCGAATGCTTCTGTTATTTATGTCCCCCCTCCATTTGCAGCCGATGCGATTTTAGAGGCTATTGATGCGGAAATCGAGCTTGCGATTTGTATCACAGAAGGCATTCCAGTTCTGGACATGGTTAAAGTTAAGCGTGCGCTTGATGGTTCGAAAACACGTCTTATCGGGCCAAACTGCCCGGGTGTTATAACGCCAGGTGAATGTAAGATCGGTATTATGCCTGGCCACATCCACACACGCGGCAAGGTCGGTATTGTTTCAAGATCAGGCACTTTGACATATGAAGCTGTGGCGCAAACGGGCGCGGTTGGCCTTGGTCAGTCTACGTGTATCGGTATTGGCGGCGACCCTGTTAATGGTACAAACTTTATCGATTGTATTGAAATGTTTATGGATGACCCTGAGACAGAAGCCATTCTTATGATTGGTGAGATTGGTGGAACGGCCGAAATTGAAGCTTGTGAGTTTTACAAATCTCTAAAGACCAAAAAGCCGATTGCCGGATTTATTGCTGGTGCCACTGCCCCTCCGGGTAAGCGTATGGGGCATGCTGGTGCGATTATCTCTGGTGCAGATGACACAGCACCTGCCAAAATGGACGCCATGCGCTCAGCTGGATTTGCTGTTTCTGAAAGTCCTGCCGGATTGGGTCAGGCTGTTGTCGAAGCTATGGCTGCCTGATAAAATTCGATATTATCTTTTCTAAGAGCATATATAGCGATTATATATGCTCTTATTTATTGAGAAAAAAACGTTTTATGTATAGAATGAACGGCAATACATAAAGGAATTGTGAATACACCCCATGAATTTTCTTGATGAATTAACTGCAGATCAAAGAGACCTCATCGTAAGCTTGCCATACAGGGTTGGTTTATATGTTTCCGAAAGTGACCAAACAGGCGGCGATGAGTCCGATGCCGAAGAGATGGAAGCTCTGGAGAGCATTATCACGGCCTATGCCGGAGAAGTTTTTGGTTCGGAAACTGTACAGTATGTCATCAGTGAAACCGTCAAACGAAAAAGCGAGTGGAATAAGTGGAGTGAGAATCTAGAGGCTGTTCAGGATGACTGTAATCACGCTATAGATATTTTATCTGAACATGTTGACGCAAAAGAGGTAAGCTCTTTCAAGGCTCATTTGGTTGAAATCGGAGAAAATGTGGCTTTGGCTTTCCGTGAATATTCAGAAAAAACGCCAATGCTCGATAAATTGAAAATGTATTATTATTATTATAAAAATAAATCCAGCGCCGCCAAGCAGAAGAAACAGCCCAAAACATGGGAACAGTTTTTGAATATTTCCTTGGATGAGCGAAAAGCCTTGTGTGACATTGCACATGCTTTGGGGACGTCATACGTCTAAGAAAACAGCTAATAATTAGCCACAATTATCAACAAAAAAGGAAGTCATGAATGACACAAATTTCTGATTTTTCACCCGAAGATTTTGACCTTATCATCAGCCTGCCCTATCGTGTTGGCCTTCATGTCAGTTATGCAGACGATGAAGAAGGTGAGCAAGATGATGAATTAGAGATGCGTGCGCTTCAGGCATCTATTCGTGAAATGTCTGGAATTCATGGAGACACGCCATTGGTTCAAGAAATTGCTACTGAAACGCTAAAACATAAGGATCAATGGAAAAAATGGGAAGATGGTGTCTTTAACATCGAACCCTTGTGTAAAAAAGCCATTGAGGCTATTGAAAAAACTGCCAATAAAGAGGAAGTCAAAGCTTACCGCGCGATGCTTGTTGAAATTGCAACCTCAGTGGCACAAGCTTATGGAGAGTTTGGCGTTGAAGAAGAGCAGGATGAAGGATTTTTTAGTGGCCTCATGAAGAAAATCGCCGGCGGCATTTCGGATGGTGGTGAAGCGAACCACCCCATGAATGTGAGCGCAGCCGAGGATTCTGCTATTGAGCGTATCAAGAATGCGCTGACTATTTCTGCTTAAAGGCATTTTCAAACAATGAGCTTAACACTAGGTGACATCAGAATAGATGATCCGGTGTTTCTGGCGCCGATGTCGGGGATAAGCGACCTGCCCTTTCGCAGGCTGGTCAAACGGTTTGGGGCTGGGCTAGTTTTTTCGGAGATGATTGCGAGCAAGTCGGTCTTGCAGGAAAATATCAATTCGAAGCGAGCCAATGAAGATTACGCCGAAGAGTTTCCTATGGCGGTGCAGCTTGCGGGGTGCGAGCCGGATGTGATGGCGCAGGCCGCGCAAATCAATGTGGAGCGCGGCGCGGCAATTATCGACATTAATTTTGGCTGTCCGGTGAAAAAGATCGTCAAGAAATATGCAGGCTCGGCGCTGATGCAAAATGAGGATCTGGCCGTTGAGATTATGAAGGCGACTGTGGCGGCCGTTGATGTTCCGGTGACGGTGAAAATGCGGCTGGGCTGGGATAAGGATCATTTGAACGCGCCGTCTTTGGCGAAAAAGGCCGAGGATGTCGGCGTGAAGATGATCACCGTTCACGGGCGTACGCGGTGTCAGATGTATAAAGGTGAGGCTGATTGGGCGGCGGTGCAGGCGGTGAAAGAGGCCGTGAGCCTTCCGGTTATTATTAATGGTGATATCCTTAGCCCCGAAGATGCGAAAGAAGCGCTGGAGGTTTCCGGTGCGGATGGGGTGATGATTGGTCGCGGCACGCAAGGCAAGCCGTGGATGATCCAGCAAACGATTGATTATCTTCGGGATGGGCAGATCAGCGCGCCGCCAGCAAATATCCGTGATCTTATTCTCGAGCATTATAATGCGATCCTCGCGTATTACGGCGAGCGTAAAGGCATCCCGATCGCCCGCAAGCACTTGTCATGGTATGTGACGGATATGCAAGGAGCAGCGGCGTTTCGTGAGAAGATCAATAAGGAAAGAAACCCCGATGTGGTAAGGGCGTTGATTGGTGAGGTTTTTTGTTAGGTAAAAACCTTTACCACTCAAAACACAGAGGTTTACCACTATCTTTAGACCAGCTTTCCAACTTTTTTCCAAAATTATTTATTGTTGCTACTTCGCAGGACAAAAAGAAATGAGTTTCAGTTTTTAACGGGATATCTAGCCTGTTATTTACTTTAATCTCAAAAGCAGCATTCCCTGTAGAATTCCAAATCAATGCTTTCAGAAAAAAATAGCAGTAAAACTCAGGGGCAACACCATATTCTATACTTACCGAGTCATCTTTGTTTTTTGGAAAACTTTGCAGCTTTTGCCCAAAATCCAATAAATCATCTGGATAAATGTAAAAGTCCTGCGTTGTTTTTTGGTTCCCATTTGACGCTGTTACTTCTAACTGCAACATATCATCACTGTCTGTCCAAATATTTTCTATTTTTATGTAAGGCATTATTTGCTCCTTCACTTTTTCACGGCTTGTCCTAAATCCTGCGAAGCTTGGGTGGCGCCCACGTCAAAATCAATGAGTTCCTTCACGGAATGCAAATTCACAATGTCCTTTTGATACGCTGAATTTACAGTAACCCTGCATATATCATATCTCTCTATGAGTTTTGTCATTCTAGAAAGAGACTGCTTTGTTCCATATGTCTGCACCTTTAACCAATCATCGTCATGGCCGAGAATATCGACGATATCAAACATATCGTCCGTATAAGACTTGTATAACATGAGACAGCCGTATTTCTTCGATACTTCTAAAATCGCATTTTGGAAAGCGCGCGTTTTGAGTCTTGGCGTTATAATAGGTTCTCCCTTGTTAATAAGGTAGTCTATAGCTTTGTGCTCTCTGTTCCCCCAGAGTACTTCTTCAATCTGGTAGGTTTCGAATATTGTAAAGCCATCATATTTTCCGTCGTCATTATATAAATGCATGGCGACATAGTTCTCATTCACTTGCGTTAGGCAACCAGTAAGCCCTTCACCATCACATGTTCTGATAATGGTTACCAATTCCTCTTTGGCTTTTAGCTTCTTTAATTCTTTGATAAGCATTTTTTTATCCTTTTCATTTGTCTTTCTTGGTAGGGGTGGCGGGATTCGAACCCGCGACCTGCCGCTTATCT
>DCKO01000085.1 GCA_002320665.1 Micavibrio sp. UBA1672
GAAACCCAAAGCACACATCAACAAACTGATATTTCAGGCTAGGAAAATATTTTTTCATGTTCTGGAATAATTTAAACCAGCTGACCGGCTGATTGCGGCGTAGATGATGCCGTCTGCACACCGGATGAAAGAGCCGAAACAGCTACTTGAGGTAAAGCCGGACCACTAGCCGGTGAGGTTGATTGTGTTTGCGCCTCTATCAGAGTGCTTGCACCCAAACCTGAGAATTCAATGCTTTGTGAATTTGAACTCTGATCCAAAACATTTTGGGCAACACTAGGCTCTTGTCTACTTGCAGCCAACTCTCGCGCTTGTTGGCTCAATGCCTCGGCCCGTCTTAACTGCTGTAAACGACTTTGAGAAGGAAACTGGTCAACCACGTCCCCCGTATCTGAGTCACGAATTTGTAAAACAGCCTTGTCAAAAGTAAAATCAACATGAATATAAGGGCTAACATAAGGAGCCTTAGGCTGCACAGGCGCGCTGCCGCTATCAGCATTAGAAACTAACGCCGATCTCGCCGCAACTCCCGCTGCCTCTCTATTGGCTACAGGAAGCGTATTAACAGATGATATTACAGCATTCACTGCATCTACCATAACGATCCTAACCTTTCATATTTCGTGCACCATATACATTTCGGCGCACACTACCCTATTATCATAATACCTCAGCACAATGCAAAAGTCAAGAAAATTGCAATGTTTTCCAGTGGATAACAAGATTTTACACCCAATTATTAAAACTGGCATTACTCTTGAATATAAGGAAATAGACAGAAGACATTTGCAAGAATACAAAAACTACAGTATTTTAGAATGCAATGGATTTTTTAAGGGGATATCTTCGAAATAAATCCGGCATATTTCTAACTTCTTCCAGTATTCATCCCTTTATCAAGGGTGCAGAATGTCAGACAAAACATAGGACAAAAAAAAGTGAACAGCTTTTTGGCAACATTACAACAACTCGGACCAGCCCGATTGGCTGTTATGGGCGCAATTATCATTGGTCTGATGATGTTCTTTGTTTTTATTTCTATGCGCATCTCTTCTCCTGAGATGAAACTATTATATGCAGATCTTTCTTCAACAGATGCTGGCGCTGTAGCAGCAAAACTCGAGGAAACCAATATCCCCTATGAAATGTCTGCAGATGGGTCTCGCGTTTTTGCACCATCGGATCAAATTGGCCGTGCAAGAATGCTACTAGCTGATGCCGGATTACCCAATGGCGGCTCTATGGGGTACAAGATTTTTGATGAACAATCTGGCTTCGGCACAACAAACTTTGTACAGAATATCAACCAGATACGCGCACTTGAAGGCGAGCTCTCAAAAACCATCATGTCTTTGGGCAGCATAAGAAGTGCACGAGTTCACATTGTTTTACCCCAAAGAGAATTATTCAGCCGCGAGCTTCGAGAATCCTCAGCTAGCGTCTTCCTTGGTATACGGCAAGGTGGTGCGATTGAGCGTCAAGAAGTTCTATCAATCCAGTCTCTCGTTGCCTCTGCTGTCCCCAATCTGAAGTCTTCAAATGTATCCATCATAGACAGCAACGGTAATTTGCTGGCCAAAGGCGGAGATGAGGCATCGGATATCATGTCCCTTAAAGCAGAAGACATGCGCCGCAGCTATGAAAACCGACTGACACAAAAAATTGAAGATCAAGTTAGCCGCGTTGTAGGCTACGGTAAGGTAACGGCAATAGTCACCGCAGAGATGAACTTTGATCATATCAACACAAGTGAAGAGCTTTATGACCCAGAGGGTCAGGTTTTAAGATCATCCCAAGTCTCTCAGGAAGATAGCACAGAGCGTGAACCACTGGCAGACCAAGTCTCAGTTGAGAACAATCTACCCGGTGTTGGCGGCGACCTACTCGCAGATAATCAACCTTCTGCCGAAAGCACACGCACCGAAGAAATTGCGAATTACGAAATCAGTAAAACAATCCGTAGTATACAACGCGAAGCAGGCGAAGTTGAAAAACTATCTGTATCCGTCCTAATTGACGGGAAATATACTACAGATGAAGAAGGCAATAAGAATTACGAACCCAGATCACAAGAGGAAATTAACCAGATTTCTTCTTTAATACGCACAGCTGTTGGCTTTGATGACACACGCGGCGACACATTGGAGGTCGTTAATCTTCAATTTGCCCAAGTTGATACCAACGAAGAATTTGTCGATGAAAACCTAATTTTTGGCTTTGAAAAAGGACAGATACTTGACGCAGCTGAACTTGTCGTGGTCGGAATTATGATTGTTTTAGTTGTAGTTCTTGTTCTCCAACCTATGGTTGGAAAACTCATGAGCATGGAGCCACCCAAGTCAGCAATGGATGAAATACTTCAAGCCGAATTATTGGCACCAGCAACAGAAAACCCTGCCCTCGCAGCCCCAGGTGCAACGGGCACTTTTCCCAGAGCCACAGCCGAGACCGGTCAGCTAAGTATTGATGATGATGACGATGATATGGTAAATATCACAGGAATCGAAGGGAAAGTAAAAGCTTCCACAGTTAAAAAAGTAGAAGAAATTGTAGACTCTTACCCAGAAGAAACTGTGTCTGTAATACGTAGCTGGATGTCACAAGAAAGTTAACACTATGAACGTACGTGTGCGTGATGATTATAGATCTTTAACGGGGCCGGAAAAAGCAGCCATTCTTGTTCTATCCCTCAGTGAAGAGCAAACAACAATCATCTTTAACCATATGGATGATGATGAAATTCTGGAAATATCACAAATTATTTCAGGATTAGGGAAAGTTAGTCCAAATGTTGTTGAAAAGCTTTTTGTCGATTTTGCCAGTCAGATGAGCTCCACAAACGCAATTGTCGGCTCGCAAGATAGCACAGAGCGTCTCCTTATTAAATCAGGTATGTCTCAGGAAAAAATCGAACTGATTATGGAAGAAATTCGCGGTCCTGCAGGCCGTACAATGTGGGAAAAACTGAGCAATGTAAACGAAGAAATCCTCTCAAGCTTCTTACAAAAGGAATACCCGCAAACTGTTGCAGTGGTCCTATCAAAGATCACAACAGACCATGCCGCGCGTGTCCTAGCACTCCTACCTGAAGGATTTGCACTTGAAGTCATAAATCGTATGCTAAAAATGGAAGCCGTACAAAAGGAAATTCTGGAAGAAATTGAAAAGACCTTACGCAAAGAATTCATGACGAACCTAGCAAGAACCCAGCGCCGTGACAGTCATGAACTTATGGCAGACATATTTAACAATATGGAACGCGCCATTGAATCAAAATTTATGGAAGAGCTGGAAAAAATAACACCGGATTCCGCTGAAAAAATCCGAAGCCTCATGTTCACATTCGAAGACTTACTAAAACTGGATCCCGCATCTATGCAGACATTGATCCGCTCTATCGACAAGGAACGCATTCCTCTTGCACTAAAAGGCGCCACAGACAGCATAAAAGATATTTTCTTTGATAACATGTCAGAACGTGCAGGAAAAATAATGAAAGAAGACATGGCTGCCATGGGACCTGTTCGACTAAAAGAAGTGGAAGAAGCACAGCAATATATTGTTAATGTTGCCAAAGATCTAGAAGGACGCGGTGAAATCACAATTGCCACCGGATCTTCTGATGAAGAAATGATCGTTTAAGTTCTAGATCGTTGCCAGAGCTTCGTGCTAGAATGCATCCAAATGAAAGGATTGATTTTATTATGAAAGGTGAACCTTTCTTCTTTGATGAACATCATTTTGATGAAGATGCGCCTGCCAAAGCAATCGGCAGCAATACCCCTATGGAACTTAAATACACTGATGATGATCTTGAAATTGCTCGGAACACCTCATATGCCAAGGGAAAGAAAGAAGGTATTAATGAGGCCCAAGCAAGCCTTGAATCGCAAAGCCTACAATTATTAGAGAACTTACTACAACAAATCAACGCACTGCATCAGGCAGAAGAACAAAGAAATAAGCGTTATGAAGCCGAGGCCATTCATTTAACCACACAAATTCTTCAAAAAATATTTCCGGTCTTATTTCAAAAACACGGCTTCGAAGAACTATCAGACCTTATTAAAACAACATTAGATTCCTGCCCCAAAGATGCTGAAATTGAACTGCTCGTCAATGAGGATATTACAGACCTAGTAAAAAACCTGATTGATAAAATCACCCCCCCACAAAAACAAAATTTAAAAATAATGCCTTCAAAAGATATTCAAATGACATCATGTCAGTTATCATGGCCTTTTGGTGGCGCGATTCTTGCACCTGAAAAAACTGCAGGGCAAGTTCTTGGCATATTAAAAGAAACTTTAGCTGCGGAAAGCATAGAGATGATAGACGAACCCGAAGAACAAACAGAAAATATAGCGCCTCAAGATACTGATACATCAGGAGAAAAAGATGAGTGAAGAAGAACAAGGTAATGACGTCAACCAGGATGATATCGACTCAATGTTCGGTGATGATGACAAAGGCGGAGACGATCAGCAAACTGGCGGTATGAACCTTGATGAAATTCAAGAGGATGAGGCATTACAAGCCCAGAATAAAGGTAATGATTACGAGCCGGGCGAACCTATGGCTGGTGATGTAACAGCCATTTATGAAATTCCGGTGCAGATATCTGCTGTTTTAGGACGTTCCACCATGCAAGTTAGCCAGCTTCTGAAACTTGGACGTGGTGCGGTTGTGGAACTAGACCGTAAAGTCGGCGAAGCCATCGATATCTATGTAAATAACCGCCTCGTTGCTCGCGGTGAGGTTGTTGTTGTGGAAGACAAACTTGGCGTAACTATGACTGAGATTGTTAAATCAGATCGGACATAGTTTTTATAGATCACATTATTTTCACTGCGTAAGAATGAATAAGAATTAGTATGGGAAATAATAATTATGACGTCTGACGTAAATGTTGGCCCACAAGCACAAGACACAGCAAAATTACCTGATGTCAATGTACCTAGACCGCATTACTCTATAGATTTTGTTACTATCGGTGGGCTGGTATTATCTATTGGCTTAATTGCTGCGGCAATTATGACCGGAGAAAGTAACGCCAGTTTTTTTAATTTTCCTTCCGTATTAATTGTTTTATTTGGAACTTTAACGGCAACAGCTATAGCATTTTCATCGCAGGAATTAATGAATTCCGGCAAAGTTTTGGGACTAACACTCTACCGCCCAACCAGAACCTATAAAAGGATCGCCACAAGCTTGATGTCACTGGCAGTTATCGCCAGAAAACGCGGTATATTAGCCCTTTCAGCCTATGAAAACCAAACCAGAAATGAACCCTTCATGGCCAAAGCCGTCCAGTTAGTCGTTGATGGCTTTAATGCCGAAGACATTGAACGCATTTTAAAAGACGAAATCGACAAGGACATAGAAAGAGATACAAGGGCCATAAGCATGCTAAAGCGCGGCTCGGAAATCGCTCCGGCTATGGGACTTATCGGAACACTCGTTGGACTAGTAAAAATGCTTGCCGACCTCGAAGACCCTGAAAAAATTGGTCCCGCCATGGCTCTCGCCCTTCTTACAACATTTTACGGCGCTATTCTAGGAACTGTTGTTCTTGCTCCCATGGCCGCAAAACTGGAAAAAGCTTCAGAAGACAATATTCTGGTTAAACGCCTGAGCCTAAAAGCTGCCCTTTCTATCATAAAACAGGAAAACCCCAGAAATCTTGAGATGCTGCTAAATGCAGAGCTTCCACCATCAGAGCGCATAGTCTATTTTGACTAAGTCTTTTTCTTGGACGTTAATCTACAATCCCCAACCATCATTATTCTTG
Organism: Micavibrio sp. UBA1672; assembly: GCA_002320665.1. Lineage (GTDB taxonomy): Bacteria > Pseudomonadota > Alphaproteobacteria > Micavibrionales > Micavibrionaceae > UBA1672. Next base: position 5,792 of record DCKO01000085.1, read on the forward strand.
GATGATCCGATTTGGGTGCCCTATGAACAAAAGCACGACTTGCCTTTATATTTAAAAGATCAGAAACAAAATCTACAACAATATTTTTCTTTTTATTCCTCACGCGCTGCTTCCAGATGTCCCCTGCCCTGAATCCAAAAACTTCAGCTTGCGGGTTATGCCTTACCTTATGCCCTGATACAGAATACACATCCTGATTACGAATAAATTCTGTCACAGGGTCATTGTAACACGTCATATAGCGATCAAAGTCCTGCTCCAGACCATCAACGTGAAACTCATGTGTTGTCTTATCTTTTGTATATCCGGTAAGCACCCTTAGATGTGGCCTTGCCTCGGCAAAATGAAAAAAATCCATATCATTAAGGATCACGTCAATCGCAAGCCGCGCTCCTTCATCTTTTATAGAATCTTGAAATTGTGAAAGCTTTTCCCGCTCATCATATTTGATAAATATTTCTTTATCCTTTAATTCAAATTCCGTAGCCATCATATTGGCTAACAGAGAAAAATCCCCTTTCAACCTTCGAGGCAACATAACAATATTAGCTTTAGGCTCGAAATCCGTATTCAAAAGCCCGCATAAATCCCCTACGATTTTTATCCGCCCGTAGTTCACAGGGATATAATCCAGCGCTATTGCACTACTCATACTCTTGTTATAATTTGTCATGTGGTTGCATTATAGATGAAATTCATTCCCAAAATGTAAACAAAAAAATTTCTAGGATTTCTTTTATAGTCGTTTCGCTTTATTTTGTGACAAGGCGCTAGCGACGAAATGTATAAGTCATACGTGAGGAGCGAAACAAGGATGTCACAGAATAAATGGAAATGACGATTAGGAGTACAAAATAAATGCGTTTAATGATCATTGGCCACCTCGATGGACATATCTCCCAAGCCGGTAAAATAGCTATTGGGCGTGGTGCCAAAGTCATACATTGCGAAGACACAGACCAAGCTATAGGCGCGCTTCTTAACGGTAAGGGCGCCGACCTGGTCATGATGGATGTAAAACAGAAAATTGGCCAGTTCATCGAAAGACTAGAGCAAGAGCGCATTCATATACCGATCGTAGCTTGCGGCATTGATGCCGATGCCAGAGCCGCAGTCAAAGCAATCCAGCAAGGTGCAAAGGAATATGTACCACTACCGCCTGATCCCGAACTCATCGCTGCCGTTATCGAGGCCGTTACCGAAGAAAATTCAACAATGATCGCCGATGATCCAGCCATGAAAAAAGTCGTGGAACTTGCCAATAAGATTGCCCCATCCGAGGCCACCGTCCTGATCACAGGCGAATCCGGTACAGGTAAGGAAGTCATGTCCCGCCACATCCATGCAAAATCAAAACGCAAAGACGGACCATTTATAGCTGTAAACTGTGCAGCCATCCCTGAAAACCTCTTGGAATCAGAACTATTCGGCCACGAGAAAGGCGCATTCACAGGTGCCTCAGCACGCCGCATCGGAAAATTCGAAGAATCCCACAAAGGCACGCTCCTCCTTGACGAAGTCAGCGAAATGCACCCGCTCCTGCAAGCTAAATTCCTGCGTGCCATTCAAGAAAAAGAAATCACACGGGTCGGCAGCAATGAGCCGGTCAAAGTTGATGTCCGTATTCTAGCGACATCTAACAGGAATTTGGAACAATCCGTTCAAAAAGGCGAATTCCGCGAAGATTTATATTTCCGCTTGAATGTTGTGAATATCCCTTTGCCATCCTTAAGAGAACGCCCTAGCGATATTGCACGCCTATCACAATTCTTTGCTGACAAATACGCCGAAGCCAATGGCGTACCCAAGAAAAAAGTCTCCGCCGAAGCCCTTAAAAAGCTCCAGAGCTGCGAATGGCGCGGGAATATTCGTGAGCTTGAAAACACCATGCACCGTGCAATCCTGATTTCTGCAGAAGATGAAATCGAAGCCGATGCTATCTTTATCCAAAGCGGCGCTCTGACAAGTGGACAGCCTGCAGCAGCCTCTGCATCCTCCCCTGATCCTGCAGGCGTATCTGGCGCAGGCAAAGAAGAACCGGCTACACCAAGCGAAAAGCCTGCAGTACAAAACCCCGGCGCAGTCGAGAATATGATTGGACGCACCATAGCAGATGTCGAACGGGATATGATCTTGAACACCCTTGATCACTGCCTTGGTAACCGTACTCATGCTGCCAATATTCTAGGCATTTCGATCAGAACACTTCGAAATAAACTCAACCAGTATAAAGATGATGGTGCAAAAATACCATCATCCGAATCGAATTAACGGCTTATAGCCTTTTTCAGTATTTGCACTAATCCATAAGCCGTTATATGATAAAATCCGCGTCAGGATGACGTATACTTTTGCATGTCTGCAAAAAACTCTAGAGCGAATGATTTAAACTATGGCTGAAAATACTGGGTCAGCAGGACCAACATCACCCGGAAATGCCGGAGACTTTGACATGTCTTCGTTCTTCCGCACAGATATTCTCTTTGCGCTCGGCATTATTGTCATCATCCTGTTTATGCTTGTGCCTATCCCTACGCCCATGCTAGACGGAGGTCTCGCTATTTCAATTACCTTTTCCGTCATGGTTTTGATGACCGTATTGTTCATCAAAGGCCCGCTAGAATTTTCAACATTCCCGACGGTTTTGCTGGTTGCTACGGCGATGCGGTTGGGCCTAAATATCGCTTCCACACGCCTTATCCTGCAAGATGGTCATTCAGGACGAGACGCCGCCGGACAAATCATCGAAGCTTTCGGAACCTTTATCATTGGCGGCAATTACATCATCGGTGCAATTGTGTTCTCCATTCTTGTGATTGTAAATTTTGTAGTAATCACAAAGGGGTCAGGACGTATCGCAGAAGTCGCAGCCCGCTTCACCCTTGATGCCATGCCGGGCAAGCAGATGGCCATCGACAGCGACTTATCCTCTGGCCTCATCACAGAAGAAGAAGCCAAAGACCGCCGAAGAACTCTTGAATCCGAAAGCACCTTTTACGGAGCGATGGATGGTGCAGCAAAATTCGTGCGCGGCGATGCGATTGCCGGTCTATTGATCGTCTTTGTAAACATTATTGGCGGCATAATTATTGGAACAGCCATACAAGGTATGAGTCTTGCTGAAGCAGCTTCAAACTACACAATCCTGACTATTGGGGATGGCCTCGTCAGCCAGATACCTGCCCTGATTGTCTCTGTATCCGCAGGTATTTTGGTCTCTCAAGCTGGTATTGCAGGATCAGCTGATCAGGAACTTTTTGCACAATTCGGACGCTATCCCAAAGCCTTGGCAATGAGTTCGGTCCTCATGTTTTCATTGGGCCTTGTCCCTGCAATCCCCATGCTCCCCTTCTTCACACTGGCAGGAATCACAGGATTACTGGCCTTTTACTCCTATCAAAGACAACAAGCCGAAGAAGCCGCAATCGTAGAGGCACAAGCCCTACCTGCCCCC
>DCKO01000050.1 GCA_002320665.1 Micavibrio sp. UBA1672
GGAACATGTCTAACCCCAGGCTTGAGCAAGCTACCCTATGTTGCCGTTATTGATATTGGCCCGTCATCCTCGGGACTAATCTCTCTGATCAAAGAAGCCTTGCCCCTAAAACGTCAACGTGAAGCATCTTACTTCCGTCTTCAAATGGCACATCAATATGCGATCAATCCCTTTGATACACAGCTTGGATGCCGCTATCCGCTTCCTGATGAACGAAGCTACCTTGTAGAGCTTATGACGCTTCTGACAACCCCGCCAGGCTATGACAAGCCTTATGACGGTATGCAACAACTTTGTGGACTTGTGGTAGACGAGATGTTCCGCTGGCGGGATGATGAAGCCGCTAACGCCGAAGCCCGTCCATATTTGCCTAGACTTGAAATGGAAATCGATGCCGCGATCCAGAAACATAATATTCACCTGCCAACCGACCCTTTCTGGTGGGATATTGTCGATAAACTCTATGAGTTAGGGGAATCCCATTTAGCAAATTTGGCGCAAAGACATGCTGTTCCGACTTTGAACGACTCGATCACAGCCTCTCGCCGTCCTCAAATCCGCTCCTTGCTGGAAGAAACCTCAGTAGGATTTAGCGCAGAAAACGTAGTTGGTGCTTTCGAGCGTATGATTACCTCTGCGATTCGGGAATACCCAATCCTGTCATCCGTGACCCAATTTGATATTGCTGATACACGGCTTTGCTCTCTTGACCTTATGGACGTTGCCCCACAAGGGGATGATGCCGCTGACCGTCAGACATCTATCATGTATATGCTGGCACGCCACGCCTTGGTGCGCTCTTGGTGGATGAGTGCCGATACATTACAAAATGTGCCTGAGAAATTTCGGGAATACCATTCCTTACGCTTACAAGATATTGGCGAAACCCCCAAACGTCTTAACTTCGACGAATTTCACAGAACCAGTAAATCCGCCTCTGTACGTGCCCAGATCATCAGGGACGTACGGGAGGGACGTAAACGCGGTGTACAGATTGTTCTAACATCCCAACTTATTGATGACTTTGACAAAGATATGGTTGATCTGGCCACAGGGGTTTGGGTATTGGGAACAGCCATTTCCGATAAGGCCGTGCAAGCTGTTGTAGACCGTTTCGGATTATCTAATACGGCTAAACACGTTATGAGATACCGACTGACAGGTCCAAAACCAATCGGTGCACCGGCCTTGCTGGTTCTGGGTACGACATCGGGCCGCTATGAGCAACACATCTATAATACACTTGGTCCGATTGAGCTATGGGCTTTCTCTACCTCTGCAGAGGACGTCGCTATTAGAAACCGTCTATACGCCAAGCTAGGTGCTTCCAGAGCGCGTCAAATGCTAGCCTCAAACTTCCCTGGTGGTAGTGCCCGAAACGAAATCAGACGCCGCGTCCTTACAAATAGTGAAGGTGGCGACTCCCGTCAGGCCATGATCAGCTCTGTAATTGAAACAATTGTCGATGAAATGGTCGAAGAGAGCAAAGCAACACAAATAGCGGAAGACAGCAAGCGCGTGTCTCTTGAATTAAAATGACAACCGAAGAAGAAGAAATTCAAAAGCAAACAGCGATAGAAAAAGATAAACCCGAAGAAGATAAGCCTGATGTCTCCTTGGGGAGTCTCGCTGAGAAGCTAAAAGCCGAGAAAAAAGCAAAAAAGAAAAAAATGACCAAACGGATCATTCTTTTTTCCTTTCTCGCTCTATTTTCCTACGGTGTTTATTTCCTGTTTAAACCTTATCAGGAAAGCATAGATTTTGGAATTTGTAAGACATTACTCGAATTACATGTAACCTACCCCCATACCATTTATATCAGTGAAGTCCAGCGTTTGCGAAGTGGCACAATGCGGATATGGTTTATGCGCATAGACCCTTTCGGAGAGTATAGAATGGATCCTTTTGAATGTACTTTCAAAAAAGATCCGGAAACAGGTGTAAACACTTTAACCGCCATGAAGATAGGCAGAGTTGATATAGACCCTGAGCTTGTTAAAAATTATAATTACGCAATCCCTTATATTCTACAAAACCCCCCTAGTCTGATCTTGCCCGCACCATTGCCTGACAGTATCAATTCATTGCAAATGGATGTTAATAAGTTCAGAAAAGTGGTTGTTAAATGACCAGAGAAATTGTCCTTGATACAGAGACAACCGGTATGGACCCCTTTGAAGGAGACCGCATTATTGAAATCGGTGCGGTCGAGCTTGTCAATCATTTGCCAACCGGACGTACACTCCAGATTTATATCAACCCCGAGCGTGAAATCCCAGCCGAAGCCACAGCCGTACACGGCATAACCAATAAATTTGTAGCTGATAAACCTGTATTCTCCCAAGTCTATACGGAATTCACTGACTTTATCGGTGAGGATTCCTTTCTGGTCATCCATAACGCTGAATTCGATATGAAATTCCTGAATTGGGAGCTGAAACAAGTCGGTCATAAGGAACTTGGCTGGAACCGCGTGATTGATACACTAGCTATCGCCCGTAAGAAATTCCCCGGCTCTCCGGCTAATCTGGATGCGCTGTGCCGCCGCTATGAGATTAACAATGACGCCCGTACGTTTCACGGCGCGCTTTTAGACTCCGAGCTTCTAGCCGAAGTTTATCTGGAGCTGCTCGGCGGACGTCAACACGGCCTGTCTTTCGCCGATAGCAATTCAGGACAAAAAAACGGCTCGGATAATGCTACCAGAACCAAGACACGTACACCCCGCAAAGCCCGTATTTTCAAACCTTCCGCAGCAGAACTCGCCGCCCATAAAGAGTTTTTAGGTGAACTCAAAGACCCGATTTGGGAGAAAATGGGGAATGCTTAAAGCTTAAGCGCACGCGCACCCTGCTCCAAACACACAGTCGGGATTTTCAATCTAAAGATAGAGCCCTTCTCACGCGGTTCATATTCCAGATCACCACCCAGAATTTCCGCACTTTTCTTCATCATAAATAGCCCCAAACCAGTCCCGATAGACACACTAGGGTGAAAACGCTCAAACATCTTGAACATTTTCGGACGAAATTGTTCATCAATCCCCAAACCATTATCCCGAACCTCGAAATAGAAATCTTCACCCTCTTCATAAGAGGAAATACCCACCATAGGGCTGTCCTCATCGGGGTCTTGATATTTAATGGCATTGGAAATCATATTTTCTATGATGTTGTTAAGTCTGCTCCGTTGTACAAAAACAGGCTCTTCATATCGAATATCTTTATCGATGTTAAGCCCCTCATAGCCTTCCATATACTGTAATTTGTCAATGGCCATATCGACTGATTCATCAACTATAGTTTCACGTCTTTCTTCTTCACGGCCCTGCGTTGATGCCAATTCCAAAAGATCCGTAACAAGTTGCTCGAGCTTCTTCAGCCCGCTTTCTAAAGTGCTAACCTGCTTTTTGGCTTTATCCATATCCCCCTTATCAAGGCTCATGAGGGTAAGCTGTGAAAGCCGCAACGCGGAATTGAGCGGTGAACGTAAATCATGCGAAATCCTGTGCATCAGTTCCTCAAGCTCGGCATTTTTCTGAACAAGAATATCTTCCATTTGCCTACGCTCGGAAATATCCTTGATAAAGGCAATGAAATGCTCGGGCGCGCCTTTCTCTTCCCCGCGATAAGTCACTGTTACCTCTATTGGAAATGCCTCTCCCGATTTTTTGATATGCTCTGTTTCAAGAGAAATTCTCTTCTTTTCTCTCAACTCTTCAACAAAATCGTAAAACATCTCTTCCGTAAAGACCGGATCCAGATCCCAAAGTAGCATCCCCTCAATTTCTTCGACGGACATACCGTGCATTTCTGCAGAATATTGGTTTACTTTGATAAACCGTCCTGTTTTGCAATCAACCCATTCAACCGTAATACCTGCATCTGAAATCACATCCAGTAAATTGCTATTAAGAGAAATATCCATAGGAAGCCTTTTGAAACTAGAAAATTTTTAGATTTATTGTAGCAAATTTTCATGTAATTACCACCTAAACGCGCATGATCAAAATGCTTCCATTTTCTGTAAAACCCTGATATAGATGCCGCCAACCGGTCGCAGACCCTACCCGGTATAACAAAACAAGGACAACAAAATGAAAACCTTTGTCATATGCTCTGGCGGGCTGGATTCAACTACCCTCGCCTATAAGATCGCCAAGGATTATACCCTCGCAGGCCTAATTTCCTTTGATTACGGACAGCGCCATAAAAAGGAACTGGATTACGCAGCCCTCACCGCCACAGATTTAAACGTACAGCACCACATTATCGACATCTCACATATCGGCAAGCTGCTTAGTGGCTCTGCCCTGACCGATAATATCGACGTACCGGATGGCCATTACGCCGAAGAGACTATGAAAATCACCGTCGTGCCCAACCGCAACGCCATTATGCTGACCATCGCCTACGGCATCGCCAGCGCCGCCAAGGCCGAAGCAGTTGCCACAGCCGTACATGGCGGGGATCACTTCATCTACCCCGATTGCCGCCCTGATTTCATCCACGCCTTCGATAAAATGCAGCGCCACGCTTTGGAAGGTCTGGAAGAGATCACGCTCTATACGCCCTATCTAACCAAAACCAAGGCCGATATAGCCGCCGAAGGAAACGCGTACAGCGTGCCATTTGAAAAAACATGGTCATGCTATAAGGGCGGTGAACACCACTGCGGGCGTTGCGGTACATGCGTAGAGCGCCGCGAAGCTTTCCATCTGGCTCGTGTTCAAGACCCAACCATTTACGATGATGATGAATTCTGGAAGCTTAAAACAGGCACAGCGGGGTAAAAATGTTTACTATATACAAAGAATTCCACTTTTCAGCCTCACATCAGCTTCTTAAACTACCCGAAGACCATCCATGTCACCGAATACATGGGCATAATTACCTGATTGAGGTCGAATTAGCCTCCGAAACCCTCAATGAAGTCGGTTTTGTCCGTGATTACCGCGAATTAGACGCACTTAAGGCCTATATTGATGAAAAATTCGATCACAGACACCTGAATGATGTACTAGGCGATGATAATGTCACAGCCGAGCAACTCGCCAAACATTTTTATGACTGGTGCAAGGCCAAATGGAGCGAAGTCACAGCCGTACGTGTTCGTGAAACCCCGAGATCCTGCGCGGAATATCGACCATGACAGAAACTAACCAATATTCTGTGTTCAGTGAACTTGCAAACAATGTCTGTATGGAGGTTCCTGTAACTGTAAATTTTGTATCGGTAGTTCTATACTTTCCTGCCGTTTGTTTATGGATTGGTATATTGCTCAGTGTTTTGCGAGCAAGAAAATCGCCTCAAAATTTAAAGAGTATAATCATAAATACTGCTCGGACTGCTCTATGCCTTTTGACTATTGTTGCCCCATTTACCTTATATAAATTCATACACGAGCCTTGCAATTCATCTGAGTACGAATTCTGGGCTGTTTTGATGTTATTTGCACTTCTCGTTATCGGCACAATAACTCTGTATATTGTCTATTTTCGAAAATCGGTTTTAATTTCTACACTAACATTCATATCTGATTTTCTACTGACCATTTTCTTAGTAACATTATATGCATTTTTTTATGAAAATATCAGCGTATTTTTTGCAAATATAACGCCTTTCATTTTGACAATTTTATTTACAAAAAAACATGAAAATTACAGAAACAGAGTGTCACTAAAAACTGTATTCATTATCTGTTTATGTTTATGTGCCTTCTATTTTATGTCTATATTTTATGACAAAATTGAGCAGAACAAAAAATATAATGTTGAGCTAAAAGAAGTGAATTTTAACCTCGATCAAAAATAAGTGATATTTAATGATCAAAATCTCTGAAATATTCGGTCCAACAATACAAGGTGAAGGCGCGCTTGTCGGTCAGCCCACAATTTTCGTGCGGACTGGCGGCTGTGATTACCGCTGTAGCTGGTGCGATACACTCCACGCTGTTGACTCCGAATATCGTGACACATGGAAACCGAAGAGCGCCAACGACATAATGACGGAGATCAAAAAACTCTCCGACAACCGCCCTCTTCTAATCTCGCTTTCCGGCGGCAATCCCGCGATCCAGCCTCTTGATGAGTTAATCGATTTAGGACATGCCGAAGGCTATAGCTTTGCCATGGAAACCCAAGGCAGCATCGCCAAGGACTGGTTTTCTAAGCTCGATCATCTTGTGCTAAGTCCCAAACCCCCTTCTAGCGGTGAAGATACGGACTGGGAGGCTTTGGATAAATGCATCAAAGCCGCCGGTGAGAATGCAGAAATCTCTCTGAAGATTGTAATTAGGGATGAAAAGGATTATATGTACGCTCGCAATGTAGCGCAAAAACATCCCGATTTACCAATGTACCTACAGCCCTGTAATACGACCCCGCCCATCAACGAAGATGACACGGTAGATTTCGAGGATATCAACACACGTACACAGTGGATTATTGAAAGAGCTGCCCAAGATTACTGGTTTGATGTTAAAATTCTACCACAGATTCATGTGATGATCTGGGGCAATAAACGTGGTGTTTGACTTTGCTTGAAAAAATATTTTACATTTATCATAATAACTAAATAATTCAAAAACAGGGTTGAGAAAATAAATGTCACGGTTGGTTTCACTTGTTCACGAACATCTTCGTGAGCCAAATTCCATAGAACTAAGAGGTACTGCAGATAACTCGGATATTCAAGCGGAGACATTTTTAAATCAAAATGTCAATCTAGTAACCAGAAACTGGGGCTATGCTGCCTATCCGGAATACCAAAACCCAGAATTACTATCCGCCCTTTCAAGCATTTATAATGTTCCGGAAGAAAATCTCATGATTACTCAAGGTGGCGAAGGAGCAATTAATAGATTATCAGAAATGTTTTGCAGTAAAGACGATGCAGTATTAACACATGGCCCTACATTTTTTTCATATCAGGACTTTGCCCAAAAGCAAGGCGCACATACACTTGATGTCCCTTTGATCAAAACTGGTGATACATATAAGCTAGACACAAAGGGCATTGTAAATGCAGCATCAGACAAGAATTATAATGTGAAAATGCTCTGGATTTGTAACCCGAACAACCCTACAGGAACATATTTCGAGCCACATCAGGTTTTTGATATTCTTGAACGTCTGAAAAACAAAGACGTTGCCGTAATCATAGATGAGGCCTATATCGAAATTTCTGGTAAAAAATCAATGACCGAGCATATTGATAAATATCCAAATATGATTGTGATGCGTACACTTTCAAAAGCCTATTCTGCTGCGGGTTTACGCGTCGGAGCTATTATTTCGGGAGATACGGACTTTCTGGATATTGCAAGAAAAACACCACCATTTTATTCCGCATCAGAACCATCCGTAACAGCTGCACTTGAATTACTGGATCCTTCCAAACAAGAGGAAGTACAGGAAAGTTATAAAAAAATCAGAGCACTACGCCGAGCCTTATCTAGATCAATATCAAATGAATTAAACATTAAAGTTGATCAATCGGATACAAATTTTCTCTTACTTCATGTTGATGAGCCTGAACAGGTCTACACATCTCTTATAAAACAGCATAAAATCAAGGTTGGTGATCCTAATCTTTTATCCATTGGAAAAAGCGTACGGGTTAGTATAGGAGAATCTCTTGCCACAAACCTGAAATTATTAGAAAGTTTACAAGATTTACGTGAGCAAACTAGCCTTGAATTACCAAAATTTGATCATACAAATTAAAGAGAATAAACTTCAGAAATTTATAGGACAAAAAAATGGCCAATAAAGATATTTACGCAAAACTAACCCAATTAGGCGGCGAGTCGAGTTTGCCGGAAAGCCCTGAAAAAGCAATTATTGAGCGTGTGGAAAACCCCAAGAAAGAGATGAACTATCTTGTACGTTTCACAGCCCCCGAATTTACCTCTATTTGCCCGATTACAGGCGCGCCCGACTTCGCCCATTTGATGATTGATTATGTGCCCAAAGACTGGCTGGTTGAAAGTAAATCCCTGAAGCTTTTTTTAGGATCATTTCGCAATCACGGTGCCTTCCACGAGGACTGTACGTGTTCCATCGCCAAGCGCTTAATTGATGAAATCGAGCCACTTTGGCTCCGTATTGGTGGATATTGGTACCCCAGAGGTGGCATCCCCATCGATATATTCTACCAAACCGGCAAACCCCCCGAAGATGTCTGGATCCCCGATCAGGGCGTCCCGCCATATAGGGGCAGAGGTTAAAATGATCGACGAAAAATATAAAGTTAGACGTTACATTGCAGAGTATTCAGAAGAAACTGAAGAGCTAATGGCAGAATATTACTTATCGGATTTTGATCTAGCAGCTTTTCAAAAAGAATTTTATGAGCCTGATCCCAAAAACCCTATGTTTAATTGTTACCCAATAACAGCTGATAATCTGTCATTTATTCGAAACTACATTGAAAATGAACCCGACTGGGATTTTGAGAATAAATCTTATTCTGTCGAAGCTTTTCAAGCTTGATTAAGTATGAAAAAAATCTCGGTCATAATCCCCGCCTATAACGCCCAAGATTTCATTGATAGATCGGTGAAAAGTGTTCTGGGCGAGACGTACAGCGATGAGTAACGACAGTCAAGCCGAACGATCAAAGCTATTATTCAGGAAAAATGCGCTTCGCCAGATCAGCATCACGAAACGGGACATCTTCAACGACGTACGCTTCGGTGTCATACATAATATGGAAGAGGTGAGTTTGGTTGATCTCATCCTCCATCGCCAGATAAAGCGGATTACTGAGGATTTCAGCGCCCTTACCTTGCAGATAAGCACTCTTATCCGGCAGGCAGGATAAAATCTCGATATTCATCTTGGATGGTTTTTTATTGCCAAATGGATCTTGATAATCACTTTCTGCCAAAACATCATCCATGTAATCCAGCGCATCACGGTCACAATTTTTCACACGTACAAGGTTTTCAAACCACTGGCGAAAAGCCGCAAGCATCGCAATATGAAGCTCTTTACGCCCATAAAATTTATGATCCAGCCCTTGAGAAAACGCCAATGCCATATCTGTGATATCCGAGCCAATAATATGACGCCAGATAAAGGGATAGCCTTCTTTGCGAAGCTCCCACGCGACCATCAGTGAAATCACATCACAATCGGCGGCGCGTACACGCTCCATGATCACCACATGCTCGGGTGAATATTTATCGGCAAAACCGCCATGACGGGTTTCCTGCCAGATATCACGCAAAGCTTTGACCAAACTCACCAGAATTGTGTTTTTAAAATATTTCGACGCACATAGTGCAGAAGGCAGCATAGAATGATTATCAAGAATAAGATGCTTTTCCGCCACATCAATCAGATATTCACCGCCGCTTAAATCTTCCAGTGTTATGCGCCAGTCTTTTTCCATCGCTTCTTGCACCATCACATAACCCGCATCACTATGAGTTAGAAGGTGCAACGCCCAGCGGATCACATCATTTTCGCAATAAAGATTGATATTCAGATCGTCCTTGGACAGATCAATGCGCTCACTTTGCTCGATCAGATCGAAAATATAATTTTCATCTTCCGGCGCATCGGTAGAAAACAAATAATCATTGGCTTCCACCTTTTCATCAGGCAGGGCAGTCTGCCCCAAGTCTTTACTCTTACGCGATTCCAACTCTAGTACTCCACCTGTGCACACCGGAAAACTAGTACCGGCGCGAAGGCTTGGTTTAACGTTTAGCGACCCAGTGGGAGATATGGATGATTTCTCCACCGGTAGAATTCTGTTTGACTGCTGTGCCTCTTGGGCCAGTGCGGTTTGGAAGAAGTTCGATGACTTTTGCGCTTTGTTCTTGCTCATGCTTTTTGTCCTGACTATGTGTCCCATATATATCATGACGAACGTCATGTGTGGATAAGTCAGAGTCATTTTGCAAATAGCGTTCCGTTTCTTTATAAGAGCGCTCGAACTTAATAAACCATAGGAAATTCGCGTTTGAACGATCGCGCACTTCCGTAAAAATTGGATCTTCCATGATGGTCACAGCATGAATGGCAAGGTAATTTTTGCCGAAGGGCATCGTGCCCAAAGCGGCAATCAATTCCGCTGTGACAGATTTCGAAGATTCGATATTTTCGAAAACATAACCATTATAATCAGCCAGCATGGATTGAATGATCTCACGGTCCATCTGACGGCAACGCTCGGATAGGAACCAGCTTTCAAAAACTGCCGCAGCTGCCACGCCGTTATTAATTGTTCTGAAATCCATATAAGCTTCACGGGCAAAGCTGCGCGCCAGATCATTCATAGGAGAGTTTTCAACCCGCTCCCACACATCTCGTATGCCAGCCAACTGCAATTCCCAGGCAATTCTGATCACTGATACCACCAGATCCGCTTCTTGTGCGCGGTTGATCAAAATGGAATGCTCGGGCTGGAATGTCATTGGATTAATCAGCGCGCCATTTCTATGCTGCCAGTGGCGTCTCAGTTCGCGCGCATAAATCAAAACTTGTTCTTCTTTATCTAAAAACGGATTAATTGAAATCGTTTTGCTTTTACGATCATAAATGCCGGTTTCAATCTGGTTTGTTAAAATAACCCCAACCTCATGTTTTTCAGCCAAGTCAAGATAAGCCTGACCCAGACGGCTTTTAGCCATAATTTCTTTTAGCTCTACAATGCGAATATCTTTTTCCGCCGCACTCATGGAAAAATCAGAGCAAATACTCTCGGCATTTTCTGCAAAAAGATTATATTGTTCCTCTAGGGATAGGGGAACGGAATGGGCAATTTGTTCCAAAGCCTCAATTTCTTTTTTCAAGGCTCTGATATCATCTTCACTAATACCCATTTCAGAAGAATCGAATAAAAGATCATCTTCATCTTCAAGATCATCTTCAAAATCCAGATAGAAAAATGGCTGGTCACTTATATATGTGCAGATAACCGGCTGCTCGATATTTAATGTATAGGCAACCGCACAGACTTTTTCTTCTGCGACATTACTTCCAGAAAACTTTTCAAAGAAATCACTCATTTCGACCAAACCATAATAAGAATAAGAAATACCGCCCCTTAACTCGCGATATGTCCCTATTATGCGCAGAGAGTTATTAACGCTTTCTTTCTAAAAACAGCAAAAAAGCACTTTTTTCGAAAAAAATTTGGAAAAATTCTTCGTTTCCTAACAAAGGGTTAAGAGACTATGAAGGAAGACTTAAGAAAAGTCATAGATACTCGGGAATCGGCTCTTGCACTTTATCTTGTCGTAAAACAGGCCTATTATCAGAAAATATAGATTTGGCAAAATCCGGTAAAAGCTCTTCATTCTGAATTCTATAAGCTATGCGTAAACTTTGCAAAGCATTAAGTTCAACGAACCCGCCTGATAAAAGCTCTTGCTCCTGCTGATGAAATCCCAAAGCACGACCATGCATTTGTCTAATTAATTGCTTATGGGGGATATCCGGTAATATATCAGTTTCTAGTCTCTCAGGTAAATTTTTTACTTCACTCATTTTCTCGCTAGTTACATTCCCCGGCCTATACGCATTGACGGCATAAGCCATAAATAAAGTCTGATAGAAACTTCTTTTCTCGGCTTTTTGCTCATCTGATAAATCTGCTTGATTAATACGATGAAAATCCTCGTTTAATACTTGTGGTATAAAATTTGACGTTAATTCATTTTCTTTAATACCACTGATTTGGGATTGTAACTGTCTCCATTTACCCAAAGCATTATAACAAACACTAAGCTCTTCAAAGCTCAAAGGATTATAAAGCGCATAACTTCTGACTGTATCTAAAACCTGCTCTGCTTGTTCTTCATTGCCTAAACATTCAGTGTTCATACTTAGTCTGGCACATTCAGACCATGTCTTTAACAAATCAACTGGATCACAGATTTCGGGCTCGATATATGGAACATCGACCTTCTTACCTTTTGTAAACAAACCTAAAAATCTAGATATCATGAAACATTTTTATGAAAAATATACTGTCTTTGTCAAGAAATACTACTTCTAATTGCCAAGAACAGAATCAATAACAGGCACGTCATTAATTAAAATCTCGTGATCGGACATGGTAATCTTGCCATTTGGCTCAACAAAGACCATGGTTTTAAAGATCGTATCATTCAAATTCATAAAAGCTTCCAGCTTAAAAACACCATCACTTCTTTTTTCTATTATTTTCAATGGCTTAAGTGTAGAATTCAACGCTATACGCACCTCATCAGGCGGCTCGTCACGCCATTTAATCGCATCTGCATTCTCACAAACGATAAAACGCCCGTGACGCCCTTTTACATGCGCATAGAAAAACCGGACATAATCAAAGATATTATCTTCACTTAACTTTATAGGCGCTTTCTGGTTCAGATCGTAAATCGTCTTATACGTCCAATCCAACAGCGTAAATTCCATTGTATCTTTCTTTTGAAAAGCATAACGCTGGAGCGGCGGCGAGGTCGCATGATCTGAAATATCCAAAAAACGGTAATCCTTATAAAAGGGCACATCAATCGATAAGATTGTCGTTTCAATCGGATCAAATAAACTACCCTCTACATGTTTGTTGATCTCGTCTATAATAGAGGCGACTTCATCAAGTTCCAGCTTTGTGTAGGATTCATCAAACATGGTATTTTCTTTTGGATAAGCAGCGATTCGCTTTAAGTGAGGGGTTAAACACAAGTTGATTATGATATTGGAGACTTTATGTCTAAAAATCAAGAGCCAGCATCGGGAAAACTCTGTGAACGAATCCAAGCCCCGTTTTTGTATAACTCATGGGATGAAGTTACCCCATATTTATCCAACTCCAATAATGATGAGTCTTCCCATGGCAAAAATAAATCTTACGACAAATATAACAATCTGGACGAATCATTCCGAATCGATATGAATACAATGATAGGGGGCTTTTATAAAATTGTGCAAAACTTCGGGCATAAGTTTAATCCCCGATTCACACAGGCACTACTATCTAAAAAAACCTTTTTAAAAATACTTTTTATTTTTATTTTAGGAGCTATGTTTAGACCCGTCATGAAAGATTAACGAGATAAGAAAAAATATGCTCTCAACAGGTAAACCATTTCTGGATGCATTATCCGGTAAAACCCACACTAGGCCGCCCTTTTGGTTTATGCGCCAAGCAGGCCGCTATTTACCGGAATACAGGGAATTACGCGAAAAGGCAGGCGGATTTCTGCAAATGGCCTATAACCCGCAAACTGCTTGCGAGATCACCATGCAGCCCATCCGGCGCTTTGAAATGGACGCCGCCATCATCTTTTCCGATATCCTGACCATCCCGCACGCTCTGGGGCAATCTTTGGAATTCATGCAAGGGGAAGGGCCGAAACTTGATGCACTCAACGAACCGGCAGATCTGTCGAAGTTGAATTTTTCCAAATTCGATTCTCATCTTGCCCCTGTCTACGAAGCTTTACGCCAAACCAAATCCGCGCTTCAGACCGAAGGATATAAATCTACCGTTCTGATCGGTTTTGCCGGAAGCCCATGGACCGTTGCAACCTACATGGTCGAAGGCGGATCCTCGAAAGATTTTTTCAAAACCAAAGGATTTGCACTGACACACGAAAAAGCCTTCAAGCAGCTGATCGATATTCTGGTCGAAGCCACAGCCAGTTATC
Source organism: Micavibrio sp. UBA1672 (assembly GCA_002320665.1). Lineage (GTDB taxonomy): Bacteria > Pseudomonadota > Alphaproteobacteria > Micavibrionales > Micavibrionaceae > UBA1672. The sequence continues at coordinate 13,651 of DCKO01000050.1, forward strand.
TCATCAATCAAATCTCTGCTGGCGCGGAATGTGTACAGCTTTTCGATAGCTGGGCAGGGGCGCTGGACAGCAACTCCTTCAAAAAATGGGTAATCAAACCAACCAGGCAGATCGTTGATCTGGTCAAGGATTCTCATCCCGATGTGCCAATCATTGGCTTTCCAAGGCTCGCAGGCACAAATTATCTGGATTACGTTCAGGAAACGGGCATACAAGGCGTAGGCCTTGATCATCAAGTTAATTTAAAATGGGCGGCGCGAACGCTCCAACCTATTGCCACCGTGCAAGGAAACCTCGATCCGGCCTTTTTGGTGGCTGGCGGTGATCCGATGATCATGGCAGCCGAAGAAATTATCGGCACGCTGGGGCAGGGACCATTCATTTTCAATCTGGGCCATGGTATCAACAAGGATACACCTGTGGAACATGTTGAAAAACTCGTGGAATTCATCAAGGGGCATTAAAAAATGAGCAAAAAAGTTGCTGTCGTTTTATTCAATCTCGGCGGGCCGGATTCCAAAAATGCAATTGCGCCTTTCCTGATGAATTTTTTCATGGATAAAAACATCATCAATTTGCCGATCCCGCTGCGCTGTTTTGTAGCTAAAATGATCAGTATGAAACGCTCTAAACGTGAGGCAGGAGACTCATACGGTGAGCTTGGCGATAAATCACCTTTGCTGGAAAACTCACAAGCTCAGGCTCAAGCCTTGGAAAAACAACTCAATGCCGATAAAAGCGGCAAGACGTACAAGGTATTGATCTCCATGCGCTACTGGCATCCCATGGCACCGCAAGTCGTACGAGAGGTGCGCGACTGGCAAGCCGACAAAGTCATCCTCTTGCCGCTCTACCCGCAATTTTCTACGACCACAACATGGTCATCTCTGGAAAACTGGCAAAAGGCTCTGCACATCGCCGATTACAAACCTGAAACTTCAATGATTTGCTGCTACCCCGAGGATGATGGTTTTATCGAGGCTTCCGCGGATAATATCGCCAGGACGTACAGCCAAGCCTTAGACGATGGACAAAAACCGGAAGATATCCGCATTTTGTTTTCTGCGCACGGCCTGCCGGAAAAAGTTGTCAAAGGCGGAGACCCTTACCAATGGCAATGCGAACGTACATCGGCAAAAATCGCTGCCTTGCTGAAGGTAAAACTGGGCACTGAAAATCTCGACTGGCAAAATTGCTACCAAAGCCGCGTCGGGCCAATGAAATGGATCGGCCCGTCAACCGAAGAAGCCTTGGATCAAGCCATAGAGCAGGGCAAGTCTGTTCTCATTTATCCGCATGCCTTCACACAAGAACACGTGGAAACTCTGGTCGAGCTGGATATTGAATATAAGGAAATCGCCGAAAAGAAAGGGATTAAGGGCTATTACAGAGCTGAAACCGTCGGAACACATGAGACGTACATCACAGCGCTGAAAGACCTCGTGCTCTCTCATCTCGATAAAACATCGATTGAATCCAATACAGGCGAATGCCTCTGCCCGAATGAGTTTAATCGATGCTGTATGCGCATGGGATCACTATGATTAAATTTATTCGCCTTGCTTTGATTGTTTTGTGTATAGCCGGATATTCTTCCGCTGCGATCGCACAGGAAAAACCCGATTTAACGCAAATCCAAAAAGAGTTGGACACAAAGCAAAAAGAACTTGAAAGCTTCGAGCCGAATTTGCTGGATACTGCGCTTGATGATCAGAAACTTTTCGAAGCGCGGCAAAACGTCAAAAAACTTCGCGCCCGTTTTTATGAAATACAAACGCTTATCAAGCCTCTAAATATAAGATTAGAGGCCGATATCGCAGATATTGGTCCACCGCCAAGCGAAGAAGGTGCAGAGGCCGAGCCTGAAAATATCAAGGAATTGAGGGAAAAACTCAATAAAGAGCTGCTTGTACTACAAGGTTTGACAGCACAATCCGAAGCTTTGGGTTTGAAATCGACGCGGTTTTTAGAAAGATTGGCAGCTATAAGGCGTAACCAGTTCGTTGATAAAATCCTCGAAAAAAATCTGTCACCATTTAGCAATACATTTTGGAGCGATACCTTGCGGGACAAGGATCAGGCTCTGCAGGCTATATCTGAAAACTGGAAAGCTTTTTTTACTAGTGACTCAGAAAAAACAAAAAGATTTAGCAACGCTATTTCCATGTCAATTCTGGTTTTTCTGGTGATTTATCTTTTTGTTTCTATTATCAAAACCATTAGCCTCAGGCGCAAAGTCAAAGCTTTAACAGAGCCAAGCTTGATCCAAAAACTTGATCTAAGTGGCTATGCTATCCTTAATTCACTCATCGCCGGATTTATAGGTTTTTCTATTATTATGTTTGTGGTTGACGCACATGGCATGATTACCGAAGCCAATAAATTATTTGTCTATAAAGTTTTTCTTCTTGGCTTTTTTATAATTTATGCTTTGACCAAATCCTGGATGTTGTTTTGTGCCGGAGCTGTCAGGAAATTCGTCAGCATGCTCAGCGTATCGTCGACGCTCCTTTATTCAATTGATTTTATTTTTCTCGAAACAGGACGACAACTTGGCATTCCAGT
>DCKO01000052.1 GCA_002320665.1 Micavibrio sp. UBA1672
ATCTTGCTTGCGTAGCTCGTCATTACGGGTGTAGCTTAAAAGATTGCTATTGCTATCCTTATCCGTGTAGGTGCGCAAATTCCCGTTATTATCGTAAGTGTAGGTATCATCCATAACGATCGTGCCGTCTGTAACCTCACGGGTCAGAAGCCAATACGCATCATCATAGGTGCTGGTCTCGCTATGACCATTGCCGTAATCCATGCTCTCCACAGGGCCAAACGCCATATACACCATATTATCGGCCAGCGTCGTGGCGGTGCTGTTCAGATCGCCAATAACCTCGATTACATTGCCGTTATTATCGTAATCATAGGTTACTTCGCGCCCTGACGGGTACGTAATGCCGACAAGATAATTCGCCGCGTCATACTCGTAAGTCGTGGTCAGGCTAAAGCTTGCCCCGCTCGGCGTTTTGGTAACACTGGTCACGCGCCCTACATCGTCATAGACGTAATTGATCGTGCCAAAATCACCGCTCACCTGACATAAGCGCCCCTCATGCCCTGCGCCGCAACCTGTAGACGTGTCATAAGTCAGCGTCACATTAAGGGTGGTTTGGTTGGGATATACAATCGAGGTTAAACGATTGATTTCGTCGTAGCCATACTCAACCTCGCGGCCCGTATCGTCTATGCGCTCGATCAGATTACCATTATCGTCATAGTCGTAAGTGGTCGTCCCACGATCCAGGCTGGTCTCGCTTTCCACCTCACCAAAGGCATTCACATCATAGGTCGTTTCAAGCGCTACATCATAGTTATTGCCCGCACTATCCTTGGTCGCAGTAAAATCAACGCCTAACAGATCGTCAAGCTCGCTATAAGCAAACTCGGTCACACCGTTAGTGGTTATGCCGCTTTCAACACCGCGCCGGTCTTGCGTCGATATCAAACGATTTAACCCGTCATACGCAAAGGTCGCAGGCTTATCATTGCCATCTGCAATAGAGGTGACATTGCTGTTTAAATCATATTCATAACTCACTGAGTTAGTCGTATTATGATGCTCGATTAGACGCGATAGCTCGTCAAATTCCTGAAAGTACCCATAGGTAAACGGAGAGCCTCCGGCAACCTTTCTGAACTTGGTATCGAGAACGTTTCCAGCCGGATCAAAGTAATAATACACGCTGTCATCTTGGCTATTGCTTTGTTCGAGCCTACCGGCTTCATCATAAAAATATTTGATGTATACACCATTGGCCTGATTTACACGATAAAGCGCCCCATCCTCATTATAGTAATAAGTCGTTGCACCTTTGATCGGATCAGCGCGGTTATTGGCTTGCGTATATTTTTCAACACGGCCCATGCTGTCATATTCGATCTTATCCTTTGTACCGTTTGGATCAATTATTTCAGTAATGCGGCCTGCTGTATCACGAGCATAAATAGTCCATACGTGATTTTTCTCATTGGTAACGGTTTTTAAAAACCCATTTGTGTCATAAGTGTAATCCGTCTCGTAATCCTTCGGGTCTATATATTTCTTGAGCTTGCCTAAAACCGTATTGCCATTCCCATCCGTAGTATTATCAAAATACTGAAACTCATGCTCACGGCTTACAGGACTAGGCGTTGCGCCATTATCCGTATAGGTAACTTTGATTAAACGCCCTGAACCATCTGCATGGTAGTCATAATCAATCACCAGATCACCGCGCGTGATCGTATTAACAAGGTGCGTAGAGCCGATATAGGTAATATCTGTATCGCGTTCTTCGCTGCCCCCATCATCTTCTATGATTTCATTAACGCGATTGGACCCGTCATAATTATAGGTCGTAACATTCCCTTCCCAATCCGTAACGCTTTCAAGCCACCCCTCACTTGTATAGCTGTAATACTTATTGGCAGCAGCGCATAAACCGCTTGTACTGGCATGTCCCTCTACTTCAACGAGCTTTCTCAAACCATTTACTGTTGTAAAATGGTAGGTGGTTTCTTTGCCTAAAGGATTGGTTACTTTAGTACTATCTTCGTCCACATACGTAATCGTATAAGTGCTGTTCGTAGGTGAACCGCCAGTGGTGATCGGCGCAGAAGTCGTTAAAGCTTTGCCCGTTGTAGCATCATAAGTATACGTGCCAATAACCTTTCCCTTACCTGTAATTGAGTCAATACGCTCATCTTCAATTGAGGTCAGAGCATGCGGCCAATTACTATCCTCATAAACATAAGTAATATAATTTGTATCCGGCTTGGTGACCGTTTCAAGATTAAATTCTTCATCATAGGTGTAAGTAAATGTGCCGGTTGGAGTAACAACTGAAGAGATATAGCCATCACTATTATAGCTAAATTCCAGGCTTTGCCCGTGCTCGTTAGACACCTCATCCAAACGGCCAGACACATAACTTAAATCTACAGCTTCATAGCCTTGGTATTCGATGCGAATAAGCTCACCCGAACCATTATAGATTTCCCGTGTATCGGTGTTCGTCGTATAGGTAAAGCCATTGGTGCTATCACCCGATAACGTTGCAGTCACATCATCATAATAAGGCGTCCAATCGCCTGTACCCACCTTATAAAACATGACAATAGCGCCGCTACTATCCACCACATCAGCAAACTTACTGCTGCCATATTCTGCGTAGACTAATTGTCCTTCAAAATTATGCCGCCAACGCTTACCCATCTTTCCAGTGATCCAATCACGATCACTGCGGTAATTACGGGTAAAGGATAAAATCCCGTTCACATAATCGATCTGGTCTTTATGTTTATAGCCGTAAAAATAATTGATCGGGCCACCAACCAAGGCTTTACTATCAGGATTATCAGCACAAGCAATTTCACTTCCTTTTTTATTACCCCCTGCTGCCGCAGTCTCCGAAGCCTTGGTAGAGGTTCGCACCTCATCAGGCGGTATCTCCATTTCACAGCCAACAGCATCACCGGAATCACTTGTGCAAGAAATGCCAGTACCTTGCACATCAAAATCAATATAGCTATGCAACGTCCCGTAAAATTCCTGAACGGTTGGCGTATCAACTAAATCGTACCAACCCTGTGCATCAGAAGACACGATAATATTTACTGTATAAGTTGCCGCACTAGTAAGAGTGTAGTAACCCTGATTACAAATTCTTTTCTTACGATCCCTTGTATAAGAATGTTGAAGAGGAAAGTACGAGCCAGTATCCGTATAAGAATATCCGCCGCCGCTAATATTAACACTTGTTGCCGTATTATTAGCTTGAGGCGCATATGTATATTCATCCAGTGAATCAAACGTACTACATTCCCTGTAAGGTACATTTAAAGGCACATCACCAGATGATAAAGTAAACACAAATTGGTTCTGCGCCTTCGCATAATGCTTTTGATTTCCTATCGAAGCAGCTGAACCTGTATCACCGAAATCATAGCCATAAGTAGAAACAGATGTTCTTAATTCCTTGGCATGGGCTATAGCTGAATTGGCTCTTTTAGCAGAAATCGTAGTACCCGCATGGCTATGAGACCACGAAACAGAAGTATCAGCACTATCACTTAAACTATTATCTGTAGAGGTTCGGTGTCGGTCACAATTACTGAGACCAAGAGTAGACGTAACATACACATCTACACCCGAAGGCGCTGTAATAGGCGCGCTAGGCGCTCCAGCGGTGCAAGTCGGCGTAGCCGCTGCGCCACTAACGTAAAAACCCCCGCATAGTGATAATGCAAGGGGTAGAAAAAAGCGTTTCATCGCTTATTCTCCTTAAAAGTTTTAAATAATCAGAAGGGTTAAACCGCCACAGCTAAATACCAGCGGTAACTATAGTTTAGGGCAACATGCTTAGAATATCTTGCTATCCATCACACAAGTTCCAGAATATTAACGCATATCCAATTCCTGAATATTCCAAAATAATCTATCCCATTCCTTGACAACTGGCACGATGCTTGACCTAGCCATAGGGGGCTTATATTTTCAGTGTCTGGAATAATGAGCACATGCGCCAAGCATGTATCTTAGCGAAGAATGGAAGACGCTGAAAATATAAGCCCCCTATGGCGACCACCACAACACTGTGAAAGAACAGATAGATTTCTTTTTTTTAATTTTTAAATTTCTTTTGTTTTTTATTTGGATTTATGATCACTAACGTGATCAGGATTTTCATTCGGTTGATTAAGTAATAGATTAAGCAATCTAGTTCCGCTTATTATCTCTAAATCTTTGGTCTGTGATAGGCTCCAACTTTTACGTCCGGTTTTACCTGTATGCACAAACAGCCCCCTCTGTTTCTGACTGCGACAAATAACAAGAAATGCCTCCACGTGCTGCGGATTAATATGGTTTTTATAACGCTTGGCTTGTATTAGATAGTCACGTCCCTTAATTCTACACCTTCCGTCAATACCCCCATCACCTGTATAGCGTTTATTACGCCTTATCTTATGCCCTCGTCTCTTAATAGCGGTCATAATCATCTCTTCAAAAACAAATGGGTCAACTTTACGCAAATGAATCATTTGTTCCTTAGGACATCGCTTCTTCTTTAAACGTTTTAATTCCTGATGAGCCTCTAATACACTCAATAAATGCCTTTGTTTACCCCACCATGTAACGATAACAATCACAAATGTGATACATAATAAAATATAGGCTTCGTTAGGAAGCTGAGTAGCTATAAGCAGTAATGTTTTTATTTCAGTCATTATTATTTTTATTTTTCATGCGGATTTATGATTACTAACGTGATCAAGAAAAAACATCTTACTAAGATGATTTGATATTTCATAGTTGCACAAGTTTTTTATTCTTTGTATTTTGAAGAAATTCATAAAAACAAAAGTTCAGGGTGATATCGTAATATGTTCCGTAAAGTAGAAATATGGGTTTTATATCTGATCATATTATTTTTTCTTGCCGTAACAGTTTTAGTCGCTGCATTAGCCCGCCAAGAACTTGTTGGAGAAAAAAAATTCGGCAAATTCTCCAAAACAGCATTATTTATCGCCGAAATACCACATAACTTCTATAATGCACTCACCTTGAATCAAGATCTGATCGTCGAAGATCGCTTCCCTGATAAAGCAGGTTTTATCGGCAAGCCCAATAATCAGGAGCTATACCTTCTACTCTCTCGCTATGATGGTGATCTAGCAGAGAGTATTGTAGAATTAGTTGATTTAAGGACATTTGAAACAATTCATACATGGAATCCTGACTACAAAGAAATCATAGAAAAGACTTTAGAAACCGGCAGCATAGAATTTGCAGAATTTACGTCGGTAAGAAATGAAAGCCGTATGCGTATCATACACCCGATCTTATTTGAAGATGGAAGCCTTCTGGTTCAAGATGCCTCACCCTTGAACAGAATTGATTTTTGTAGCAACCTTATATGGCAAAATGCGCATGATAATTTTCATCATTCCATAGAAAAAGACGAAGAAGGCAATATCTGGGTTTCAAGCTGGATGTACCCATATGGCTTTGATTCAAAATATGTGGGCACAGACAATCTGGTCCTTCTCGATGAAGGTATTACAAAACTTAGCCCCGATGGAGAAGTCCTGTATCAAAAATCAGTCAGCGAGATTTTTATCGAAAACGATATGCGCTATTTGCTATTTTCAATCTATGTTGATAGATACTCTGACGATCCCATTCATATGAATGATATCCAACCCGTTATGAAAGACGGACCATATTGGAAAAAAGGTGACGTTTTTCTATCATTCAGACACCAGTCCATGGTCATGCTTTACCGTCCTTCTACAAATCAAGTCATATGGAAAGGCGTGGGAAAGTTTTACAACCAGCATGATGTTGATATTCTCAATGACCATCAAATCGCTATTTTTAATAACAATAGTGTAAATAGCTTTGATGGTATAGTTGTTTACGGCACAAATGAAGTATTAATATATGACTTTGAAACCAATGAATATTCATCTTACCTCAGAGATTCAATGACCAAAAATGACATTAGATCCATAACAGAAGGTCGTTCTGAAATACTGGATAATGGTGACTTATACATAGAAGAAACCAATTACGGCAGAACCCTTTATTTTAACAATGATGGCTCGCTCCGTTGGGAACATATAAACCGCGCAGAAAACGGCAATATCTATCCCGTGGGATGGTCCAGAATATTGTACACGCCCAGAGATTTGGATATAGTTCGAGCTGTAATTAATAAAAAGGGTGGCTCAGAAACGTGTTCAGAAAAATAGAATTATGGGTTTTATACCTGACACTACTTTTAGGCTTTCTTTTCACCATACTTTTCGGCGCCCTAATTCACCATGGCCTAACAGGTGGCTCTACATTCAAATTACTTTCAAAACCAGCAATCTTTCTGGCCACCATCCCGCTTAATATCTACAATATTATTACACTTAATCAGGATTTAATTTTAGAAGACCGTTTCCCGAAAAAGACAGGGTTTGTTGGCGAACCGAATGACACAGAAATATATCTACTTCTATCTCATTATGACGGCGCCCTTAATGAAAATGTTGTAGATCTGATTGATCTAAGATCATTTGAAACCCTACATAGATGGAACCCTGACCTGAATGAAATATACAAAAAAGTTAACGAAGAAAATCCCGAGTTCGCAGGTTTACTCAGAGATAAAAACGATACACGTGGATTTATAGGCCACCCTTTATTAAGTAAAGATGGCAGCCTTGTTTTCCAAGATACTGCACCTTTGAATAAAATAGGATATTGCAGTGAACCTATTTGGCAAAATGAAGAGGATTATTTTCACCACTCTATTGAACGAGACCATGAAAACAATATCTGGGTCTCTAGCCGTTTATTCCCATACAACATTGATTCCAAATACGTTGGAAACCAAAACGGCACATATTTTGATGATGCTTTTACAAAACTCTCTCCAAAAGGAGACATCCTTTATACAAAATCTGTCACCGAGCTTTTCATTGAAAATGATATGAAATATTTACTATTTTCCATTTATGCTCCGCAATATTACGGTGACACGCTTCATATGAATGACATTCAACCTGTTAAGCAAGACGGTCCATATTGGAAAAAAGGGGACATTTTCTTTTCTCTTCGCCACCAATCTATGGTTGGTCTTTACCGCCCCTCTACCAATGAGCTTCTATGGAAAGGTGTCGGAAAGTTCTACAACCAGCATGACGTAGATATTCTCAATGACCATCAAATAGCTATTTTTAATAACAATAGCGTAAATACTGTCAGCGGAAATATTGTTGACGGTACCAACGAGATTCTAATATATGACTTTCAAACGGGTAAATATTCTTCTTACCTCAAAGACGCACTAACCAAACATGATGTCAGAACTGTAACCGGAGGACGATCAGAAATTCTGAATAATGGTGACCTATATATAGAAGAAACTGATTATGGTCGAACCCTGTATTTTAACAATGATGGCTCGCTCCGTTGGGAACATATAAACCGTGCTCCGAACGGCAATATCTACCCAGTAGGATGGTCAAGAATCTTGTATAAACCCGAAGATTTAGCTATAGTCCGAGACTTACAGAATAAAAAGGACTGCCCATGAAATCAAAAGCGTTAAAATCATTCTTAACAGTTGCCTTTGTTATTTTTCCCTTTACCGCACAAGCCTATATCGGCCCGGGCATGGCAGGCAGCGTTATCGCAACAGTTGTGGGCTTGGTTGCCGCATTCTTTTTGGCACTTTTCGGCATATTATACTATCCCATCAAAAGAGCCTTCAAAAACAAAAGGAAAAAAGAATCAGAAGGTACAGTTGAAAAAAGCCAACCTACTAACGAGCCGGAAAATTGATAGACCATATTTTCCTCGTTATATTTTGTATTATTGCCTACGAAATTTTTTGCCGTTCCAATATTGTGCAATGGACAAAGACCAATCTAAAGATCATAAAAAAAGTCTCGAAAGTCCTGCCCTCAAGTAAAATCAGTGATCACTGGAAAGAATGCATTGTGCCGACTTACGCCATGATGCTAATGAAAAATTCACTCATGATACTAGCCATCCTACTTGGCATTATCCTCGTTTTCTTGGTCTTTTACTTTATTTCGCCAAGCCTTTATACCCTTGCTATTTCTATCATTGGCATTCTAGAGTCTATTGCGATTATCATCATTTATAACCAGATCAAAAAACGCTTATGAACAACTATAGCGCCTTACAGAAATTCCTACACCGCATCAGCCTATCCCCTCGTTTCATGCGGGAAATCAGCTTTGATCTGGAACAAGGCATGTTCCTGAAAAAATGCCAAAATGATAAAGTGGCAAACCACGTTTTTGTCACCGGCTTAGCACGCTCCGGCACCACGATCATTTTGAATGCGATCTATGAAACAGGAAACTTTGCCTCTCTGACCTATGAAGACATGCCTTTCATCCTCAGCCCCAACCTTTGGAACAAAATTAATGTCTTTGAAACCCACAAAGAAGCAGCAGAACGTGCCCATGGCGATGGCATTATGGTTACAACCAACTCCCCCGAAGCCTTTGAAGAGGTTTTCTGGAACACATTTGAAGATGAAGAAAACTGGGAGACCTTATTTCAAAATTATGTAACGCTTATCCTTCATAAATACAAAAAAACCCGCTATTTAAGCAAAAACAACCAAAATATCAGACGCGTTGAGAGAATCCGTAGCGCCTTCCCCGATGCACAAATTTTGATCCCTTTCCGCGATCCTTTGCAACATTGCTTTTCATTACTTTCCCAGCATAAAAAATTCTCGAAAGAACAAGAAAACGATAAATTCATCCGCAATTATATGAACTGGATCGGCCATAGCGAGTTTGGTCTGGACTATAAACCCATCATGTCAGGTAATCTGGACTTCGCCGACGCCAATACATTAGATCATTGGCTAGAGCAATGGTATCTGCTTTATACAAAGCTTTACGAGACCCATAAAGAAGATCGCACCCATATCCATTTTATTTGCTACGAAACACTCTGTAGAAATGAGCAGGTGCACGAGCGCATTAATAACATACTCAATATAACAATTGATCCCGTATTTTCCTTCAGGGAATCCAAGAAGAAAATCGAAGAAAAATACAGCAGTGAACTCTTGCAAAAATGCATGGGCACTTACGAAAAACTAGCCGCACTCCAGCGTCAAAACTAAGACTTATCCAAAGCCACTGACGCCTTAACGTAATCCACTGCCTGACTTACGCACGTTTCAATATCATCCTGACCAGTATTAAGTTTTAATTCTGGATTTTCCGGCGCTTCATACGGCGCATCAATCCCTGTAAATTCCTTGATCTCACCGGCAAAAGCCTTTTTATAAAGCCCCTTCGGGTCACGTTTTTTACATGTTTCAATATCGGCTGCCACATAAAGCTCATGAAACTTGTCTGCCGAAGCCTTTCGCGCCCGATCACGGTCTTCTCTATATGGTGATATGAAAGCCGTGATAACAATCAGCCCTGCATCCGCCATCAAAGCAGCAACCTCACCAATTCGTCTGATATTTTCTGTTCGGTCTTCTGGCGCAAATCCAAGATCCGCATTTAAGCCACGCCGCACATTATCACCATCAAGCACATATACATGAAAACCCAGCTTGGTCAGCTCCCGTTCAATCGACATCGCCAGAGTTGATTTCCCCGAAGCCGACAAACCCGTAAGCCAAAACACCCCGCCTTTATGCCCTTTCAAACGAGCACGTTGTTCACCAGCAACCAGATGCTCAACTTCGGTGATATTCTCGGACTTTGGAGAACTGCCTTTAAAATTCATCTAAATAAAAACCCTTATTTCAAATTTATTTTCTTTTTTCGCAGGTTTTCACCTGAAACACACGTAGAATATATTATAGCAACCTATATTTATGAGGGAAACTATGCATTTTTACACAGCACTACACCGTTTTGGCTGGGGACCACAACCAAACAATGAGCCCAAGGATTCCCCGGCCAGTTTACAAAAATGGTTGCATAATCAGCTACAATCACCACAAAAAGCTTTATTAAAAGGGACATTCGAAAATTCTAATTCTCTGACAAAACAAATGACCAGCATCAGAGGAAAAAAAGATCGCGACCAAAAGAAACGAATCCGTGAAGCAATAAAAAACACCTACATGCAAGAAACCGAAGCAAGGTTTCTCCATTCCCTGAATACGGATGCGCCTTTTCTTGACAGACTAGTTCATTTCTGGAGCAACCATTTTACAGTCTCTACAGCCGGAAAACCACAATTAAGCGGACTTGTCGGTGTGTTTGAACGTGAAGCAATCAGACCCAATGTTCTGGGAAAATTTTCGGATATGTTACTCGCCGTAGTTGCCCATCCTGCTATGCTGAATTACTTGAATAATATGACTTCTTTTGGTCCGAATTCACGAATGGGCAAAAGGAGAAATCGTGGGCTTAATGAAAATCTTGCCCGTGAAATTCTGGAACTCCATACGCTAGGCGTAAATGGCGGATATACACAAAAAGACGTTATTGCACTGGCTAAAATCATTACAGGATGGACAATTACACCTGCCAAAATGGGCGGCGGCGGATTTCAATATATTGACGTCATCCATGAGCCAGGCACACATATTTTGCTTGGAAAATCCTATCCCCAAAACGGACAGCAACAAGGTATTGATGCCTTGCGAGACTTAGCCCACCATCCTTCAACCGCACGCTTTATTGCAACAAAGCTGGCACGGCATTTCATTGCTGATAATCCACCTGACAGCACCATTAAACATTTGGAAAAAGTCTTTAAAAAAACAGATGGTGATTTGAAAGCTATGGCTGAGACTCTTATTGAATTACCCGAAATAGAGAAATACCCCTTATCCAAAATCAAAACACCTTATGAGCTTATCATTAGTACGATGCGTTTATTAGGCGACGGAGCAAATAAAGCAGATTATAGAAAAATATTTCAATCTTTGGCTCTGATGGATCACAGACCTTTTGCCGCGCCATCACCTGCCGGTTGGCCGGATAAAGCCGAAGACTGGATATCACCAAATGCCACATTAAACAGAGTTGAATGGTGTCATGCCGTATCAAATATTACCGGTATCAAAGACAACCCCTTGGATATAGCCAAACATAGCTTCGGACAATTGGCCAATCCGGAAACATTAACATGGATAGAACGCGCCCCAAGCGGCACACAAGGACTAGCCCTCATGCTCGCCAGTCCGGAATGGCAAAGGAGATAAACCTATGGTAACACGTCGTGATTTTTTATCGGGAATGTGCTCAACAGCCGCGCTAGCTATGGCTTCAACCCTATATCCCGGATTAAGTTTTGCCGCCGCCCGAACAGATAGACGTTTTGCCATGGTTATTTTACGCGGTGGTATGGATGGTATGGCTTCATTAATCCCTTATGGCGACAGGAATTATAAGGCCTTACGCGGGGAACTGGTTATCGAGGATTCCGCATTGATCAAAATAGATCCATTCTTTGCACTGCACCCTTCACTTGAACCATTTGCCGATTTATACAAAGCCAAAGAAATGATTGCCATTCCAGCCAGTGCCACCCCTTATCGTGAACGTTCTCATTTTGACGCACAAAACGTTCTGGAACTTGGCTCAACAAAACCTAATGCATTGCGTGATGGCTGGGTAAACCGTCTGGTAGGCGCAATTGATCAACGTGATGAGTCTTTGGGGCTAGCCGTAGGACAAGGAATTCCTCTCGCCCTGCGGGGAAATACTAAAGTCGGGTCATGGGCACCCTCTGCCCTGCCTGATATTAGTGATGATTATATCTCGCTCATCCAGAAAGTTTATAAACATGACCAGATTTTCGCCTCAGCCTTTAATGAAGCCTTGAATATTCAGGACATGACGACGGATTCCATGCATGGTAGCAATGAGAAACAAATGGCGCGCCAAAGCCGATCCCCCAGAGGATTTACAACCATGGCCCAAATGGCTGGAAAAATGCTGGAACAACCCAATGGTCCACGTATCGCAACATTAGAACTAGGTGGCTGGGATACGCATGCCAATCAGGGAACAGAGGGCGGCAATATGGCCAATACGCTTGATATTTTCGCACGCGGCATTGAGACCATGAAAAAAGAAATGAAACACTCATGGCAAAAAACCATTATCGTAGCAATCAGCGAGTTTGGTCGTACAGCACGCCCAAATGGTAATCGTGGAACAGATCATGGAACAGCCGGAACAATGTTCTTATTTGGCGGCGCTTTAAAAGGTGGCCGCATCTACCATAATTGGCCCGGCTTGGCCTCACGGGATTTATACGAAAACCGCGACATCCGTCCAACTATTGATGTTCGTGGAGTGACAAAAGGTATATTAATGGATCACTTTGGCCTTTCAGATACTATATTACGCACATCAATCTACCCCGATAGTGCAAATATAAAACCTGTTCATGGGTTAATTATTTAGAAAAACATAGCCTAAATACTGGTATTCCCCTATTATTTGGCAAAAGTTCAAGAACTTCTATTTAAATATGGACAAACAAGCTTTATTGTTATGATGCTTAAATGGAGTAAACACTCCTGTAACCAAGTAATCTGAATAATGCGTCGTTTTTTGTTATCTATCGGTCTGATTTCGCTATGGCCTTGTGAAGTTATTGCACAAGAGCCCTTAGAGGCACGCGTAGAGTTAAACTGGCGTTACGGGCATGAACGCTCGATTTTGATGAGTGAATTTTGGATTCCTGTGATGCAGGATGAAGAGAGTGTCTTATACACTGATATCCGGATGATGGGTGATGATCACGACCACCGCGAAGGTAATATTGGTCTTGGCTACCGTAAAATGGTTGATTTAGGGGGACGCAAGGGGATTATAGGTGCGCATGGCTGGCTGGATAGACGTTTGACCGAACGAGGATCAAACTTCAACCAGATCACAGGTGGTGCCGAACTTTATACTGATCGTTTTGACCTCAAACTTAATACTTATATTCCACTTAATGACAGCAAAACCCACACCCAAACCAACCCTAATGGTGGTTCAGCAAGTTTCGTTGGCAACCAAATTGTCGTCAACACAGACCAAATCCTTGTTGAAGAAGCCCTGATCGGCGCAGATATAGAATTTGGCTGGAAACCGGATTTCCTTGACCAATATACAGATTCCACAAGACTTTACGGCAGCCTGTTTCATTTTGAAGGTGACCGCGCCGAAGATATTTCAGGATGGCGCACACGTCTGGCCAGCGACATTACGCCGGATATCGAATTAGGGGCCAGCTTCCAAAGCGACGATGTTCGTGGATCACAAGGCTTTCTTGAAGCAACCATCCGCTTTCCCTTGGGCCATAAGAAAAGCTACCAGAAAGAAGGCTTGCGCGCTCGGCTTGATGAAAGTCCGGAGCGAGATATTGATATCGTCTCCAATGAGGCCATCACCGATGACGGACTAAACAAACCTTTGACCAATGCCACCACAGGGCTGACCCAAAATGTCATACACGTTAATAACACAGCTGCAGGCGGTGGCAATGGCAGCGTCGAGACACCCTATAACACGCTAGCCGCCGCGGAAGCCGCCGCAAGCGATAATGACCTCATCTATATCCACCGCGGAGATGGCACAACAACAGGCCAAAATGCCGGCATATCACTTAATGATCAAGGGCAAACCCTTATGGGTGCAGGATCAGACCTGACCTTTGACGGCATGCGCTTTGGCACAAGTAATGGCGCAACTATTTCTTCCATTACCATTATACCTGCTGATCCCACAGGCCCGCCGACCATTACTAATACAGGAGGTGATGGAATTTCTGTAACCGCCAATAATATAAAAATTACAGGACTAACAATTGACGGCGCTACAGATGATAATATCCAGATTACCAATGCCGGAAACACAGCCATTACAGAAGTGACATCTGTAAACGCGACTGATGAGGGTATATTTGCTGAATATAATGATAATAATGCCCATAACCTAACCGTCCGTAACGTAACCTCCAGTAATAACGGCGATGGCGGCATATATATTATAACAAACAACGCTTCGACTGTATTAGACACAACCATTACACAAGGTACTTTCAACGCAAATTTTGATGAAGGCATCAGAATAAATTCAAATACATCATCTCTCGTTAGAGCAACAATTACCAATAACACAGCAAATAATAATAGCGGAGAAGCACAAGCAACAGGTATTCAAACAACTGCAAGCAATAACTCCCATATCATTTCTACGATTTCTGGAAACACGACAGATAATAATGCTCAAATTAATATATATAGCTACGCCAACACTGGCGCCACAGTGACATCAACTATAGAGAACAATACAGTAACAAACGCTCTTAACGGTATCCTTCTGCTTGGAAACACCTCTGGAGCAACATCAAACGGGATCATTAGAAATAATACGGTTACAGGTAATGGTGACTTTGGCATTCAAGCACGCGCCAATAACGATACAACCGTAATAGCTGAAATTTCTGGCAACACTGTCGACAGCACAACCAGCATAGGCATTTACCTTTTGTCACAAATCAATGGAAATCTAACAGTAACAATAAATAACAATATTTCAGGAAATAATAATAATCACGGCATTTATGCTCGTGCTATTGATAATTCATCTCTAACAGCCAGTTTTGATGGCAATACATCCTATAATAATACAGGCGGATGGCGTCATGGCTTTTATATAGTTGCCGAAGATACTGCAACCGCAAACGCAACACTCACCAATAACACAGCTTATGATAATGACCGCGATGGTTTCTTGTTTAGAACACAAGATACTGGCGATCTAACATTAACAGCAAGCAATAACTTGGCCACCTCGAATTCAAGGCATGGATTTTGGGTACTGAATGAAGGCAATAGTCTTGTTTCAACACTGACTTCAAACACATCAACATCCAACATCTCGAACGGTTACAGAGCAAGCATACCAAGCGCAAGTAGTGGTACATTGTCAATATCAATGCAAAACAATATTTCTACAAATAATACGCTACAAAGTTTTTATTTTACAGACACGTCAACTGGATCAATCATAGCAGATATGGGCGGTGGGTCACTTGGCTCGACTGGTAATAATAGCTCTTATAATAATGGTGGCGTGGAATTATATCTTGATCTTGATGGGGATGAGCTAAAAGCCGAAAATAACTGGTGGGGCAATACATCAGGTTTAATCGGCGGCGAAACCACTTTAATCGGCGGCAGCACAGTTGATGCTGATCCTTATCTTACCCAAGCTCCGTAAAAAAATAATAGCCACTCCGGTTGGTTTTTCGTGTGTGTGGGGGGAAGAAACCGAGCCCGGAGTGACTGACTTAAATCAGGTATAAAATTGTGTGGGGGAAGTTATACCTGCTATTACGTTCAAAACGCTTATCTTTATTATTTACAGACGTTATAAGGAAAACCCCTCTATAATGTCAAGAAATTTATACAAAAAATATATTATCTTTTTCTTTATGAATAAATATTATCCTGTATATGTAAAAAAATACATACATTATGCAAAAATATTTTAATTTGCATATTGATGTTGGATATTAATTACGATAAATAAATATTATGATAAACGGCAAACAATGCAGAGCTGCACGTGCCTTGATGGATATCAGCCAATCTGAACTGGCCGAGAGAATTGATCTAACACGCCTGACCATAGCAAATTTCGAAAAAGGCGAGAAGATCAGCCTTAATAGCATGGAAAGCATTACATCATTTTTTGATAATAACAGTATCGTGTTTCTACCGAATGATGGCGTGGCTGCAAAGCCAGTTGATGAAGTACAAAAACTATATGGTCGTGAAGGTTTTGCGGCCTTTATGAATGATGTTTATGAAACTGTCAAAAAACATGGTGGCGAGATCTGCGTATCAAACGTTGATGAAAAAAACTGGATCGAATGGATGACCAAGGCCGGTTATAAAAAACACTCGGAAAGAATGAAAGAATTGAAGAATTTTAATTTCAAAATTTTTATCGAAGAAGGTGATGATTTTTATATTGCCGATGAATTCGCCGAATATCGTGCCGTCCCCTCGGAGTTTTTCTGCGATCAGTCTTTTTACGCCTATGGCGACAAGCTGGCCTTAATCGCATTCGACATTGACACGGTCCGCATCAACATTATCAAAAACCCGAAATGGGCTGAGAGTTTTAGAGTCCTTTTTAATTTTGCATGGCAAAATGCCAAGGTATTGAGATCATGAAACAATTAGCACGCGAAGCAAAACATTATTCATTCCTCTTCCACCAAGGTGGAATCAAAAAAATTCTCGACCACGCAAAAGAGAATTTATTCTATGACGTGAAATACGGCACAGACACATCCTCGTGGTTGGAAAAATATGATTTTCAAAACATCCCGAATTTGGAACATGGCGTACGCTACCGAGCCTCCGCCACAAGTGAAGCACGTTATGGCCTTAATCAAGCCAGCAAATATATAAACCTTAAAGATGCTAATTTTTACGATCTTGGATGCGGCAAAGGCAAAGTATTATGTATCGCAAGCCTTTGCTATGACTTCAAAAAAATCATTGGTATTGACTACTATAAACCTCTACTGGATCATGCTGCCAATAATCTAAGGCATTTCCGTATTAATGATACTGTAGAATTGCATAATATGGATATGAGTCTGTTTACAGATTACAGCCCCGAGACAGTAATTTACCTATACAACCCAGCCAATGATATAATTCTGGAAAAAGTCCGCGATAATCTTGAAAAAGCAACAAGCCGCACCGTTGTAATCTACAACAAACCCATCCATAAATCCGTCTTTAAAAACTGGAAACTTGTGGCCCAAAAACGCGAAAAAGATCCTGATCACAATACGTCGATTTTCCTCTTCGATAAAGAAAAGTAGCCCCCTCTTTTCCCAATACGCTATATTATTGTGATCATATATCTTATGCGTTATGGTCGTAACATCATCATAATTTAAAAAGAACGGATTACATATGTCTTGCTTACGTCTTTGGCTATTGATTATTGCTCTCTGGGTTTTTCCAATACAAGCAATAGGTGCCACACTGGAAGAAACGGAAACCGACTGTGATGCAAATAATATCGCGCAAGCCTGCTATATGGCAGGCGTCATGTATGAGTCAGGATATGAAGGCACCCCCTTAAGCCAAAACAAAGCCAATCACTATTTTGAAAAAGCCTGTGAAGGCGGTATTGCCAGCGGCTGTTTTAATTTAGGTAATAATTTTGTCAATAGTAAAGGCCTACCTGCAAATATAACCGCTGAAGAAAAATCAGAATATATCTCAAAAGGAAAAGATTTTTGGATAAAGGCCTGTGATCTTGGTAATTTCAAAGCCTGCATGAATTATGCGCACGCCGCCATGCAATTTTCCAAAGATGCTAAATCTGCAGCTATATATTACGAAAAAGCCTGTGACCTAAGTATTCAAAGCGGATGCATAAAAGCCGCAGATATATATCATCTGGGCGGCGGGAAAGGAAATGGCACCCTTTCCCCAACCCCTGAAAAAGCAAAAGAACTATACGCAAAAGCAAACACGCTAATTCAAAAGGAAAAAACTCTGGAAAGCCTTGTGCGCGATACCGATAAGAAAATATTCACTGATATCCAAATTGAAAACGGAAGCCTTAAATACAGAACGAACCCGTTTCCAACTTACTGGATAGCTCACCTTGGTGACGATCACACTCTTACATTATCTCATATTATGGCCAATTTCCCCGATACAGATGAATTTAAAAAGCTTGTTCAGGAACAAGATCAAACCCTGAAAAGCAATATAAAGATAGAAACATCTGCAGGTTCTGATCAAAAATATTTTGTTCTTTCACAACTCATTACTCTGAATGGCGAAGACGATGCCAAAAATTTCCAAACCCACGCCATCGAAGCCTATAATGATTTAACGAGCTTTATGAAAATCTACAGTCCGGAATAAATTACAAAACCTACATCTTGGCAGATGTCGTGACAGGCGGAACACCTTGCCCACCTTGAACCAGACCGGCTTGCTCATTGGTAAGGGCTTCATCTTGCTGAACAGCCGGTTCTTTTACATTGGCCTCATTTTGCATTTTTCGGGCAAGTTCCTTGCTATACTCCATCATTTGGTGCATCAAACCACCCTTTTCATAACCATAAACCGTTATGTTCATACTTTGCACGGTCGCATCTTGTCCATCAGGCAACTTTACCTTCCATTTATCACGTGATGATAATTCCTCACCGAGGCTATCTTCAATTCGAACCCATGACGTAGTAGAATAATCATCATTTCTTACATGCTGCATTCGATGTGTTGCATCCCAGATATTATCGGAATCAATTTCAAAAAGATGAGGAAAACTACCATTTACACGCATATTAACATCAACAATCATACGGTCAATCACCATATCAGTCCCCTTAGGCAAATCAGGACGAACCTTAACAACGTCAGAACCCTTATGGCCCTCATCAAGTTCAGCTGCTAAAACCGTTGTAACAGAGCCTCTTTTTATATCCGGATCAGCCCCAATCCTTTTATAGGACTCTTCCAAAAGTTTTTGAAACATTTCAGGTTGAAACACACCATGCCCTGCGCCCCAAACCGTAGTATGACCCGCAAAATTCTCATCATCATACATAGGCTTATCAACGCCTTCGCGCGTCGTCGTATCAATGGTTGCCAATTTAACCAAGGTTGTAATTTCATCTTCAGTCAACACTGGAAAATTTTGTTCCAAGCGCTGCTCTTGCTCATACATTGCCGCAGAAACATAACCCGCCTGTTCCGGCCCGGAAAAAGATGTCCCGTCAATATTGGTAACAAAGCCTTTATCATCAAGAGTTGGATTGTCCTCTTTAAACTGCGCAAACATTATTTTATGCAGGCTCTCTGGGTTGTTCATATATGATTGGACTTTCTGATCAACTTTAGCCTTAAGCCCTTCGTCAGTTTGATATCGTTCCATTTGTTCATAATAAATAGCCTGTTGCCCCGCAGCTATGGTTTCCTCACTAACCCCATTAGCCGCATTAAACTTTGTAAACAAATCTATTGCACTGTTAATTTCTGTTTTTATTACCCAATCACGAACCAGATCCTCATGCCCCTCCAAAGACGGTGCGAGGTCATATAGCTGATACCTGCCCCCATGATTAAACGGGTTATCCGAGGCAAGAGTTGGGTTGATACGACTACTATGTTCTTCTATGAAATGCCCTTGCTCATTTTGATTGGCTTCACCGACAACCAGTGTATTTCGTCCAAAATCAGCGACCCTTATTTGGGTAATGTTATTTGTATCTCCATCATTACCAGCCGCCGCCACATAAATCGGCATTTCTTCCTCGGCAAAGGCTTTCTTATACATATCTACAACCTTACCAGTCGCTAAACCATCAGGATTCATAATACTGGCCAAGGCATTCATACCCGAACTAAATGAAACCACATCATATTGTGTAAGCTTATCAATAATCTCTGTTCCAGAAGGCTTAAGGGGACTTTCCTGCACCAAATCAACAGTCAGAGAATCATTACCCGTTACTTTTCGCAAAGTATCTTCATGAATTTGGCGCGCAACCTCGGCATGCCGAGAATACAGACTATATAAATCATATTGAGGCACATTCTCAAAATGCGCGAATTTAGTTGAAGATTCCACCTCTTGCTCTTCGTCAGTCATAACATTTATCACCAGAATTTATTTATAATTTATCTTTGGAAAAAATTTTATCATAAAGATATTAAGAAAAGCAAATAAACATTAACCATTCCAAGGCGTATAATCCGTTGATTATTGGGCCAATTCAACGAATCTGGTTGTCCTTACATCGGCTTCGAATTTCAGGATCAAAACTTTGATAAAGGCCGCCCCGAATTGCAAAATCATACAGGCACAATTAATCCAGAGCATCAATAAAACAATGGATCCTGCCGCCCCGAAAACTGATTGCGGAGAGTAAAATTGCAACGCCATCGTAAAAAGCATCTCGCCTAACATAATCAAGAAAGAACATAATACCCCGCCTAAAAACGCATATTTGATCTTGATATAGACATCCGGCAAAATCTTGAACATCAACGTAAACAAAAACGCAATCACCAGAAATGAAAACGCATTTTCAAGCGTTTGCAGAGCTTCAAGCTCCGGAATTTTAGTCGCCAGCCAATTACTGAATAATTTCAAAGCCGTAGACAGATACAATGAACACAGTAAGATAACGCCGATCAATATCGCCATACCCATCGCAATAACGCGGTTAATAACTGTCCAAAGTATGGTTTTCTCCGGCTTGCCTTTCACACCCCAAATCTCGTTGAAGGAATTTTTAAGCTGATTAAACAAACCCGACGCCCCAAATAGCAAAACCAGCCCCCCGATAATCAACGACCATCCTCCTCCGGCAATCCTTGCACGATCTATGATGTTTTGAATTGTGTTAGCAACGTCTTCGCCGACAAAATCACCGGCAACATTCTGGATTTGCGTACGAACCATCTCCTCATCAAGAAAAAACGTTGTGATATACATGATAATAATCATTAATCCAGGCAGTGAAAAAACAGCATAATACGCTGCTGCCGCCCCGTGCATAAAAGGCGAGTTTTCACTCCACGTCCAGATTGTCTTTTTTGCTATTTCCAACATATATCTAATCATACTTTAGGCTGAAAGCATAAAGATGTTTAGACTAAGATGATATTATTAAAAAGATAACCAGAAGAAAAAGGCCGTTTACATTTGAAGCGGCCCTTGCATTATTTATTAGAAACTATATTGCCAACCAATCGTCAACTTCATATCAGTTTCCAGTTGAGGTCCATTCAGATCACGATAAAGCGGAGCAGTCGCTTCAATCGCCACTTTATGCCCTTTAACAACTCCAACCTGACCATAAAGATTAATCCCGAGACCAAGCTCTATAACTTCGCCGCCGTAATTATCAGGATCAGCCGTTTGCACAGGGGCCATAATTTGTGAATCAATGCCGTCAATTGAATCCTGTGTTGTGCCTGTCACACGCGCAGAGGTACTAATCCATGGCGTCCATTGATAAGCACCCCATGCACTAAGACTATGCTTGTCACCCCATGCATAGCCTTCGGAGTTTTCATCTTCAAGACGGATCTCGGCCGAGTACTGTGCCCCCCATCCCCAATCACCTTTGTGACCGGAATAAGTCAAGCCCGGCAAGAGATCAAACGTGCCCGTACCAAGCTGCATGGCATAAGGCATACGCAACTTCGGACGCATACCCATCGGTGTAAGAACAGTGGCTTCCTCATCAATTGAACCTGTTGGCAAACTCAGCCCCAAATTGGCATGAACATGATGCATATCATCTTCGAAAAGGCGAATTAAACCCGTCAGCTTGGTATCGCTCCACCCTTCGCTTTTCGTGGTGAAATTACCGAGAACTGTCGTGCCCATACCACCCGCAAAAGTAATATGATCCATTTCTTTTTCCTCGAAATTGATCATCGCCATAAGGGTCAGCCAGTCCGAAGGCGCATACATCGCCCCGAACATATGCATCTCCATCGACATATCAGTTGGCACAACACGTAAAGTAGAGGGCTGACCGGTCATACCAAAGAATCGATTGGCTTCTGTTGTTGCTATCGTTACCGGATCAACGCGGCTCGTCCCATCACGATTACCATCCATATCCATATGCATATAGCGGTAAGAAACCATCCAGTCACCTTTCTTGTGCATATGACTGCCCATCATACCAATCGGCACAAGGTCATTATGGTTATGCGTCTCATGACCAGATGAATGATGCATACCCTCATGATCAATATGCATGGAATGCTCATCAGCAAGAGCAGTTAAAGGATTAAGGCTTACAGTGCAGGCCAAACCTGCGATTAAAAATAGTTTATGCATGCGCATAATATCTTCCTCCTGATTTTGGAAGTTAAAATAAAAAATTAAAATGATAAAAAAATCAGGAAGTTACAGGCGGACCGGTCGAATCATAATCATGGGATTTATGACACTGAAAAATAGAATTTTCCTGCCAGAACCGAGAAAAACTCTGCGGATACGATAAAACCAAAATACTGGAATCACTCAAGACAGCCTGATGAATATGTCCGGCTATACAAAACATACACGGGCTCTTGGCATGATTTTGATCACCCGCAGGCGCACTACCATTTTGTGGAACAGCAATTGTTTTAAGACCAAAAGCCGTACAAATCTCCATCAAAAACGCCTCGCCTGATCTGAACTTACAGGCAGGTGAAACACTGACCGCAAGCAAAGCGCAGATCATCAGAAAATTCATCAAAATCGTTTTTGGGGTCTTTGGCATGAGCATTTCTGTAAAACAGAATTTGAACCAAGTCCAGCGCTATTTTCTACAGTCAAATCATAACTTATCCAAAGGATATAGCGCCATAGAGCTTGATTTCCTTGGCGATTATAGACCCACGGCAGTATAGTCTGGATTATGGCGAATTTTTATGAAACGACATCATACTTGAGTAAAGGCACTAAATAATGGGTTTCGAACAAACATCAGAAGGACGGGTATTTTTTAAAACCGCGGATAATGACGATCTTCTTCCGGAGACAAAAAAGCTTGCCGAAACGAAGCCAAAGCCACTGACGGATAATATGAGCAACGGAGCCACGAAAAAAACACCAGCCAAAACATCGGAATCACCGATCAAGGCCAATCAGACCCAAATGCAGATTTTGCTGTTATTGAAAAACCTCAATAACAAACTCAAAGATGCACATGACGACAATGATTCTGTCAAAAAGGAACTTGATGAGTATAAAAAATCCCTCAAATCTCTGGAAGAAAAAGCCGAAAATTACGAAAAAAACTATATTGATCTCGAACAAAAAGTAGCCAAAAAACAAAATGAAATCGGCAAAAAAGCCACGCGCGTTTCCGAAAGCGTCAAGGATGTTTCCAAGCAAATGGAAAACGCCAAGGCCCTAGTGAAAAAGCTTGAGGAAAAAACCACGGGCCGCGAAGAAGCACTCGATAGCATCAAGCAAGCCATCGAAAAACAAAAAAAGCTAATCGACGAGCAAAACAAAGAGATTACATCAGAAAAAGAAGTGCAGAAAGGCCGCGCTCAAGCTCTTTTAAAACGCCAAAAATCACTGGAGAAAATCCAGAAAGATCAAGGGCAGAAAATGGTCGATAATGTCGCGGCCTATGTTGCCCTGACCAAACGCGTGAGCGAAGCCGAGGCCCGTAATGAGGCCTTGGACAACAAGCTTGAAGAAACAGCAAGTGAATATCTCAAACTGGACCGCAAGATTGAGAAAGCACTCGAGGATCGCAACCGCATCTTGAGAAAAATCGAACGCATCGAAAATGCTGTCGTTGAAACCCGCGATGCCTTAAACGCCAAGGCCATGGTCTTACTCACCCAGCAAGGCGCTGTTGCAGGGGTCGAATTTCCCAAAATCCCTGATGAAACCCTAAACAGCACGCCGGAAGAATTACAAGCCCGCCTTGATGAACAAAATGCTTTGAGTTGGTGGCAAAAACCCATCGAGATCAATTACTATATCCTTGGCATGATCTTGCTGATCGGTTTATTGATTGGCTGGATTATTGGTGAAATCAGACAGCCCAACACACTTACCCCTTCCACGCCCGTTTACCAATCCGGTCAAGCCGAAGCCCCGCCTAAAATAAAGCTTGGCTCCTTGCCCGATGAAACGACCACAGCAAAAAACCAAACCAGCACAGCGGCCCTGCTAGAACATTCACCGGATAATGAAATCGCCTCAGAGGAATTACCACCACCGCCACAAAAAGAGCATATCAAATCTCGTGAAATCACGAGCGCCAATAACGAAGAACCCGATTTCGGTATAAAAATCCATAAAGGCGCTAATGAAATCAAAGAATTTCAAAAAGAAGAAGTGCCCAACAATGATATTGACCATATCGATATCAATAACGAAGAAGAAATGCTCGCCGTACTGGAAAACAACCCGAGCAAACTGGCCGCGCGCCTCAACGAGATCGAGCCAACCCGCAATAATATACCTGTGAAAGAAACGCCGCCCCAAAGGGAAGTCATAAAAGAACCACCTGTGCGCGCAGAGCCAAAAAACAGCATTCCAGCCAGTAAACAAGGCTATAAAGAAGCCCTGAAACGCAAGATCAAGCCCGATCCGAACTTGCCGGAAATTGCCCAAAAAATTGAACGCAAGGCATTCGACGGCGTTCCTGAAGCCCAGCATGATATGGGCGCAATCTATGTTTCGGGCCATGGGCAGATCAAACAGGATTTAGACCGCGCTGTCCTCTGGTTCACCGAAGCCGCAGCCAATGGCGTGGCCAATGCCAAATATAATCTGGGCGTTTTATACCATCAGGGAATCGGCGTTTCCAAAGATATGGATAAAGCCCTGAAGCTATACAACGAAGCCGCAAACCAAAACCATCCAGAAGCACAATATAATCTCGGCATCGCAAATATCGAGGGTATCGGCGTGCCCTATAACCCGCAAAAAGCTGCGCGTTATTTCCAAAATTCCGCCAATCAGGGAATCACCGAGGCCGCTTATAACCTCGGCTTGATCTATGAAAACGGTTTACTAGGCCAGCCCCAACCCGATGAAGCCCTGATGTGGTATCAAAATGCTGCCGACCAAGGCAGCCCCGAAGCCAAAGCCGCACTTCAACAACTCGCCGATTCTTTAGGTATAGGACTAGAAGATGTCTCGCGCATTGTTGACAAGCTCCGCGCTGAAAATAAACCAGCAAACAATAATGACTATCAGGACCTTGTCTCCAGCATACAAGGCGAACTCATGCGCCGAGGTCTTTATCCCGGCCCCGTTGACGGGGTAAACGGCCCGATGACCGAAAATGCGATACGCTCTTTCCAATCTGCTGCAAATCTTGATGTGAATGGTATCCCGACACAGGAACTCTTGAGCTATATGGAACGCTCGGCTGGGTATTAATTAAAATTCAAGCCCGTCTATTTGAGCATCAGGGGCCTTTGGCGTAAACATCTCCTGCACACTTACTTCAGAATAGCGATTAAATGTCGAAACAGGTAAAGGGTCTTCTTCCAATGTACGCCCGTAATTTGCCGCGTGAATAACATGCGGCGTACCATCATCCGTTTTAACAAGCACAGCAAGCTCAGCCTCATTCGCCCATTTCGGATAACCATCATCCTCAGAAAATCTACTGAATTGCTTTGCCAAGACATCTTCATCGGCACTGTCCTGACGCTCTACAAGGCGATCTTTGGCCAAAACGGGATCAGCCGTTGTACCCACAACAATCAATTCCTTCTCTTCCACTTTATTACGCGACAGCCAATCATCAGTTAAACCATCGCCCAATTCTTCTAAAATCACATGAGCCTTTAATTCCTCTGCCCAAGCTTTAATGGCTGCACCAAGCCCTGTTGCCTCAGCGCGGATTAAGGCAAAAGCAAAGTCATGCCCATGCTCCTCTTTATTCGCCAGATATTCAGGCAACTCGGCCCGAAATACATCATAATCCGGCCCCATTAAACGTGATTTTGCTTGCTTGTATTTTTGGAAAACCGTTTCCAGATGATCGTTTTCAAACGGCCTGATAATACCTTGGCTTTGCTCTTCCTCGATCCTTTTATCAAAGGATGACCTTATCTCTTTTTTGCCAGTCCCTTGCGGTCCGCCAACATAAAACAACATCGCACGCTCGGGAATATCCCCTGCAATATGGGCCACAGCTTGCTGTAAAATTTTCCGGCGTAATTCTCGGCGCTCTTCCGAATGATTATTATACCCTGAATTTTCGATGATATAGGCTTGCTCTTCATCAGAAAAACCATCCAGCCAACGAGAAGGTGTGTCACTATCTCCAGCTTTAAATTTTCTGTGAGCCTCTAATTCTCTTTGAACATAGAATTCTGCAATTTCCTGAACTTTATCTAAAATATGCTCCGGCACTTCTATGCCAGAGTTACCTTGATCGTGATCATCCATATTTATGCTCTCTCCAATTGCGCCGGACTATATAAATTCTAACATATTCTGTCAAACTTTGCCCTCTTTCATATTGCCCTCTTTTAAACACACTGCTAATCTCTGCCCATGACTGAGATACACCGTAAAACTTTGGATGAAGTCACCGCACTTTATCACCGTCCCTTACTGGATTTAATCCATGAGGCTTCCTCAATCCACCGTGCAAACCATGACGCGAACGAGATGCAAATGTGCACACTCCTCTCGATCAAAACAGGCGGCTGCACGGAAGATTGCGGCTACTGCTCGCAGAGCCTGCATAACAAAGCCGAACTGGATAAAGAAATTCTGATGAAGACCGATGACGTGCTGGAGCAAGCGCGCAAAGCCAAGGAATCCGGCTCGACAAGATTTTGCATGGGCGCAGCATGGCCCCGTGTTTTAGATGGCAAAGCTTTTGATCGCGTATGCGATATGGTCAAAGGTGTAAGCGATATGGGACTAGAAGCATGCTGCACACTCGGCATGCTCACCGAAGCACAAGCCAAACGCCTTAAAGACGCAGGGCTTAGCGCCTATAATCATAACCTTGATACCTCCCGCGAATTTTACGACAAGGTTATTACCACGCGCTCCTATGATGAGCGTCTGGAAACGATCGAAAACGTTGTCAAAGCAGGCATTAATGTCTGCTGCGGCGGAATTTTGGGTCTTGGTGAGAAGGAAGAAGACCGGATTTCTTTGCTTCATACGCTCTCGAATATGAACCCGCAACCCGAAAGCGTTCCAATCAATATGCTTGTCCCCGTCAAGGGCACACCGATGGAAGATAATGCCCGCCTTGATATTTTTGAGTGGATCAGATGCATTGCCGTAGCCCGTATCCTGATGCCCAAAACGATGGTGCGCCTATCCGCAGGCCGCCTTGAAATTTCCAAGGAAGCGCAAGCCCTCGCCTTTTTAGCAGGAGCCAATGCAATCTTCACAGGTGAAAAGCTTCTGACGACACCAAACCCTGAAAAAGATGCCGATTACGGTTTGCTGGCCGAGCTTGGCATCAAGCCTAGAGCACCGTTTAAAGAGGAACAAGCTGCATAGAAAAGACGCCCATTAATAAAAATGGACGCCTTTCTTCTTCACTTCCAACATCGAGAGAATTTATTATCTAAGCCGCTTTCTTCTGGAATTCAGTACTTTCCTTGGCATAGGCCGCCTGAAATTCCGGCAAAGCTGCAATTTCATCAATAAGACGCTCTACATTCGCACCGCGCTTGATATCAGCTTCCGGCAAGTTACGCATCCAGCTTGAATAAACCGTAACCAGATAATCAATAATTGTAGGCTGGTTACCGACAATATATTGCCGCCCTTCAAGGCGCTTATCCAGAATAGCCCATAATTTTGATACAGCATCTGAAAACTGCCTGATCAGATTAACTCTTTCCTCTTCACTGGTTTCTATTTTGAAAGCCACTGCAAAAATCTTGCTATAGGCCGGATGGAGCGTCGCATAATTAAACATCAGCCACTGCAAGAACTCCGTCTTTTTTGCCAAATCCGATGGCATCATATCGCTTTTATGTTTGATCAGGAGATAAAGCACAATTGCCGCACCTTCGGTAATAATTTCACCATCTTCGGTCTTCAAAGCAGGCACCTGATTGGTTGGCACGATTTCCGCGTAATTTGGTACATCCTCACGTTGAACCACATCATAAGCTACACCCAGCTTTTCAAGAAGAACCGTAATACCGGTCGAGCACGTGCCCGGAATTGAATAAAGTGTGTACATCATAGCTTCCTTTCACTGAACAAAATTTGCACAACATTATTTTTTTATACAGTACTGTCTACAATTATTGACTGTCAAGAAATATTATACAACTTTGTCTAAAAATATTTTCTGTGGTATAATAAGAAAAATTTTTAGTATAAAAATCAGCAAGATATGAAGAACACTGCGCAAGAAGAAGATAAAAAATGTCGGGGACGCCCCTGTAGCTATAACCGTGAGGAACTGGTTGAACAAGTCATGGGTTTGTTCTGGGATCAGGGCTTTGCCTCTTTGTCTTTAAACGAGATCGCACAGAAAACAGGCCTGACCCGTGCAAGTCTTTATAATGCCTTTGGCAATAAGGAAACCCTATTCCTTGAGGCCTATAAATATTATCTTGAGCAATCCCCATACAAAAGACTGGGAGATTACAAAGACGGAGATCTGGTTGGGCCATTACTCTACAGCGTAGCAAATGATATCTGCTCCCATTTTGCGAATGATGAAAAAAAACGCGGGTGCTTGACAATTAATGTTCTGAGCGAACTTCCAGATCCGAATTGCACTTTAGGCCAAAAAATTACAGACGCCTATAATGAGAAACAAAAAATATTTGAGCACTTGATCATCTCAGCCATCAAAAATGGCGAGCTACCTAAAAACACAAATCCAGAAATTACTGCAAATACCATAATGGTTTTTATGAGCGGCTTTGGTATTTTCGCCAAAAATATTTCTGATGAACAAACACTGAAAGATATCTATCACAACTTCTTGGCGAGCCTTGGATTTAAACCACGATAAAATCAGCCAATACCGTAAAACAAATTAACCCGCTCACCTTCCTCGTGATCATTGCGGCGCTTGTGCTTAACCGACGCTTTATGACCATCTTCTTCCTTGCTTAAAGGATGAGTAGTACCGCGATGTCCGGTCAGGACAGGAGAGCGAAAACTGACGTTCTTAAGTATATCGGAATCAAACTGCACCCCTCTGCCTGTTAAATGCAGATTAAAAACATATTCAGTGCCATCTTGGTGCTTATTGCTTGAAACGGCATAATTATGACCTGCTTGCATAGCAATACGCGCATAATCGGGATTGGAAATATCCATTCTTTCCCTGATATAATCTGTATTTAAATTAAATACATGGCCTCGCTTATTCGTCAGTAAAAACTCGTCTCGAAGTGCAAAATGATTAAAATCATGCTGCCCGTCCGAGGCAAAATAAAAATGAAAAGGCGTAGAAACCAAGAAGCCAGGATCGCAGTCATTTTCTCTAAAACCATCAATCCTGACATCATATTTTGGTGCAACCATGCTACCATCTTTATATTGCTCGATATAAGCATCGTGCTGCCTCAGATGTTCGACCATTTCGACAAGATCAGATGTCATAATAAGGGGCACATAAGGCACAAGAACATCAGGCTCTGTATCCAAAACCTCAATCATCTCGTCCATATTCCCGACTTCTTTGAAAGCCTTACCCGCAGAACTCATAATTTATAATTATTATCCAATTAAAATAAGTTTCGGATAATAATATTTCTCAATCCACCATGTCAAATAAATAAAAAAATGCGCCCTGCTCCTAGGGTGTGAGGGAAGAGAGGAGGAACAGGGCGCAAGTGGGTTAGAGAGGGTTCACTTCTTCACTTAAAAAACTGAGTTAAATTTTAGACTTAAATCAAAGACTAATTTTTCTTCGATTTACCGATTTTTGCCGAAGCCCCAGCAATCGGAATCATACGCGGTTTTTTCTCTTCTGGAATGATCTGCTTGAGAGCAAGGGTTAACAATCCATCCTTAAGCTCCGCATCTTCGACTTGAATATAATCAGCCAATCGGAACGTCTTGACGAAATTGCGTGTCGCGATACCGCGGTGAAGATAGGTCTTGCCCTCTTCCTCTTCGCGCTCTTTCGTCGAGCCGGAAATTCTGAGCTCGCCATCTTCAAGGACAATATTCAAATCATCCATCTCGAAACCGGCCACCGCCATCGTAATGCGATAATCATGCTCGCCGAGCTTTTCAATATTGTAAGGCGGATAATTATCAAAGCCTTGATTTCCGTCATGAAGTAAGGATTCAAAAAGGTCATTAAACCGGTCGAAACCAACAGATTGACGCATTAATGGTGTTGTAAGTGTAAGTACATTTGCCATTTTCATCTCCTATATTTAGCAAGATTACTGTTTTTAAAAAGGCGCTTTTGGAAACCTCACCATGAGCATTTCGATTCGCCTTATAGGGTAAATATATAAAAAACCTAATACATCGTCAAGGGAAAATTGGCACTCTATGATATGGAGTGCTAATTAGTTTTCAAACCAATAAAAAAATGATAACGTGATTTCGATGCTTCCCGATGAAAAAAATTTAGATTTATTTGATGAAAGAATAGTCGCCGACTACTGCCAAATTCTGGAAGATTTTGTGCACGAAAAAGCTAGCCACGAAGATACGCTGGTAGCTATAAATCAATTAGAGGGGCTAGCCGGAACCTTGATTACAGAACACACATACGCTTTGAGAAAGCAGATTGCTCGACAATACAAGCCAAACGTATACGAATGGAAAGTTGAAATGTTTAGTTTGATTGGAAAAATCGGGACGAGTGTTTATCAAAAAAACAATGGCACTCGAATACAAGCAGGTCTTCCAATCCAATAATATTAGAACATGAAAAGCCTTAATAAATAAAAAGGCCGGAAATTCATCCGGCCTTTCTAAAAATTTCAAAAGTCGCCAATAAACTAGGCAGCCTTTTCTTGCTCGATTTTCGCGCGCATGCTCTTCGCTGCGGCAACCATATGCTCAAGCGCTGGCTTTGTTTCTTCCCAGCCACGTGTCTTCAGACCACAATCCGGGTTAACCCAAACTTGTTCTGGGCTCAAAACATCCAAGGCTTTTGTCAGGAGCTTTTCCATTTCATCCTGACTTGGGATACGTGGTGAGTGAATATCATAAACACCAGGCCCAATCTCGTTAGGATATTTGAAGTTCACGAAGGCATCCAGAAGTTCCATCGCACTACGAGACGTTTCAATAGAAATCACATCCGCATCCAGAGCTGCGATTGAGTCAATAATATCATTGAACTCGCAGTAACACATATGCGTGTGGATTTGCGTCGCATCTTCGATACCGCTTGAGGATATCTTGAATGAGTCAACCGCCCATTTCAAATACTGATCCCAATCGCTTTTGCGAAGAGGCAAACCTTCACGAAGCGCGGGCTCGTCAATTTGGATAACACGGATATCCGCCTTTTCCAGATCATGAACTTCATCACGGATCGCAAGTGAAATTTGCTTACACGTTGTTTCACGAGGTTGATCGTCACGAACAAATGACCACTGCAAAATTGTCACAGGACCAGTCAGCATACCTTTAACTGGGCGATCTGTTTGCTCTTGTGCAAATGATGACCAACGAACAGTCATAGCTTCGGGGCGAGAAACATCACCAAAGATAATCGGCGGCTTCACACAACGAGACCCGTAAGACTGTACCCAGCCATTCTTTGTGAATGCAAAACCGTCAAGTTTCTCACCGAAATACTCAACCATGTCATTACGCTCATATTCACCATGAACAGGCACATCAATGTCGATTTCATCCTGCCAAGCCATAGCTTCTTTAGTTTTCTCGGCCAAGAATGCATCATATTCCTCGCGGGAAAGTTCACCTTTTTTGAACTTCGCACGAGCTTGACGAATATCTTGTGTTTGCGGGAAAGACCCAATTGTCGTTGTTGGCAAAATCGGCAAACCTAGCAATTCGCGCTGTGCTTCAATACGTACATCAAATGGGTTATGACGCTGTGCATCTGCATCTGTGAGACCTGCTACGCGATCCTTAACAGCAGAATTATGAATACGGCTTGATGATCCGCGAGAGTCAAATGCTGCCTTATTAGCTTCAAAAGCAGCTTCATCTTTCGAACCATTAGCAGCATCAGCGATCAACTTGATTTCCTGAAGCTTTTGCTTGGCAAAGGCTAACCAGTTTTTAAGCTCATCATCCAGCTTGTCTTCCACATCCAGATCAACCGGGCTGTGAAGCAATGAACAAGATGGCGCGACCTGAACACGATCACTACCAAGTGCATCAACAGCCTTTTGCACTTTGGCAGAAGCCTTCGCAAGATCTGTTTTCCAGATGTTACGTCCATCAACCACACCAACAGAAAGCTTCTTATCGGCAGGCAATTTTGCCAAAACATCATCAATCTGCTCAGGTGCACGCATCAAATCAACATGAAGACCGGCAACTGGCAAACCTGCCGCAAGCTCAAGATTATCACGAAGATCACCGAAATATGTAGCGATTGTGATTTTCAAACCAGAAGCCGCTGAAAGCTTGTCATATGCTTTCTTGAAGGCTTCTTTGGCATCTGCATCCAGATCAAGAACCAGAGTACCTTCATCAATTTGAACTTCCTTCGCACCGGCTGCTTCCAGCTTTTGCAGAACTTCTTCATAAACAGGCAAAAGCTTGTCCAGAAGATCAAGCGCATTCAAATTATCATATGTTTTACCCAAAAGCAGGAATGACACAGGACCAAGAAGAACTGGACGTGTTTCAATCCCAAGGGCTTTAGCTTCTTCAAATTCTTTCACAGCCTTATCACGAGAATATTTAAACTCTGTGTCGGCTTTAAACTCAGGCACAATATAGTGATAGTTTGTATCAAACCACTTTGTCATTTCCATCGCTACAACATCTGTGCTGCCATCCTGACGACCACGGGCCATCGCAAAGAAAAGATCAAGGTCAATCTGACCACCATCCCAGTTATAACGCTCAGGCACAGCGCCAACCATTGTAATTGTGTCCAGAACCTGATCATAAAAAGAAAAGTCATTTGACGGGATCACTTCAATTCCGGCATCTTTTTGAATATTCCAGTGACGGGCACGAAGTTCCTTGGCTGTGTTTTCCAGATCCGCAAGGCTTACTTTACCCTTCCAATATGCTTCCTGAGCTTTTTTAAGCTCACGATTTAAACCGACTCGGGGAAACCCCAGATTTGCTGCTTGTACCATAATATTTCCTTCTTTGGTTACGTCTTCAACTAGCTTTTTACCGTTCTTCCGGCTCGGCAATAATAACCACGTTATCACCGCGCACGGCGTTGTAAAAACAATTGCGCCTCATTGTATGGCAGGCTGGACCACTCTGGTCAACCATTAAGAGCAGAGTATCCGCATCACAATCAAAGCGCATTTCGACCAGCTTTTGGATATTGCCCGAGCTTTCACCCTTACGCCAAAGAGACTTTCTTGAACGAGACCAGTAACATACATGCCCTGTTTGAAGTGTTTCAGCGATAGATTCTGCATTCATCCATGCCATCATTAAAACTTCTCCCGTATCATGCTGCTGTGCAATCGCAGGAATAAGCCCGTCATCATTAAATTTCAGCGCTTCTATAATTTTTTCGCTCATTTTTTATCCAAATGCTTTGATCTGCGCAATGAAAGCGCTATAAAGCCTCTTTGTAAAGAAAAAGAAGTAGAAAATGGCAAAATTAAAGCTACATAACACATTACACAGCAAAAAAGAGGATTTTACTCCTATAAACCCCAATGATGTACGGGTTTATGCTTGCGGCCCGACCGTTTATAACTATGCGCATATCGGCAATGGGCGCATGGCTGTGGTGTGCGATTTGCTGGCGCGGATCCTGAAAGAGCTTTACCCCAAAGTCACTTATGTCTCCAATATCACCGATATTGATGACAAGATCATTGCCGCCGCCAAGGAAACAGGCGAGCCGATCGACTCCATCACCAATAAATACACCGATATCTATAATGAGGATATGGCGGCGCTCGGCGTAGCAATTCCTGACATCCAGCCTAGAGCAACCCAGCATATCCCCGATATGATTAAACAAATCGAAGCCTTGATCGAAAAGGGACACGCCTACGCCGCCGAAGGCCACGTCCTTTATAATGTCCCCTCTTACGAAGCTTACGGGGCATTATCAGGCCGTAGCCGTGATGAACAAATCGCAGGAGCGCGCGTTGATGTCGCACCGTATAAAAAAGACCCCGCCGATTTCGTCCTTTGGAAACCAAGCACAGATGATCAACCGGGCTGGGACTCATCTTGGGGGCGCGGGCGACCGGGCTGGCATATTGAATGCTCAGCCATGACAGAAGCCACACTCGGCTTCCCCTTTGACATCCACGCAGGCGGCAGTGACCTGAAATTCCCGCACCATGAAAATGAAATCGCCCAAGCCTGCGGCGCACATGGCCATGAAAATGCGCCGGAAGAATATGCGCGGGTCTGGGTGCATAACGGCTTTGTCGTGGTTGAAGATGAGAAAATGTCCAAATCCATCGGCAATGTGCAACTTGTCCATGATCTAATCAAAGATCACAAAGGCGAAGTCTTGCGCCTTGCCCTTCTCTCCGCACATTACCGCCAACCCCTTAACTGGACGGCAAATCTGATCGAGCAAACACAAAACACATTAGACCGCCTATACCGCACCCTCAAAGATCTAAAAGACGTTGAAGCCGAAAAGAACATCCCCGCAAGCGTCATGGATGCCCTATGCGATGATATGAACACACCTGCCGCACTAGCCGCCTTAATTGAAATCGCAGGCAATGCCGCTAAAGCCGATGAATCTGAAAAGAAAAAAATCAAAGGCGCACTTCTATCCTCCGGCGCAGTCATTGGCATCTTGCAAGAAGACCCCGATAAATGGCTGGGCTACGATAGCGCATCTAGCGAAGACGCCGAAGAAATCGAATCCCTGATTGCACAGCGAAAAGAAGCGCGAGAAAATAAAGACTTTGCCAAAGCCGATGAAATCCGTAATAAATTACACTCTATGAAAATAGAGATCGAGGATACAGCCGAAGGCACAATCTGGCGCAAAATCGGGTAAGTTAAAAAAGGAAAGTAAAAATGAGCGAAGCAGCCGCATCAGCAAATAACATCACCGTCACCATGCCGGACGGAAATACCCGTAGCTACACTTCTGGCGTAACAGGCATGGACATCGCCAATGATATTTCCAAATCCTTGGCCAAAAAATCAATCGCGATTGTGATTAATGAAAAAGAATGCGACCTCAGCCTGCCCATAGAAAACGACGTATCCATAAGCATCATCACTCGCGATCAGGATGCCGCGCTAGAGTTAATCCGCCATGACTGCGCGCATGTCTTGGCCGAAGCCGTGCAGGAACTTTTCCCTGGCACGCAAGTCACCATCGGCCCTTCAATCGAAAATGGCTTTTACTATGATTTTTACCGTGAAACACCTTTCACAATCGAGGACTTGCCAAAAATCGAGAAAAAAATGCGCCAGATCATCGAGCGCGGAAATCCTTTTACCCGCGAAGTTTGGGATAGAAACGAAGCCATAAAATTCTTTAAGGAAAAAGGCGAAGCCTTTAAGGCCGAATTGATCGAAGATTTACCGGAAAGCGAAACCATCACCATCTACAAACAAGGCGAATGGCTTGATCTTTGCCGAGGGCCCCATATGCCCACCACCAAGCAAGTCGGTACAGCCTTTAAATTGATGAAAGTTGCAGGCGCATACTGGCGCGGGGATTCCAACCGCGAAATGCTCAGTCGCATCTACGGCACGGCATGGCGCACCCAAGAAGAACTAGATGCCTACCTCCACCAACTCGAAGAAGCCGAAAAGCGCGACCACCGCAAATTAGGCCGCGAAATGGATCTTTTCCATTTTGACCCCAAAGCCCAAGGCTCATGCTTCTGGCATCCCAAGGGCTTTACCATCTATAACCAGATGGAAACCTATATCCGCCGCCGCGTAAATGACGCCGAATATGTCGAAGTCAAAACCCCGCAGCTCATGGATCAAAAACTCTGGGAAACCTCCGGCCACTGGCAGAAATACCGCGAAGATATGTTCGTGGTACCAGATGTCACACCCAACACAGAAGAAGGCGAACCCATCTTCAAAGAAGAACCCAAGGACTTCATGGCACTTAAGCCCATGAACTGCCCCGCCCACGTGGAAATATTCAAACAAGGCATCAAATCCTATAAGGATTTACCAATCCGCATGGCAGAATTTGGATGTTGTCATAGAAACGAAGCCCACGGCGCGCTTCATGGTCTTTTACGTGTGCGCCAATTTACACAGGATGACGGGCATATTTTCTGCCGTGAAGACCAAATCCTCGACGAAGCCGTTGCCTTTTGTGAGCTAACACAAAAAATATATAAGGATCTGGATTTCGAGGATTACTACCTCACCCTTGAAACCCGCCCCGAAGAACGCATCGGCTCGGATGAGCTATGGGATAAGGCAGAAAACGGGCTGAAACAAGCCATGGATCACCTTGGCCTAAAATACGAAATCGCCGAAGGTGACGGCGCGTTCTACGGCCCGAAACTCGGCTTTATCGTCAAAGACGCAATCGGCCGCGAATGGGGCTGCGCAACCTTGCAAATAGATTTCAATCTCCCTCGCCGCTTCGAAGCCACCTATATCGGCGAAGATGGAGAAAAACATTATCCGGTTATGCTCCACCGCGCGATCCTCGGAACACTCGAGCGCTTTATCGGCATCATGATCGAGCATTTCGCAGGAAAACTCCCGCTCTGGCTAGCCCCGACACAATGCGCGATAGCAACAATCACTTCCGAAGTCGATGACTACGCGCAAAATCTTTATGAACAGCTCAAAGCAAACGGCATGCGCCCTATTCTGGATACTCGGAACGAGAAAATCAGCTATAAGGTGCGCGAGCATTCCACCGGCAAAGTGCCCGTGATCTTCGTCATCGGCAAAAGCGAAGCCGAAGAAAATACCGTGTCCATCCGCCGCCTTGGTAGCCAAAAAACCGAAAGCATGAACGCAGAAGAGGCCGTCAAAGCCCTGATTGAGGAAGCAAAACCGCCTTATTAAAAGAGTAACTTGAATTTAGTTGCTTCGCTTTATTTTGTGACAAGGCACGGGGCGACGACGAATAGATACCCTATTTTAGGAGTGAAGCAACGATGTCACAGAATAAATGGAAGCAACTACTCATAGCACCCATAAAACTATACCAATACTGCATCTCCCCGATGCTGGGTTGCCATTGCCGCTTCCACCCAACCTGTTCGGCTTATTCCATTCAGGCCATAGAAGAACATGGCGCTATCAAGGGTTTGTGGCTTGCAGCAAAGCGCATTGCACGCTGCCACCCTTGGGCAAAATCTGGCTATGACCCTGTGCCTAAAAATCCGGATTTGAATAATATTCCATAAATTTCTGGTATTATATTACACCCTATCCTTATAATGATAGTTGTATGCAACATAAGAGGATAAATTATGATAACTAAGAAATTCTTGCTTTTAGGGGCCTCCGCCATTGCCCTCGCCGCTTTTTTACCCATGCAAGCCCATGCAGATGCCCAAATTGGTATCGAGTTACCATGTGGTATAACGCTGGTAGGCCCAGATGCTCCACCTGAATCAATCATTACCCGCAAAGGTGGTAAAGACTGCAAACGGTATGAGAGACAGCAAAGAAAAGCGCATAAAAAAAGACAAGAAGAAAGAGAACAAAAAAAGGCATCCATGAGCGAAGAGGAATGGGATCGCTACAAAGATACCGAAGATATGACAAGAGGCGATTGGTCAAAAATTGAAGAAAATGACAAAAGAAGAGCTAAAAAAAGAGAAGAACGGAAAGAGAAGCAAGCACAAAAAGACAAAGAGAGGTACTCGGTATCCTCAGCCGATGAAGAGTAGAATGCAGTCATAAATACCTTAAACGCGCGGCACATGTCGTGCGTTTTTCTATGAAATAAATTTTTTAAATAATTTCGCAGGGTTTTCAAAACATGCTCCGTATAAGGATCTACAAGCATGCTTTTTGCGGCTTGGAAACAGTTTATACAGGAGATAATAACTATGAACGCAAAAAAACTTTTACTTTTAGGTGTGGCTGTCATTGCTTTTGCCCCATATCAGGCCTCTGCCGATAATGTGCCAAAGCGCAAAAAAGCCCATATTGCAAAAAAACTGGACCGCAAGGAAGATCGCCGTGACCGCCGCGAAGATGTCCGCGACAAGCGTGAAGACATACGCGATAAAAAAGAAGACCGTCGTGACCGTCGGGAAGATGTGCGTGATAAACGCGAAGATATCCGTGACCACCGCGAAGACGTCCGCGATGCAAAGCATGATGGCGGAAAATGGGACAAAATAGAAGATGTGTATGATCGCCGTGAAGATCGTTATGATCGTCGCGAAGATGTCCGTGACCACCGCGAAGATATTGTTGACCGCAAGGAAGACCGTCATGACCGTCGTGAAGACGTCCGTGACAAAAAAGAAGATATTCGCGAAAAAAGACGCGAAGCACGCCGTGAAAAAATCAAAGACCACTATAATGATTAAACCAAACATAAATCCGGGAGGAAAATATGTACAAAAAATTATTATTATGTAGTGCTTTATGCCTGTTGATTTCACCTGCAATTGCCGACGAGACCTTTTCACCAGAAGGAAATGGCGGAAAAAAAGGTGGTCATTTTAAGGCTGCTGATACTGATGGTAATGGCGAAATCGACAAAGCAGAGTTTTTGGCTCAGGCAGAAAAACGTTTTGAAAAACTGGACAAGGACAATAGTGGCAGTTTATCGCAAGACGAGCTGAAAGGTGCCAGAAAACACCGCAAAGGAAAACGTAGCCAACATTCAGAAGAATAATAACGTTATGACTATATTACCAGATGATCAGAATGTTTTTTCTGTTATGCTCTTGAAAGCAAAAACACAGACACACGTGGATATATGTTACAAGAGCACGAAGACGAGGATCTTATGAAGTTGATTGCTCAAGGGCACCAACTGGCTTATGACACCCTTGTCCGGCGACATCTGGAAAAAACCTGTGCGATGGCTGCCCGCCTCAGTGGCAACCCTCACGACGCGGAAGAAATCGCGCAGGATGCTTTTTTACAGCTTTGGATCAGCGCCCCGAAATGGCAAAGCGGACGAAGCAAATTTACAACCTGGTTTTACCGGATTGTGATGAATAAAAGCATCGATCAGTTCAGGCGGCATAAAAAAACAAAACAAAACGCCGAATTCATCGAAGAAATAGTAGAAGACGCCGACTCGAAATCCTCGGAACACATGCTGATTTCGGATCAAGAGAAAAATACGGTACACAACGCCATAGGGCAATTACCGGAAAAGCAACGCACAGCTATTTTACTGTGCTACCAAAAGGAAATGACCAATAAAGAGGCCGCCGAAATTATGGATATGAACATCAAGGCACTCGAAGCTTTACTGGTCAGAGGACGTAAAAAGCTCAAAGACATTTTGTCAAAAGAGCATTTCACGGACATAGGAGAATAAAATATGACACAAGACAAACAAAAACTGGATAAAATACTGGAAAACCTATACACGCATGAGCCATCTTCCGATCTTGCAGAACACATCATGCAACGTGCCGCGCAAACACCACAGAAAAAGCCATTCAGCGCTATAAATCACCTGACATCATGGATAGAAGGGCTTTATTCCCCATGGCCATCGGATTTAGGCCTAAAAGCCTCGGCTTTGGCTTGTATTGCGTTGATATGCTTTACTTCAGGTCTCATCCAGCAAGAAAGCAGAGCATCTAATCTGGATAATGAGGAAATAGCGACGGCAATTTATATGGATTACACCCAAATGGAGCTTTACTAAATGACTTTGGCAACGCATAAAACCAAAATTCTAACGGGCCTGTTAATGCTCTCAATGGGTCTGAATATCGGCTTGGTTTCGTGGATAGGCGGCAAGAAGGCTGCCATGCATCCCGAGATAAGAGAACGAATACAAGGCCTCAGGGAAATCGCAAAGACCTTGCCAAGAGATCAAAAACGAAATTTACGTCAAACAATAAGAAATAACCGCGAAAAACGGCAAGAGCTTATGCAAGTTATTAAAACCAAACGCGAAGAAGTCAATGCAGTCCTGACGCAAGAGACTGTTGATAAAAAAGCCCTTAAAGCCAAACTCGAAGAATTAAGGAATGCCCAGCTTCAGATGATGGAAATGATGCACGAAACCTCTTTGACTATACTACCTGAAATGCCCTTGGAAAAACGTAAAGAGTTTACTGAAAAAAGACGTGGCGGTTTTCGCTAAGCATAAGATGAAAACTTGTCTATACTTTGTGCCATGCGCGATTCCATCAAAAGCCTTTTACAAAAACCCCTTTTCACAGGCATAGAATTTTTCATTCTTTGCATCGCGCTCCCCTCGTGGATTATCTACTCCAGAAGCGGCACATTCATGTTTTCCTTCCTATGGGGAGCTTGTCTGTATTGCATTATAATTTACCGCCTATGCTATTTCAAAACGCACAAAGATCTTTGGCACTGGAATGCCGTTACAAAAGATAATATGCACCCCATCATCATACGCTGGGTCTTAGCCAGTATCGCCATGCTGGCCTTCACACTTTTCTATGATCCCGAGCGCCTGTTTTATATCCCCTTACAGCGCCCGCAAATCATTCCAGCCTTGCTGATTGCTTATCCTTTAATATCTGCCCTGCCCCAAGAATTCATATTCTGCAGCTTTTTCTTCCGGCGCTACGAATCATTTTTCGGCAAAGCTCGCCTGATGATTTTCGCCAGCGCCATAATCTTTGCCTATGCCCATATTCTATATATCAACCCCGTCGCCCCGACCTTGGGCTTTATCGGCGGTCTGATCTTTGCAACCACCTATTTCAAGACAAAATCACTGGCCCTCGTAACCATCGAACACGGGCTATACGGCAATTCCCTCTTCCTGATTGGCTTGGGCTGGTACTTCTACAGCGGCAGCATTGCCGCGCAATAAGCAACCTTCAGAAGTAATACACAGATATTCATAGCAATTATAGAATGCAATAGTATTATTTATTGTCAACCATGAGGCGATATTTAAATATAATATTTGTGTAAATAAGGTCGCTTTTTTACACGATAAAGAAGAGCTTTCATTTTTTGTGTGTGGGTGAAAGCTCTCCTTTTTTCCTAAAAAATTACAAACGGAAAAGCCAAAATGACAAATATGCTCTCACGACTAAGTACCCCTAAAGAAGATAAACGCGGCTTTGAACAAATGATTGAAAATATGCCGGTTGCTGTCATAACCTGCCGCATTTCCGATATGCAAATCGACTATGTGAACAAAAAAGCGCAGGAGTTGCTCGAAACAATCAGAGACGAACTCACCATAAACCCTCTTGATATGCTTGGCCATTCGATTGACGCTTTTTATCAAAACCGCGCTGCATACATAAGCCCAAGCAGCTTGCCACATTGCGAACAAGCCGAACTGGGCAAGGAAATTCTGGATATTCGAATTTCTGCTGTTCACAATGCCCAA
Organism: Micavibrio sp. UBA1672; assembly: GCA_002320665.1. Lineage (GTDB taxonomy): Bacteria > Pseudomonadota > Alphaproteobacteria > Micavibrionales > Micavibrionaceae > UBA1672. The sequence goes on from DCKO01000052.1 coordinate 41,023, forward strand.
GGCGAATATACCCATGCCATGTTCACATGGGACATCGTTACTGAACGCGTGAAAAAAGAACAAGCCTCCAGCAAACTCGTCCAGATGATTGATAATATGCCCATCAACATCATGACCTGTGACATTCATAATGACTTCAAGATCGATTATGCCAATAAAATTAGCATCGAGACTCTAAGAAAGCTGGAAGCACACTTGCCGATCCGTGCCGATGACCTTGTCGGCACGTCAGTCGATGCCTTCCATAAAACCCCCTCTCACCAGCGCAATATTCTCTCGAACCCCTCAAACTTGCCCTATAGCGCGGAAATCGAGGTTGGTGGTGAAATTCTTGATCTGCAAGTCTCCGCCGTATATGACGAAAAAGGAAGCTACACCAATGCCATGCTCTCATGGGCAATTGTAACCGATAAAGTCGCCAAAGAAAAAGAAGCAAACCGTCTGATCCAGATGGTTGATAATATGCCAATCAATATTATGACCTGTGATATTAATGATGAATTCAAGATCGATTACGCTAATAAAATCAGCCTTGCCACCTTAAGAAGACTGGAAGAGCATCTGCCGATCAAGATTGATGACCTCGTAGGTAGCTCCATCGATGTATTCCATAAACACCCCGGACATCAGCGTGATATCCTGAAAGATGACTCAAAACTGCCTCATACCGCGACTATCAAAGTCGGACCGGAAATCCTTAAGCTTGAAGTCTCCGCCATACAGAATCCTGACGGGTCCTATGCAGGCCCGATGCTGACTTGGGCTGTTATCACAAATAACGTCAATATGGCCAATAAAGTCTCAGACGTGGTCAAAAACATGTCGGAAAAAGCCACCCATATGGATGATGCTTCGGTCAACATGCTTCAACTGGCCAAAACAGCAGAGGAACTAGCGGTTTCCGTATCCTCTGCCGCCGAGGAACTCTCTGCCACCGTCAATGAAATATCCGGTCAGGTCTCATCTTCCTCACGCAAAGCACAAGAAGCCTCCGATCAGGCTCAGCAAACAGATAAGCTTGTCAGCTCGTTGGATGAAGCCGCCACAGCCATTGGCGGCGTTGTTGAGGTCATTGAGGATATCGCCGAAAAAACCAATCTTCTGGCACTCAATGCCACGATTGAGGCCGCCCGCGCCGGTGAGGCAGGCAAAGGCTTTGCTGTTGTTGCCTCCGAAGTCAAGGACCTTGCCACTCAAACCACCAAATCAACACAAGAAATCCGTGAACAAATTAGTTCAATGCAAGATATCGTGACCGGAACAGTTTCAGCCATCGGACAAATTTCTACTGTTATCAACGAGCTTAGCGAGGCCTTCTCCTCCATTGCCGCCGCCGTTGAAGAACAAAGTACCACCACAACCACCGTCACCAAAGATATTGGCGGCGTTCAGGAGGCTTCGGTCGATACGGGCAAAGCCGCCGAGCAAGTCAAACAAGTTGCCTCAACCTTAAGCGAATATTCAGCCGATCTGGATAAGGAAATCAATAACTTCTTAGACAGTTCCTCATAAGCCTTTAAACATCAAAGTTTCTTCCCCTGTAATCATCCGGTATCCCTCTACCGGATGATTTTTTATGCATTAATTCCTATAAAGACTTATGAGTATAATAGAACTCATACCTATTTATATAAAAATTTACAAAAAACAATCATAATTTGAACAAAAAAAATGATTGATTTTATATAAAATACAAAATTTTTCACAAGTTATTGTTGTATTTCAATGTGTTAAAAGTATATATGCGGATATAACCTTTTGCAACCCATGATTAAACACTCTGTTAACCTTCCCATGAGATGATGAGTTATGGTAACAATTACAGAGAGGAACTACCAATGACTAGAGTATCAAAGTACCCAACACAAGATCATGGCTACCACGGCGCACCAGTTTTAGATGCCCTGCAAGAAGTAGTAGAAGAAGCAAAGCTTGTTCGTCTGGAATATGCAGGCTTTGCCGATGTTATGAAAGAATTTAAAGAATCCGATTTCATGAAGGAAATCAGAGACTATACCCAACTTGATATTAAAGTCGGTATTCTGTAAGTCGTTACCAACTGATTTCCGAAAACCGGACGTCCCCCACGTCCGGTTTTTTTTGACTTTTTTGCTGAATTCTGCCAAAATTATCGCTAATAAACAAAAATATAGGGTGATGCGTTGTTAAAACCACTAACTGAAACCACAAAATATAATCTTTCCATATCGGAAGTCGGCAATGTTGTGCTGTTCCATAAAGGGCCTATGCAACATGTCTACAGCTATGCGGAATTCGATAAAGAGACACGCTCTATCGATCTGGTGACAGAAAATGGCGAAACGCAGAAAATCGGTGTGACGGTCCCTGATAACCTGCATGGCAGGCTGGATAAGACCAAAGAAATGCTGATTGTTGAAATCATGGAAGATAATTCCTACGAAAACCCGACCTTTATCAAATTCGTAAAACCAATAGAAAATACAAACAGGTGATAACAGATGAATATTGAAGAGCTAGTAAAAGTTGGAAATACAATGCTTGATGACACCAATGATAGCATCATATTCCAATTAAACTCAGCTTCATCTTGGCCTACTAACCATGTTGCCGCAGGACAAATGGAAGACGCCATAGGCCGTGATGTCACAGCAAACGAAGCAGAAGAAACCGCAGAACTAGCATTACAATTTATCGAAGACTATTTTGATGGCGATGCCAAAGCAGGCATGGCTTTTCTGGCAGATGCCTATGAACGCTCTCCGGCGATTGGTCAGATGGAAATTAAAACTCTTGTAGAATCAGGCGCAGCCAAACAAATGGTAGAGCTGAGTAAATCCGATCCTGAAACATATGGTCAGATGCTACAAGACTTAAATTCCGACCCGCAATTACTAGCTGCCGCGCAACAAGACCCCAAAGCCGCAATTGATAATTATCTGGCAACGATTAATCAAGAGCTTGACCCATCAACAAGCCAACAACCCCCAGTCATCGTTGCAGGTGATCCCACGACATCACCGCCAGCAAGCACAGAGCCGCCAGAACCGCCACCAGAACCTGAAGAAGACAAACGTACCTATCTTGTTGGCTTATCCAGAGATCAGGCCAGTGATGTGCTTGGTGGATTTTTCGGTGGAAACACAGAAGATACCGTTTCAAGCATGCTGAGTCAGGCTGTTGGAATCGGATCAATGATATTAAATAACGGCGGTGGAAACTGGTTCATCAATTTCTGCAAGGACACGTTGGGCTGCGAGATAGACGGCGTACAACTCACCGAGGAAGGCCTGAAGGTCACAATGGCAGATACCGCCTCACCCGATGTCCTTGAGAGCCTGCAAGAAATGAAAATTATAACCCCAAGCTCATAACTTATCTGGCTTGCGCGTCTTTCAAATCCTGCCATGCAATATCAGGGAAAAATTCATGCCCGCCATGAAAGATAAGGATCTCGGCATTATCCGCCTTGGCCTTGTAATAAATACTCCTGTTCCCCAGCATCTCCGTCGTTTTAGGCACACCGCGCACAAGCAAGCCATGCACGGTTTTATCCGGTATGCGCTGCGCCTCATCCACGATTTTATTATAAAATTCCAGTGCATGACTGATCGGCACGGCATTGCCATTCTTCCCGTCATCCGTACCTGCATAAATCTTGAGTGGCCCGTTCTCGCGATACTCCATATAAAGCGGAGATCGGCGCTTCATCTCCGCAGGCAAAGCCGCCTGCTCCGCATTTGACGTACAATCCAGCACATCCTTGGCATATTGATTCCGGCGATACAGCGATTCATAAAACCAGCGCTCCAGATCGGTAATCGGCGCCCACGCATATGTCCCCGCCAACTCATGCTTCCCCTTCAAATAATAGCCCAGCGCCACATAGCCACCGCCGCTAAAACCCACCACATAGATTGCACTGCGATCGGCCTTCCAGTTCTCCAGCGCCCAGTCAATCGCCTCGTCAATATTCGTGATGACTTTCTCGCTCAGACACGCATCGGGGTGATTATTAGGGCCTTGAAAATCGGGCTGGATGTAATTCCACCCTGCCTGCGCAACCGCATAAGCCAGCAGATTATCCTGCGTATAATCAAAACTCCAACTATGCAGATTCACCACCAAGGGCTTACCCGCCGCGCCCGCCTGAAACCCCAGCGCCATTTGCGCCCCGTATTTGGAAGGAAGTGTAAATTCACTCGGCGGCTCCGGCGCACTTTCCTGCGCATAAACACCCCTCGCCCCAAGGAGCAAACAAAGATAAAATGTGATGATTGTTATTTTTTTAGTCATGGTGAGTTTTTATCAATTTTAGAACCAGACAAACTTATTTTCCTGTTTTTAAAATATCTTCCGGCTTAACATCCAATGCCTTTGCAATTCTAAATAATATTCCTATCGAAAAATTCTTATGACCATTTTCAATTTCGGATAAATAACTCCGATCCATCTCGACCATACCACATAAATCTTCCTGCGATAATTTTCGCTCAGACCTTAAACGGACAATATTTTTTCCAATGGCTTCAAAATCACACATCCTCCATTATGTTGATGAAAACCCACAAAAAACCATTGGCAATTACCAACATTTTATATAGGTTATAGCCAACATTTCTATAGGAATGCCCAGCTGGAAACACCCCCGTATCCCACTCACACAGTACGGGGGTGTTTTTTTCAAAATAACTTATTCATCTTTTGGATGGTGATCACGGCCATCGAGATAAGGAGCATCTTTGTATTCTTCGATTTTCACCCCTTCGAAACAGGCAATATTGATGGCATATTCGGTCGGCGTGCTGCGGCGTTTATGATGGGTGTAAATCCCACACGTTTTGCAGAAATAATGTTCGGCCTCCATCGTGCCCCATTGATACAGGACTAAGTTGTCCGCGCCTTTTAGAATTTTGAAATCAGCAAGCAGAACACTCCCCACGACTGCTCCACGTCGAGCACACATAGAACAATTACAACGGCGCAGCTTTTCAAATTCCCCGTTAAATGGAATTTCATATACCACCGCCCCACAATGACATGCTCCCTTTTTTATGGTCATGAAGACTACTCCTGCTTTAAGCTGGCTTTATGCCTTTATTCATTTTTTAAATTAACTGAACGAGATATTGTTCTAAAGTCTTCATCAATCTCAGGCTCATCAAAATCATTGGCAAGTTTTTGCAGAAAGTCTAATTGTATCAGAACATCCGGTTCGTTCATATATCGCAATGTAGTGTAAATTCGATTAACAATTTGTTTAATCAGTTTTTTCATTTCAACATCATCAAGACGCGAGATTTCGCTCCAAGGAACTTCACCATACGGTGATACAACCTTAACATCAGAGTAATTCGGACAATGGCTTTCAGGAAACTTTCCGGCATGCAAATCTTCTAGATAAGAATTTCTTACAACGCTGCCCAATACAATGGCAAGTTCTTGTGCCGCTTTGTCATTCATAAATCACTCCCACTCAATCGTCCCCGGAGGTTTGGAGGTAATATCATAGGTCACACGATTGATGCCGTGGACTTCATTGATAATGCGCGTTGAGACACGTCCCAGAAACTCATGGCTAAACGGATAGGTATCCGCGGTCATCCCATCCGTTGAGGTCACAGCGCGCAAGGCACACACATAATCATAGGTGCGGGCATCGCCCATAACGCCGACGGTTTTGACGGGCAAGAGCACCGCAAAGGCTTGCCAGATTTCATCATAAAGGCCGGTCTTCCTGATCTCGTCCAGATAAATCAGATCGGCTTTGCGCAAAATCTCCAGCTTCTCCCCCGTGACCTCACCCGGAATACGGATCGCCAGACCTGGCCCCGGAAACGGATGACGACGGATGAAGTCTTCGGGCATGCCAAGCTCACGGCCCAATTCGCGCACCTCATCCTTGAACAGCTCGCGCATCGGCTCGACCAGCTTTAACGCCATATCATCCGGCAAGCCGCCGACATTATGGTGGCTCTTGATCGTAACGCTCGGCCCACCTGTAAAGCTGACCGACTCGATCACATCGGGATAAAGTGTGCCTTGGGCCAGAAACTCCGCCCCGCCAACCCGCGCCGAGCACGCATCAAACACCTCGATAAACATATTCCCGATCAGTTTACGCTTGATCTCGGGATCGGAAATCCCCTCCAGCCCATCAAGAAATTTATCGCTCGCATCCTCATGGATCAGCGGAATATTATAATGATTGCGGAATAAGTCCACGACTTGCTCGCTCTCACCAGAACGCATCAACCCCGTATCGACATAAATACAGGTCAGTTGATCGCCAATCGCCTCATGGATCAACACCGCCGTCACCGAGGAATCCACCCCGCCCGACAGACCGCAAATCACCTTGCCATTGCCGACTTGCTCGCGGATTTTGGCGATTTGCTCCTCACGGAAAGCTGCCATCGTCCAATCCCCCGAACACCCGCAGACATTATGAGTAAAATTCTTAAGCAAATCGGCCCCATGCGGCGTATGCACGACTTCGGGGTGGAATTGCGTACCGTAAAAACGGCGATCCGTGTCGGCGATAAAGGCAAAAGGCGCACCTTCGGATTTTGCGATCACCCGAAAGCCATCGGGCATCTCGGCAACATGATCTCCGTGACTCATCCAGACCTGCTCATGCGCGCCCTTATCCCAAACGCCCTTGGCGACTTTGGAATCCGCCACCACATCGACAAAGGCACGACCAAATTCGCGGGATTGTTCGGCCTCGACCTTACCGCCCAACTGCTTGACCATGGTCTGCTGCCCGTAACAAATCCCGAAGATCGGCACGCCCATCTCGAACACGACCGCTGGCGCTTCCGGTGCGTCTTTCTCTAAAACACTGCGCGGCCCGCCGGACAGGATAATCCCGCGCGGGTTAAAGGCCTTGATCTTCTCCGCAGGCGCATGATTAAACGGCCATATCTCGCAATACACGCCGCTCTCCCGCAAGCGCCGCGCAATCAATTGCGTCACCTGCGACCCGAAATCCAGAATAAGGATGTGATCGTGATTAAGCGTAATATCGAGTTCTTCGTTTGAATCTTGTGCCTTTGCGTTTTCCATAGCGCCCCAACTTGGTTATAAAATGAAGTAATATACTGGTTTACAATGCTTATCTTTAGCTGACAATGGTTTTTAGGCCCGCATGCTTGCGAAAGCGGCAATTTCACTATAATATGTGAAGCTAATATAATAATTTAAAACCAATACAGGGTGATTTTCGAATGATGTCACAAGAAAACCAAGTGACAAAAACAATATTAATGGTCTTTGGGCTTAAGGGCTCACAGCCCCAAACAGAAGCTGAAGACTTCAAACCATTTGACCTCTCTCACAAGGAATTAACAGCCTCCAAAAATTACAATTCAGGCAATCAGGGCAATCTGGATAACTCCTTCAGTGCCCGCCAAAAGGATAAAAAGCTGGTCTCTATGCTGCAAGAGGTCAATGCCCTGTTTGCGGATAACCCGAAATATCAGGCCATCGCAGCCGCAGAATTCGGCAGTCTGGAAACCGATATCGACTCCATGTCCCAACAAGCCGCAAAATTTGGTGTCCCGACAATCCATATATCGGATAATGGTGCGGACGGCACCTATAGCGCAGAATTCCAAGGCGCCTTGGAAATGGCTAGAAACATCGCTGAACAAGACGAAGAACGCGGCGAAAAAACAGAATTCCTAGTCGCCGGACTATGGGCAGGACGCGCCGTGCGTGATTTCACCAATGTTCTGCGCGATGAAAACATCCAGACCCGCATCCTATCTGATTTGATCATGGACCAAGCCAGCATCAAGCGCTTTGACGAGGATGAAGACCTCTCGCGCGGAGTTCTCAATGCCCTGTCCTATATGACCAATGACCATATTTTCCGTGTGCTGCAACAAGACTTATCCGAAGAGGATTTCGAAAGAGCCCGCCCCTTCATCCATGACCGGAACGCCCGCTCAAAGGCAGAATGGGCCTATAGAAACGACGTATTGAACAAAGAACACGCAAAAAACAGCGCGCTTATCTCTAAAATAGAAGATAATGGCTATCGCTTATCCAAAGGCAAAAGTCTGGAGCTGAGCTCCGGCAAAGCCCTCGAAGAGCTCAAAATGCGCCCAGCCCGCAGCGCAACCATCATCCCCGTGCAATTCGGCGGCCCAAGCGAAGAGCTATAAAAGCGAAGCCCCAAAAAGAAGTCTCATTTTTTGGTTTACAAAGCGCCACGGCTTTTCCATGATGGCTTTTCGATTGAATCAACCAAAGCCGGAGACAAGCCGCCGTGAGTAAACCAACATTTTCATTTGAATTCTTCCCGCCAAAAACCGACAAAGCCGCCGACGCCCTATGGGAAGCCGTGCCCGAGCTCATCGATCTTGGCCCCAAATTCATGACCGTAACCTATGGCGCGGGCGGCTCGACGAAGGATGGCACGATTGATACCATCGCCAAGAAGATGGGCATGACCGATATCCCGATCGGCTCTCACCTGACCTTCCTCAACACCACCAAGCCCGAGCTTAAGGAATACACAGACGGCTTGTGGGATAAGGGCGTAAAGCATATCGTGGCGCTGCGCGGGGATATGCCTGCCGATCTGGAATGGCCGCTCGCCGATGATGGTGATTACTTCCAATACACTTCCGATTTCGTTGAGGGGCTACTGGAATGGCATGATTTCGAAATCTCCGTCGGGGCTTATCCTGAAAAACACCCGGACTCAAAGAGCCTAGAGGATGACATCCGCGCCCTAAAGCTCAAATGTGACGCAGGCGCACACCGCGCCCTAACGCAGTTCTTCTTTGATAATGATCTTTATTATAACTTCGTGGAGAAATGCGAAGCCGCCGGCGTAAAGCTCCCGATCTGCCCCGGTATATTGCCAATCCATGATTTTGCTTCTATGTGCAAATTCGCGCGGCGCTGCGAAGCCAACGTACCCGACTGGCTCCATGAGAAATTCGCCGGATTAGAGGACAAACCCGAAGACGCAAGAAAAGTCGCCATCGACCTGCTCGTGACCCAAACAGAAGACCTCGTCAAAAACGGCGTGAAACATATCCATTACTACACCCTCAACAAATCCGATATCACGCGGCAGGCAGTTGAGGCGATTGGGTGATGTTTTGGATCAGAAACCCTATTTGCAATATGCCCGCATAGAATGGGAGAAAATCGAAGATAAAGAGCGCTATCCATTTTGTCTGAGTGCCGTTAAAAACCTTGAAAGCATCAAATTTGAAAAAGCCGTTACTTTTATAGTCGGAGAAAACGGCTCAGGAAAATCAACTATTTTAGAAGCTCTTGCTACCGGAATGGGGTTAAATCCTGAAGGCGGAAATATGAATACGCGTTTTTCCACCTCTTCTACCCATTCAAACCTTCACAAAAAAATCAGATGCGTCAAAGGGTATAAACGCCCAAAAAACTGGTATTTCCTGAGAGCTGAAAGCTTTTATAATGTAGCCAGCTATATGGACGATATGCCTGAATATCTAGGCAGTTATGGCGGCAAATCCTTACACGCCCAATCTCACGGTGAGTCATTCATGGCACTTTTAAAACATAAGCTTCGCGGAAACGGGTTTTATATGTTCGACGAACCAGAAGCAGCCCTTTCCCCACAACGCCAACTCGAAGCTCTGATTTATTTTCATCGTCTTGCCAAGGATTCACAGCTTATCATCGCCACACATTCTCCGATCTTAATGGCCTATCCGGAAGCTGATATCTACCACATCGGCGCTGAGAAAATTACAAAAATTGAGTATGAAGATACCGAGCATTATCAGGTCACAAAAAACTTCCTGAACCGTACCGATATGATGCTGAGTGAACTATTGGATTAACTTTTCACGTCACCCCCGCGACCTGTTCTTCGAAGCCTTTAGCGAAGAAGGAAGGCGGGGGTCTGGCATGACACTTTTCCACCATGTCGTCTCGATCCCCTCTCCCCAAGGGGAGAGGGAAAGATTCACCCCAAATCATCCCCCTCCCTTCTAGGGAGGGGGCAAGGGGGAGGGTTAATAAAATTCCTTCGTGCCTTGGTGTCTTGGTGGTTAAAAAAATTAGCGTTGATTTGCGTTTATTCGCGGTTCTTACAATCCACTTGACAAAATAGGAATTAATTGCTATAACCCTAGCATGTCCAGAGCCACCACACCCCAACCACCCCGCCATAACACGCACCCCTTTTGCACCTTTATTCTAGCCCCCAAAACAGGCCAAAATTTTTTAAAACCGCAATTCAAACTATACAAAACAGATTGTTCGAAAAAAAAATGTGCAAAACGAACTGTACAGAAATTTTTTAAAATGAACATTCAAACTATACAAACCAACCCGCCCCAAGAAATCGGGAACAAAGTGAGTGGCCAGGATTTAATAATTAAAACAATATCTTAAGGATCATCTGGCTGGCGTTTTTTATTCAAGAAGTTCTTAAACCCCTCAACGGCCTTATTCGCCCCGTCCTTAAGCTCTTCTTTCTTGATATCTACATAATTCGAAAGTGCCGCCGCCATCGACCCGAGCGCAGCATCCCATAATCCGGCAGTATCAAGGGAATAAGCGCTCTCGAACTGCCCCTCATTCATCACAAGACTAAAGCCGATATTGGCATCACCGCCCCGTGCTTTGATAAAGCTCACAAAGGGCAACCCCACAGCCCGCGCTTTCAAAGACGTGCCCTCCGGCGCTTCAACCTCGATATCCTTGAAGTTCAAATTCCAGTCCATATCAATCTCGGCAACCTCACCAAAGCGCCATATATCGTGAACATGAATATCAACGCGCCCACCTGTAATCCAGTTCAACGGCGCCTTGTCAATATAAGCCCCTGCCAGTTCAGCCGGAAAATCTTCTAATACCCATGTGGTTTCCCGCCCTTCCCTATAAGGAAAAGATTTGATTTTAACCACACTCCCATTTACCTCGGCCAGAATATTGGAGCGGAAGAACGTATCGAACATCGCGTAATTGCTGCGAAATGGAGTGCTAATAATCTTGATGATATCGATATCTGCCAGATGCTTGTCATGCTTTCGAAACTCGATATTAGCATCCGTAATCGACAATCCTTCTATTATAAATCCCTTTTTAGCCTTAAGGGTTTTGGGCGCTTTATCACCACCGATTTTCGCAATCTCATTTTGAAAAACTGCCCCGTCTATCCCGTCAGCTTCTAGAAACTCAATGATGATCGGGCTTGATATCAGGCTGAAAACATCAATATCAATCAACAAAGTTTCAATAGAAAAATCCAGATCGAATTTCGAAGTTCCCTTCTTATAAACTTCCAGATTTTCAAACTCGAACAGGCCGTTAAAGAAATTACCCTTAACGCCCGTATACTCAATGCCTGTATTGGTTTTCGCGGAAACCGCCGCCGCAATATAATCCACCGTAGGCTTGAACAAAAAGGTATTCAGAACAAATAACCCGACCATCACAAGCACAAAAAGTGCAAGCGCAAAGCGCCCTAAAACCTTTAAGCCCTTGAAATTTCGCTGGCGTTTTGGCTTTGGTTGCTTCGCCTCTTTACTGCCACCAGCAACAGCGCAACCCAATAGATTTAAAACCAATTCTAGCGTCAGCCCAACCACAGAGATAACAAGATTACCAAGAGCAGCTATAGCGGCGAAAAAGGGAAAAAGCAGGAATTCACCTAATAATATTACGAGAAGTTCCATAAGCTTTCCTTAACCCACCAAACAAGTACCATCCATCTCTTCGGGCTGGTCAATCCCGAGATACCTGAGCATCGTCGGCGCGATATCGGCGAGCTTACCCTCCTTAAGGCTTACATCCCCCGCCCCGATCACAATGAAGGGCACAGGATTAAGCGTATGCGCCGTGTGCGGCCCGTTGGTCTTCGGATCAAACATCTGATCGGCATTCCCGTGATCCGCTGTCACAAACAGAACCCCGCCCTTTGATAAAACCAACGGCTCCAATCTACCAAGCGTTGCATCCACGGTTTCCGCTGCCTTACGCGCCGCCTCGACCGAGCCCGTATGCCCGACCATATCCGTATTGGCAAAATTCACAATCACCATGTCAAATGCATCACTTTCGACCGCCCCCAAAAGCTTCTCCGACAGCTCCGGCGCAGACATCTCGGGTTGGAGGTCATATGTCGCCACCTTCGGCGAAGCAACCAATATCCGCTCCTCGCCCTTATAAGGCTCTTCGCGCCCGCAATTAAAGAAGAACGTCACATGCGGATATTTCTCGGTCTCCGCCATACGCACCTGCTTCAGACCAGCACTCGACACCACCTCACCAAGGATATTCTTATGCTCAATCGGCGGGAACAAGATTTCCATCACCTCATTCAACTCATCGGAATACTCCACCATCGCAATTGCGCGCGACAGCTTAGGCTTGCCGCCCTCACGATCAAACCCGCCAAAATCATCCATGAGCAAAGCCTGACATATCTCCCGCGCGCGGTCACTGCGGAAATTGGCAAAAATCAAGGCATCACCCTCTTCCATCCCCTTATAGCCATGCAAGATCACAGGCTCGACAAACTCATCCGTGACCCCGCCCTTATAAGACCCTTGCATCGCGCGCACCGCATCATCGCTATATTGATCGCCCTTACCGCGGACAATAGCATCATAAGAGCGCCGCACCCGCTCCCATCTCTTATCACGATCCATCGCATAATACCGCCCGCAAATCGTGGACAGCGTAATCAGCTCCTGCCCCTTTAGACGCTCCAGCGTTTTATGCATGTAATCCTCCCCGCTTTGCGGCGGAGTATCGCGCCCATCGGTAAAGGCATGGATATGAACGCACACACCCTGATCCGCCATAATCTCCGCCAGCCCGGCAATATGATCCATATGCGCATGCACCCCGCCATCCGAGAGCAAGCCAGCTATATGGCAAGCCTTCCCAGAAGCCTTAAGATCAGCAGCCAAAGCAACCAGCTTCTCATCCTTCGCCACATCACCATCGGCAAAAGCCTTATCGATCCGCGGTAAAAACTGCATGACCACACGCCCTGCTCCTATATTCATATGCCCGACCTCGGAATTGCCCATTTGCCCCTCGGGCAAGCCAACTTGCGCACCGAACGTCGTCAGTGTCGTATTAGGATAATTCTCCATCATAGAATCATAATTAGGCGTCGCCGCCGAGGCTATCGCATCATACTCGCCGCCATCACCAATACCCCATCCGTCAAGGATACATAATACTACTGGTTTCTTTTTTTCACTCATGACCATTCTTTTCCGTTTTATTTGCCTTTATATATAATCTCATCACCTTTACGGTGTTTAAATCTCTGAAAGCCAAATGCATATGGATGATTATCAACTTTCGGCTTAATCGTCCATCGCCCTTCCGGCTGCACAACATATATCGCCTTCATGACATAAAGGTCAACCAGCCAGCGATCATAATCAAAGCGCATCAAATAGGGAAAGCACGTATCAGGATTTTCCGTAAAGACGATCAAGGCTTTATCATCATCCCGCATCAGTTCCGGCGCACCGCACTCTTTAATGCGATCATATTCATCCCTCATTTTTGCCGCAGGATATGTCTTATCCTTTAGCATCACCGAAGACCGCGCCGTAATACTTAACTTATGAGCCTCATTATCGCCTTCTTTCAAGATTTCCTGATAGGCCTTGAAATCACGCATCGCAGGCACATCTTCGTAGATATAGTCCTCAATACTGCCTTGAGCATCCACAGAATAAAATACGCTCGAAACCCCGAGCAATAGAGCCGTCAGAGAAAGCATAACCCGCGTCATTTTAAAATAATTCCTTTGACATTTGCGGCGGATAATGCCATGTCTTTTCGTGTTTGTTAAGCTTTTTAAGGTTTGAGGCCTGACGGTTGACCATTAAAAGCATAGAGATAGCCGAATATTTTGTGCTTTTAACAGTCCACCGAAGACCTCCCCGATAAAAACTTAGCCACATATTTAAGTAATTCGCTTTGCGTTCGAGCAAAGAGCGTTTGAATTTAATTAGGCACAAGTAACGAATTGTACATTTAGTACATGAGTGACGAAGCAACGCAATTAAATACGAACGATCGCAGCTCAGGCAAAGCGGTGTTTATTGACATATATATACATAAGGAAAAAACTATAAATGTTTAACGTATACAGAAAAGAAATTGATTTCGCAGGCCAAACTCTAACCCTCGAAACAGGAAAAATTGCGCGCCAAGCTGACGGCGCGGTACTAGCCACAATCGGCGAGACAAGCGTGCTATGTTGTGTCACAGCCGCCAAAAGCATTCGTGAAGGTCAGGATTTCTTCCCCCTTTCCGTCCATTATCAGGAAAAAACATACGCCGCCGGTAAAATACCAGGCGGTTTTTTCAAACGCGAAGCGCGCCCATCTGAGAAAGAAACACTCACCTCTCGTTTGATCGACCGTCCGATCCGCCCGCTTTTCCCCAAAAACTTCCTCAACGAAGTTCAGGTCGTAGCAACAGTCATCTCTCATGATCTTGAAAATGATCCAGACATGGTTGCCATGATCGGCTGTTCCGCAGCTCTTACAATCTCCGGCATTCCATTTATGGGGCCGATTGGCGGCGCGCGCGTATGCTATAAGGATGGCAAATACCTCATCAACCCGCCAATGCAAGACGTTGCCGACACTGATCTGGATCTGGTTGTAGCTGGAACAAAAGA
>DCKO01000042.1:0-19261 GCA_002320665.1 Micavibrio sp. UBA1672
GGATTTGCTTTTTACAAACCGCAAAAATCTGTTCATAAACAATGAATTGTGGATATGTGTTTGCAAACTCATCTTTCAATCTTGTTGCCACAAATAATGACTGATACCTAGGTATTGTCTGTTTGCAGTAACGATTCGAGATAGAGGTATTTTAAAATGGCAAAAGTTGGCGCACAGAGAGCAGCTGTACTGACAGGAAAGTCAAAATCCACCATACAGCGCGCTATGAATAGCGGCAAAATTTCATACGAACTCGACCAGAATGGTCGTCGTATTATTGATGTTTCAGAAATAGAGCGCGTTTACGGAATCAAAAAACAAGTCGAAGCCTCTATTACTGTCAAAGAAAAAAAACCGATCACAACACAACAAAGTGTCTCGGTGGAAGCTCTGGTCGAAAAAGAACGTATGTCCATGCGTATCAAGATGCTGGAACAACAACTTTCTACTGCGAACGAGCATATAGATGACCTAAAAACGCAGCGTGACAAATGGCAAAAACAAGCCTCTCAAATGCTTATTACGACCCAATATTCCCAGAAACAAGCTGAGGAACTGCGTAATGAAATCAAAACACGCGAAGAGCGCGCACGCAAAAAGCGCATTCATAATGCAACCCTGAAAAAAGAAGCTGAGACATCCCAGATTGAATTCACCGAAAAGAAGTCAATTCCAGCTGAAAATCTTGAAAAACAAGTTAAAAGATTAAAGCCGGAAAATGAAAATATGGATGCCCAAACACAAGAAGAACAATCTGTTTTTAGATTTTGGAAACGTGTGAAGGGATAAGCCCAAAGACATATCAATTCTTAAAAGAAAGCCGGAATTACCTTCCGGTTTTTTTATGGTTGGATTTTAGGTACTATTTAATGCTAGAATACACTATGTTCAATAAGGCTTATATGGTTGATATCATGCGTTTTCTGGTTTTCATCTTTATCGCTACTTTGTGCATTAATCCGGCTTTCGCACAAAACGATGCCGCGAGTAATGAGCCAACAGATGCCCAAATCAGGGAAGCCCAAACTTATTATAAATATTGTGACACCAATGAAACTTTGAAGAAAATAAGAGACTGCCAATGCTCTGCCGCGCAATATCTTGACGCACGTGTAAAAATGGGAAATTCTGTTCCGCAAAGTTCAATTCTTGACGCCATTAAGGGAATGTGCTCATTAGATGAAAAGCGTTACGGAGATTCTGATAACGCCACACAAAAAGATGACTTCGTTTCCCAATTAACGGAGGCTGAACTAAAAGAAGCAGAACAGGTTTATAAAACCTGTGAAGAAGGATATTACACAAGAACATATCAAGATTGCGAATGCCTGGCAGGAAAATTCATTGAGGCCAGACAGGAGATGGGACCACTAGAAAACGCAAATAATATTATGCTAAAATTACGGGATGAATGTAAAAATCCAGTGAATGCTATTGGTGCGCAATATACATCTTGCATGGCAAATGACAGGCTAGATAATCTAGAAATCAATGTCCCTAGAAAAACATTCTGCGAATGTGCTGCGCGTGCTTGGGTTGATATGTACGAAAACTACAACGGAAAGCTCTCAGCCAGAGTTATAAGCAATTTCGGCAGCGGCGCTATTTCCAGATGCCTTGGAAAATTCAGATAAATTAAATTTCTCTATTTGATCGTATCAAGTATGGCCTGAAATATGGGCAATTCTTCCCTATGATAATATGCAGCAACTTCCCGAATTTCGTTTTTATAGGAATCACCAAAACTTGAATTTTCTATTTTGCCTCCCAATGTCTGTAGCATAACCCCACAAGCCATGCCTGCAAAGCCTTTCAAATATGGCGTAGCATAATAAGAAATGGCATCCATACCCTGCTCTTTGGCAATCTCCGAAATGCGCACGGTTGCCTCTTTCAAGGCATCGACATGCTCTTTTTCTAGGATTTCTGCCATCTCCTCAATATAAGCAAAAGCCGCCGCGCCCTCATCCCGCAAGACTTTACGGAACATCAAATCAAGCGCCTGTATTCCGTTTGTGCCCTCATAAATCGGCAAAATACGCGCATCACGGTAATACTGCGCAGCCCCTGTTTCCTCAATAAATCCCATACCGCCAAAAACCTGTATCCCCGTAGAAGCCACCTCGACTGACATATCTGTACACCACGCCTTTACAAGTGGCGTGAGTAAATCCACCCGCTCTTGCGCCTGAGTATCACCTGCGTTTGCCTTATCCAAAGCCATCGCCGCACTATAAGTCAAAGCACGCCCAGCCATAATCTTGGCGTGCATAGAGGTCAGCATCCGCTTAACATCTTGATGTTCGGAAATTGTAACAACCTCGCCACTTGCCATAGACTTACCCTGCACCCGCTCTTGCGCATAGCCTAACGCCGCTTGATACGCACGCTCAGCGATTGCAACGCCCTGCAATCCCACAGACAATCTCGCATTATTCATCATGGTGAACATATACTTAAGGCCTTCATTTTCTTCACCCACAATGAAACCTATCGCACCGTCAAAATCCATCGTACAGGTCGGAGAAGCATGAATGCCCAGCTTATGCTCCAGCCCAATACAAGACACAGCATTCCTCGTCCCATCTTCCAGTATTTTAGGCACAATGAATAAGGAAATCCCCTTCACACCCTCAGGCGCATCAGGAAGGCGCGCCAGCACAAGATGGATAATATTTTCGGTAAAATCATGTTCACCATAAGTGATAAATATCTTCTGCCCTGTAATCTTATAACTGCCATCACCTTGCTTTTCAGCCTTACTGCGAAGCGCCCCAAGATCTGAACCCGCCTGAGGTTCGGTCAGATTCATCGTACCCGTCCACTCACCAGAAATCAGCTTGGTTAAATAATATTCTTTTTGCTCATCAGACCCGTGACTTAAAATAGCCTCAACCGCACCCTGATTAAGCAAAGGACACAGCCCGAAAGACATATTCGCCCCCTGCCACATTTCCTGCACCGGAAAAGCCAGCGCCCAAGGCAAACCCTGTCCGCCAAATTCCGGATCAAAGGGCACAGCATTCCATCCCCCTTCGCAATATGCTTGATAGGCTTCTTTAAATCCACTCGCGGTTTTTACACTGCCATCCTCAGCCAAAACCGCGCCTTCCTTATCACCCACCACATTCAAAGGTGCAAGCACATCCGATGCCAGCTTAGCCGCCTCTTCCAGCACAGCCATCGTCGTTTCCTTATCCAATTCCGCATGCTCAAAACCCAATACGTCATGAAGTAGAAAATGCATGTCATCTACTGGCGGTTTATAGGCTGTCATTTAATTATTCCCCTTATGTCCAGACGTGTATTTTAAAACAGATTACTCAAAATAGAGTAAACTATTATTGATAAGAAGCCCACTTATCCTTCAGCTTCAACACTGGTTTTTCAAAGTATTTAAAACTAAAATAAGCCAAGACATAGGAAACCAGTAACCCAAGAACAAAAACAAGCAAATGTGCAGGAAAATACGTTAAATCATATGGAACCAAGAGCTTTGCAATTAATCTCATAATCGGAACATGCAAAAGATATAAACCATAACTCACAACGCCAATATCTCTTAAAACCCTATTTTCCAAAAGGCGTTTAAAAAAATGCTTATCATTTGACGCTAGCAAAAATGAAAAATACGAAAAATACAGAATACTGCATAATGTTAACCCATAACAAATTAACACCTTATAAGCATCAAAGATCGTCTGTTGTGAAATCAAAATATACGCAACACATAAAAAAGAGCAAATTGCGAGAACAGCAAACACAATTTTGAGACATTCAAGCCAAGTATAGAAATACCTATAAAAAAGACTGATCATAGCACCAAATGCCAAAGCATCAATGCGACACAATGTCGCAGTATAGGCAAATTTACTATAGCCCATAGACACATAATGCAACCGCAGCCCCCATGAGAGCAAAACCATACAAATCAAGGCTATAAAAACAAAGTATAAAGACCTCTTATATAGAAAAACGAATAAAGCTGGCCACACCAAGTAGAACTGTTCTTCAATTGCTAAAGACCACGTATGATCTAAATATTCAAAAGCCCCTGCCCTCGAAAACTCTGGACTCCAGTTTTGCAAATATAATATATGCGACAGAGTTAAACCTAAATCCGGCAGATCAAAAGCAATAACGAAATATAAAATCAAAACAACAAATAAAAGCGCGTAATAAGCCGGAAAAATTCGTAAAAACCTACGGATATAAAATTTTTCCAACGGCTTTTGTTGTGTATTTACACTATCAATTAAAATTCCAGTAATAAGAAAGCCTGAAATAACAAAGAATAAATCAACACCAGTTGCACCAAAAAATGCAAAATTATGATACGTATTTGAATCAGCCCCCGTAGAATCAATGATTCTATTGGCATAACCAGCCGAATGAAACCAAAGAACCATTAATATGGCCACACCACGAAGACCATCAATAAAGTCATAATGACGGCCTACTATAATCGAATTTTCTTGATTTTTTTCTAGCATCTAAACTGACTTTAGTGTGCTGGCATAACTATTGCAATTCGAATTACAACATATGAGTAAACGTAAAAACACTGGATTAGTATATCATGGATTACAGTATAAATGCATTAGGAAACAATGATTTAGGCACAATTAGCGCCAAAAACCATAACCCCGTCCTTAACGCCATACAAAGCGCAAGTGACAAATCTGGGGTCGATTTTTCCTATCTGGTCAAACAAGCCAAGGTCGAAAGCAATTTTGACACGCAGGCCAAAGCAAAAACTAGTTCTGCTACCGGACTTTACCAATTTATTGACCGCACGTGGCTATCCATGATCGAACGATACGGCGAATCTTATGGCCTTGAAACAGAAGGCTTAAGCAAAAAGGAAATACTCGATATGCGAAAAGATCCTCAAGCTGCGTCCTTTATGGCTGCCGCCTTTGCTTCGGAAAATGAGCAATTCCTCAACCGGCATTGGGGCGGTGATATTGGCGATACAGAACTATATCTGGCCCATTTCTTAGGCGCTAGCGGCGCAGCCGCCTTCCTGAATGCACGTGATGAAAACCCGCTACAGCCTGCCGCAGATATATTCCCCAAAGCCGCCAACGCCAATAAAAATGTATTTTATGACCGCGAAACCGGAGAGCCAAGAACCCTGCACGAAGTTTACAGCTTCTTTGCCAAAAAATTCGAAGGCAAAACCCCTTTCCCCAAAAGCGGCAATGATAATATGACGATCGCACAAAGCGAAGCCAAAGCCATGAATTACAGCGCATCAAAGCGTTTATCCAATAGCCTTGTCATGCAACGCGCCGACGCCATGCGCCAAGAAGCTTTGCTTAATGGACCGGATACGCTCAGCCATGGACAAATCCGGCAAAATATTCTTGGCCACGGGAACAGAGACAAAAATGCCGCACCATTTTACTCCTTACTGGCTAAACCTGTTGACCTGATCTTGCTGACACAGAATATCGACAAGGACATTGATGGCGCTTAAACCTTGACATTTTATGAATAAAATCCTATTATTGTCACATGTTTATACTCAAAACACACCCAACACAACGATTTTCACACCAGAATTATGCCTTCTTTTATAGGCGCCTAAACAGGCTCTTTGAAAAAAAACATGCAAAACGAACTATACAAAATAGGACGTGCAAAAAAAATCCGACATTCAAACTATACAAAACCCACAAAAACAGTGATAAAGCTCCCCTATGGCAGAAAATAAAGACATCATCCATGTTCTCGACAAGAAGCTTGCATTAAGGCAAGCTCCGCAAGGCTTTCGCACCTCACTCGACAGCATCATGCTTGCAGCCTCTTGCCCTGCCAAATCAGGCCAATCCATCCTCGATCTAGGCTGCGGCGTCGGTAGTGCGGGTCTCTGCGTCCTCTGGCGCGTTAAGGATACCACGCTCACAGGCATTGATATCCAAGGTGATCATATCGAGATTTCAAAGGAAAATGCAGCGCTGAATCATATGAATGATCGCACAACCTTTACCCAAGGCGATATCAGAACCCTCGAAACCACCAAGGCAGACCACATAATCTGCAATCCCCCCTATCAAGAATCCGGCAAGCATTTGCAATCTCCCTCAAGCGCCAAAGCCACCGCAATAGGCCATATAAATGAGGATATTACCCTACAAGACTGGATCACTTGCGCCTTCAACCACATCAAAGGCCAAGGCAGCTTAACCCTCATCCATGAAGCCGGAAGACTAGATGACATCCTTCATGCCCTATACAGCAAAAATGGCGGCAAACGCTTTGGCAATATTGAAATCTTTCCCTTATGGCCCAAAGACAGCACGCCCGCCAAACGGGCTATCATCCGCGCATGGAAGCATAAGAAGTCCGAATCCATCATACATAACGGTCTAATACTTCATAATGAAGATGGCTCTTATACTAGAGAAGCAGACAACATTCTAAGAGATGGCAAAGCCTTATTTTAACGGCGCATATTTATCTTTGAGTTTCAATATCGGCTTTTCAAAATAACGGTAACTCAACCAAGCAAAAACATATGAAAGAATTAGCATTCCAATAAACAACACTAGATGACCATAAAAATAGTCAAAATTATTGGATTTCACCAAGACCGCTAAAAAGGTCCCTATCGGCAAATGGAAAATATACAAGCCATAGCTGATTTTACCTGTACCTTAAAAAAACCTATTACATAACAAAGACTTGAAAACATTTTTATTGGCAAAAAGCATCATTATCAACATAGCAGCAAAACAAATATTAAGAAAAATAATCCCGTAACTCATCATGAATGTATGCGCACTAAAATTATCTTGCGCCCCTATAAGAAGCACCAACATCGCTAAAGTACTGCCCACCATAATCGGCAATAAATAAGGCCTTAATTTTTCCAAGAAACCAGAGGCATTACAAAAAACAACGGAAATCAAAGCCCCTATAATCAGTCCATCCAGCCGGCAAAATGTCGCAGTATAAGAAAATTTATGATACCCGTACCCAGAAAAACATAACCGAAGAAAAATAGAACTAGCAATTATGATACAGCAAAACACTACAGTAGATTTAAATGAGCGCTTATATAAAAACCAGAAAAGACAAGGCCAAACCAAATAAAATTGCTCTTCTACCGCTAAAGACCACGTATGATTAAGCAAAGCAAAAATATCCTGATGGCTCTGGAAACTCCAATTCTGCATATAGATATAAAAGCTTACATGCTTCCAGCTAAAAACATCCGACCAATATGACTGCGACACCAAAATCAAGGTGAAAAATAAGAGAAATCCATAATATATAGGAAATATCCTAAGAGCACGCCTAATATAAAACTTCTTGAACTTATGCTCGTGATCCGCTGTATCAATAAGAATTCCTGTAATTAGAAAACCAGAAATCACAAAAAACAAATCAACTCCTGTCTGTCCCAAAAGAGTTAACCTGTAATATGTATCATACCCAGAAGTATCTCCCCCCAGTACTTCAAAGAAAAATACAGAAGCATGGAACCAGATAACAGCAAGCACAGCTATGCCACGCAACCCATCAATAAAATCATAATGATGGCCTACTACAATATTATCTCGTGCAGAACCATCCCTATTTTCTTTATCCGGCATTTTATTTTACCACCATATTAAAATGACTTTATTCTAATATTTATTTTAACGATGCCCACTTATCCTTATACGCCAGAATTGGCTGCTCAAAATATACATAGCTAAGACGAGCGAGCAAAAATGAAATAAAGCATGCTGCAAAAAACAGCATAAAATGAGCAGAAATAAACTTCATCTCAAATTGAAATATCATATTCGAACATATCCCAATTGTAACAAGATGAATTATATACATGCCATAACTAATCTTGCCTATTTCTCTAAGATAATAATTACTAAAAAATCTCTTCATCAAACTCTGCTCTTTTGAAATCAATAGCCCCCCCAACAATGACGCATAAAGCACACTACATATTGTTAAACCATATTGATAAATAAAAACTATTAAATCATCTACATTATCATACATGCTTGCCATCAAAATTAATGAGATAAAGGAAAGCAAAAACAACGACATCAAAAATAACCTAAACCATTCAAGATGATGCTTGTAATACCTAAAACCAAGACTAAGCAATGCCCCCAAACCCAAACTATCCAAACGACAAAATGTCGCCATATATGAAAATTTATAATAGCCAGTTGAGCAAATATATTCCCGCAGCCCCCATGACAATAAAATCATAGAAATAATTGTAACAATAACAAGCTTGACAGATTTCTTATATAAACTCCAAAAAAGGAATGGCCAAATCAGATAAAATTGCTCTTCAATCGCCAATGACCAAGTATGGTTAAAGAAAGAAAGGTCGGATGGTGTCTGTTCATAAAATGGCATTCCCCAATTTTGCATATACAGAACATACTGCAGATGCTGCCAATCGAACATGAAACCGTCTGGGTTCATGCCAAAATAGATAAGAAACAAAAATGCATAATATATCGGAAATATTCTTAAAGATCGGCGTATATAGAATTTCTTATATTTGCCCTCTAGATTTGCCGTATCAATTAAAATCCCTGTTATCAGAAAACCAGAAATAACAAAGAATAAATCAACGCCCGTTAACCCTAGAAAACCAATAGCTACAAAATATTGATAAAATCCTGACATCTCAGGAAGAAATGTTTCATAGACTAAAGCTAAAGAATGAAACCAAATAACCGCTAAAATCGCAACACCGCGCAAACCATCAATAAAATCATAATGATGACCAACAACAATACCGTTTTGTATGGAACTTTTACCCTTGCCGGACATCCACCCTCTTTCACATCATCAAAATTTTTTTATATTTACTCACATTACGGGAGCATATCTATCTTTAAGCTTTAATATTGGCTCTTCAAAATATTTATAACTCAGCCATGATACAAGGTAAGACAAACACAAAGTCAAAGTCAAAGCTATAAAATGACCATATAAATATTCATAATCCAATGACTGAACCCACACAGAAATGAACACACAAATAGGAAAATGAAAAATATACATCCCGTAACTTATTCTAGCAGTAAATATAAAGAATGGTTTAGCTAAAAACTTTTTCACGACGTTTTCAGAACTAGAAATCAGCAACAACATAAAAACACATATATAAGCAACATTCATAAAAGTAAGCCCATTACTTATTAAAAAAAGATGCGATTTTTTAAGATCATATGAAAACAAGCACAAAAGAAATACCGCTATACTCAGCAAAGCCACTAAAGATAATATTAACTTGAACCTAGAGAACACCTGACCATATTTGCAAAAAAGTAAACTACACAAGGCACCCATAGCAATACTATCAAAATGACTAATTGTCGCCCTATAAGCAAAATTGTGGTATCCTCGCTCAGCAAGATCAAATCTTAAATACATAGAAATAATGATTAAAACCAAACAAAAACCAATAGTAGAAACATAAGATCTTTTATACAAAAACCAGAATATTAATGGCCATAAGAGATAAAACTGCTCTTCAATAGCCAATGACCATGTATGGCTTAATAATAACCAAAACCCGTCACTAGCTGGACTAAACCAGTTTTGTAAATATACTGAATGATAAAAAAAACGCCCGACATCAGATCCCCAGTCTTCACTAAGAGGCTGTAACAATAAGACTGCCCCCATCAAAAAAAGAAAACCATAATACAGAGGAAATATCCGCAGCGAGCGGCGTATATAAAACCTTCTAAAGCGGTTCTCTACATCTTTAGTATCAATTAATATACCAGTGATCAGAAAACCTGAAATTATAAAAAATAGATCAACACCAGTTTGGCCAATTAAACTAAGCCTATAATATAGCTCATGATAAAACTGGTTTTCCTCTGATGCTGAAAATAAAAACACAGAAGCATGAAACCAGATCACCAGTAATACGGCCAGCCCCCGAAGGCCATCAATAAAATCATAATGATGACCAACAACAATATTTTGCGGAGGGCTTTGACTATCCGACAATCTTTTCTCTTAGAAAATCCTTGACCTTATCCATATGGATACGCTCCTGAGACATTGTATTGCGATCACGAACAGTCACAGTCTGATCGGCAATAGTATCATTATCTACGGTAAAGCAATAAGGTGTTCCGATCTCATCCTGACGCGCATAACGCCTACCGATATTTTGCTTAATATCCAGCTCAACAGCAAATTCGTGACGCAGATCAAGATAAAGCTTCTGCGCTAATGGGACATGCTCTTCCTTTGCCGTCAAAGGCAAAATAGCCGCCTTAATCGGTGCCATAGCAGGATGGAAGTTTAAATAAACGCCAGATGGACGATCCTTATCCACTGTATAAGCCTGACAGATCAGTGCCAGAACCCCACGTGTTAAACCCGTTGATGGCTCAATCACATGTGGAATAAAGCGCTTATTTCCGGCTTGATCAAAATAATCCAGCTTCGTACCAGAAAATTCCTGATGCTGCGTCAGGTCAAAACAACCGCGATGCGCTATCCCTTCAAGCTCGTCAAATTCAGGAGCACTAAACGGAAAGCGATATTCCACATCAATTGTACGGGATGAATAATGTGCAAGTTCTTCCTTAGGCACATCAAGGAAATACAGCTCTGATTTCGGGATACCTACTGATTCCCAAAAACGTGTGCGCTCCTCAACCCAAAAATCAAACCACATCGGCACTTCTTCTTCCTCGCAGAACCATTCAAGCTCCATCTGCTCGAACTCGCGAGAGCGGAAGATAAAGTTCCGTGGCGTTACTTCATTACGGAAGGCTTTACCCACTTGAGCAATCCCGAATGGCGCTTTCACACGAGAAGAATCAACAACATTCTTGAAGTTCAAAAATATCCCTGCGCAAGTCTCTGGACGTAAATAGGCCTTATTATCATCCCCCGACGCCGCCCCGACATAAGTATGAAACATCATATTGAACTGCCGTGGTTCGGTCAGCGTACCCGCATTTTTAACATCTGGACCAATAATATTGGTAAAACCCTCTGCCGGAACCTGATCAAGCTGTGCCTTTTCGAAATCATCACGTGTTTTACCTTTAGCCAGCTTCTTAAGGCGAGCATCTATTTCCTCATCAGTGGCATCTTTATCAAAAGCCAAAGAAGCCCCCTCACCGTCTTTTGAAACCAAAACAACCACATGATCGGCGCGGTAACGCTTTTTCGATTCGCGGCAATCCACCATCGGGTCGTTAAACCCACCAATATGGCCTGAAGCCTCCCAGCATTTGGGATTTTGGATAATCGACGAATCGACACCCACAATAGAAATTGGCGCACCATCAGGCCCAATCGGTGGACACAGCACCATATCCCGCCACCAGCGATCACGTAAGTTATTCTTTAATTCCACCCCAAGCGGCCCATAATCCCAGAATCCATTGATTCCCCCATAGATGTCCGAGGCCGCAAAAATAAAGCCTCTGCGCTTACACAGGGCAACAATATCTTTCATTTTTTCTTTGTGATCAGTCATTTTTTCCGCTTTTTACAATAATTTTCCTACGCCATAAAAAACGCATAATGGCCTGAAAAGCCCATAAAAACAAGGCTTTGCTCCCTATAGCCCCTACTATTTATTATTTTTTTTAATTTCGATACTATAAATATAAAAACCAAAACTATATAGTATTACAATACATATATACTTAAACATTACTTATAAAATACAATCAAATATACCACAAACACTTAAAATTTAGCAGATTTTACTTTAAAACTTTACATGCTTTTTTATTATTTTTTTCTTGACTGTAATGATTTAGTTTCGTATATTGTAAACACAAAGGAGAAAAAAAGATGTCCAGCATAGATGAAGGCTCTGCACTTTCCGGCATTTCCACTGAGAAAGGAAATGAAGGTACTACATATAAGAGGGAGTCCGCTTTACATAGAAGCATAAAAAAGAAGTATAATGACGCAGCCGATTGGATCAGTCACAAATCAGGCGAGTTAACAAAGCTATATTCTCAGGTATCTGACGGCATTATCAAAGTATTTGACCATATGGTTCACTTTAATGTCGGACATTTGGATAAGATTTTAAAAGCCGAGATGGGATTACCCCACGGCTAGGTAAAGTTCAAGTAAGTAACCAATCGAACCCCAGAAGTTCGAGGAAGTATAACAAAAAATAAATATAAGAAGAATGAGGCCACAAAGTAGCCTTTGAAGTTGGGGGAAAGAGGCGACCGGAAAAAATCCGGCGCCTTTTTCGTTTTCCTGAACACCAATTACTTTTTGAAAATCATCTGACAAAAACTTGAGTGGTACGCCCACGACTATTCAGGATTAAAGACATCCCTCTGCGCGGATCAACGTTTGACAAGGCTTCCTTCGCGGCCTCTACGTTACCAATTTCCTGATCATTAATACGCAAAATCAAATCCCCGGGATGAACAAGACTAGCCGCCCGCGCACCTCTTGCGACACTAACCACGACAACCCCCTCTTCAATATCCCTTAATCCCAACTCATAAGCCACAGCCGGATTTATATTGGCAATCATGGCCCCATTCAGAGCATGCCGCCCCTCAAGCACGGTCTCATTACGCGGCGGATCATCCGGCGCCAACATAGCCCTCACCCTCAACGACAAAGATTCCTGCCCGCGCATAATGCTAAAAGTGGCAAATTTGGAATCTTCGGAAATCGGCACAGTCGCCATACGAAATTTCATTTCAGCCGCATCACGAATCTTATGCCCGTTCACATGCGTGACCAAATCCCCCACTTTTGCACCGGCTGCCTTTAACGGACTGGCAGAGTGCAATGAGGAAATCAATGCACCACCGGGCCGATCGAGGCCCAAACTTGCAGCAATATCTGAGGTCACATCTTGCATACTCACACCAAGCCACGGCCTTTGAATACCACGATCTCCGCTTTGACCAGCCTTCTCCGCAGCGATGATACTCATCACCATTTCGGACGGAATAGCAAAACCAATACCCATCGACCCACCTGAGCGCGAGTAAATCGCCGTGTTAATCCCGATAACCTGCCCATCCATCGCCACCAAAGGCCCGCCGGAATTTCCTGGATTAATCGCCGCATCGGTTTGAATAAAGAAGTTATAATCATTAATATCCAGAGTTGATCGCCCCTGCGCCGAGACAATCCCGCTCGTGACAGTCTGCCCCACCCCAAAGGGGTTTCCAATCGCCAGAACCAAATCACCCACCTCGATATTTTCACTAGGCGCCAGCATCACAAAAGGAATATCTTTCAACTCACCCTTCATTCGCAGCACAGCCAAGTCCGAAGCTTCATCGCTCAAGGAAAGTTCTGCCTCAAACTCGCGCCCATCCGCCAGCACCACAGTAATTTCATCAGCTCCTTCAATCACATGTGCATTCGTAATCACAAGACCACTTTCCTGAACAATTACACCAGAGCCTAGCGCACTTTCCACATGTTGGCGCATACGCCCGCCAAATCGGTCATTCCTAAAAAATTGCCCGAAAAACGGATCATCCAGAAAAGGATGCCGATAAGCAGTTGATATCGTGCGCTTTGTGTATATATTGACGACCGATGGCGCGACCTTTTTAACCAAAGGCGCAAAAGAAAGCTTCATTTGTGAAGGGCTTTGGGGCAACACCCGCTCCTGCGCCGCTGCGCAAAACGAGGTTGCAAAGGCAAGAAAAACCGTTAAACAAAAAAGCATGCTTCTCATAAGCAAAAAATTATACCTGAGATACCAAAATTTCAAGGGCGGAAAATTAAAATATGGACGAAAAAAAAACAACCATTACGGATATCAAAAACGCCAAAGGCACTGAAAAACCTCTTGTGTGCTTGACGGCCTATACAGACCCCATAGCCACCTTGATCGACCCGCATTGCGATTTGATTTTGGTTGGCGACTCGCTTGGTATGGTCTTTTATGGCCTCCCCAGCACCGAAGATGTAACCTTGGAGATGATGATCGCCCATGGCATGGCGGTGACCTGTAAACCGCGCAATTCTGTGGTTATTGTCGATATGCCATGTGGCTCTTATGAGGATGATAAGGATAAAGCGTTAAGCAACGCCCAAAAGCTTATGACACAAACTAAATGTGACGGGGTAAAGCTGGAAGGCGGCAAAGACATGGCGCCAATAATCGCTCACCTCGTTGAAAACAGCATTCCTGTTATGGGGCATATCGGCCTGATGCCGCAAAGCGCCAATAAAACAGGCGGCTATAAGGTGAAAGGCAAAACCGAAGAAGGCGCTGAACGCTTACTAAGCGATGCCAAAGCCATAGAAAACGCCGGAGCTTTCGCCCTTGTCATAGAGGCCACAATGGAGGAAACATCACAAAAAATCACGCAAAGCATTTCCATCCCCACTATTGGAATCGGTGCATCCGCAACATGTGACGGGCAAGTTTTAGTCACCGAAGACATGCTTGGCATGCTCACAGGCCATACTCCTAAATTTGTCAAGAAATATGCTGATCTGGCTGATGAAATCTCGGGCGCGGTTGAAGACTACGCCAAAGATGTCAGAAGCCGCAAATTCCCATCTTCTCAATATCTATACGGCGCAACAAAATAATGAAAAAACTTGTTACAATCACAGAGCTGGATGAGACCCTAGAGCCATATAGGAAAGCAGGCAAAAAGATTGGATTCGTGCCGACAATGGGCGCACTGCATGACGGACACTTATCGCTGGTTAAAACCACCAAGGAAAACGCCGATATCGTTGCGGTCAGCATCTTTGTAAACCCCACACAATTCGCCCCGCACGAAGATTTTGATGCTTATCCGCGCGATGTGGCTGGCGATATTGAAAAGCTAAAACCTCTTGACGTGGATATGGTGTTCTGTCCGACCAAGGGTGTACTTTATACGGATGGAACCAATACAGATATTAAAGCAGGACAAAATGCCGAAGGATTAGAGACCATATTCCGCCCGCATTTCTTTGATGGTGTGGTAAATGTAGTCTCTCGCCTTTTCGACGCAGTCAAACCCGATATAGCCGTGTTCGGAGAGAAGGACTTCCAGCAGCTTATGGTCATCCGTGAGATGGTCAAAACATTAGGCCTAGATATCGAAATCATCGGCGGAGAAATCGTACGCGACGAACAAGGCCTAGCTCTCTCCTCCCGCAATGCATATTTAAGCGCACAAGAATTAGACATCGCTAGACAACTTAACAAAATCATCCGCAAAGCCGCCGAAACCAAAGACTTGGAAAGCGCTAAGGGTGAATTACTGACAGCAGGATTTGATAAAATCGATTATGTCGAAGAACGCTGGAACCGCATTCTCGCCGCTGCTTGGCTTGGTAAGACACGGTTGATTGATAATTTAGCTTCTACCTAATACCACCAACACTTAAACCTGCTCCGGTATATAAAACAAATATATATACCGGAATATAGAAAAAACAGGATAATGCCAGTATGCACATACCGCATAAAACCAAGGCATTTAGTAATTCATCAGATTTCATATAATAAATGTAAATCACCGCAAAACTCGGGATACATCTGATTATATACCATATAGACATAGAGGCTAAACTAAACTCATTTGCAGACGCAAAATATCCAAATTTGGAAGGTAAAACCAGCAAAGCAACTAAAGGCATCGCTAATGCAACACCCCAAACTTGAGCTTTGCTGATTGTCATTTTTTAATTAACCGGCAGCCTTAGCAGCTTCTTCAGTTTCAAAACCGAAATCGCCTTCCTCCTCCAGGAAGTCAACTGGGCCTGAATCTTGACCTTTGGCATCTTCGTCGCGGTCGACAAGCTCGATGATCGCCATTGGCGCAGCGTCCCCATAACGGAAACCGGCCTTCATGATGCGGATATAACCGCCCGGACGGTCTTCATAACGCTCGGCCAGAACATCAACGATCTTCTTGGCCTGCACCTCATCACGGATTTTGGCAACAATCTGACGACGTTTTGCAACGGCTGTCTCGGGATTAGCAGCAGCTTGTTTTCCAAGAGTGATTAGTTTTTCCAAATACGGACGAAGTGTTTTTGCCTTAGGCAAAGTTGTTTTAATCTGCTCATGCTTCACCAGAGATGCCGCCATATTCGCTAGCATCGCCTTACGGTGAGAAGAATCACAACCGAATTTTCTGTGTGCTTTACCATGTCTCATGACATTTTCCTTTCACGTTTTGGCCGATAAATTAACGGCACTTCTGCGGCATCATTCCGGCTTTTCTTATCTTGCCTTCGATGAAAACCATATAACAAACCATTTGGCACTAGCCTGAACCGTTTACCAAATAGTGCGGGCCCATTACCCTTTTAAAATCTCTTGCCTAAAATTTCAGGCAAGAGACAAAACTTTAGAATTGTTGGTCATCCATTTTCTTGGCCAGCTCTTCGATATTCTCTGGCGGCCAACCTTCGACCTGCATACCAAGATGCAAGCCCATCATGGACAATACTTCTTTGATCTCGTTCAATGACTTACGACCAAAGTTTGGTGTACGAAGCATATCGCCTTCTGATTTTTGCACAAGATCACCAATATAAACGATATTGTCATTTTTCAGACAGTTTGCACTACGTACAGAAAGCTCAAGCTCTTCAACTTTACGAAGCAAATTCTTGTTGAATGGCAATTCTTGTGCTTCTTCTTTCTCTTTCTCATCTTCTGGATCTTCGAAGTTCACGAAGACTTGAAGCTGGTCTTGCATAATGCGCGCCGCAAAAGCCACCGCATCTTCAGGAGAAATCGCACCATTTGTCTCAACGCTCATAGTCAGCTTGTCATAATCTGTGATCTGACCAACACGTGTATCAGTCACTTCATATGTAACCTTGCGAACCGGCGAGAACACGCTATCAATCGGCACAAGACCTACCGGGCATTCTTCTGGACGGTTCTGAGCAGCTGGACGGTAACCTTTACCTGTATCAACTGTCATTTCCATGGAAAGCTTCGCACCTTTATCAAGTGTACAAATCACAAGATCAGGATTCATGATTTCAATATCAGCACCAGCTTCGATCTGAGCAGCCGTCACTTCACACGGACCTTCTGCTACCAAACGCATCTTGCGCGGGCCTTCAACGTGCATACGTACAGCCAAAGCTTTCAGGTTCAAAATAATGTCTGTTACGTCTTCACGCACACCTTCAACAGATGTAAATTCATGCAACACACCATCAATCTGCACAGCTGTCACAGCCGCACCATGAAGAGATGACAACAAAATACGACGAAGTGCATTCCCGAGAGTAAGACCAAAACCACGCTCTAAAGGCTCGGCCACAACAGTCCCTGTATTTGGGCGTGAGCTTCCAGCAATATCCAGTTTCTGGGGCTTAATCAGTTCCTGCCAGTTTTTTTGTATCATGAGTTTTCCTTTTCTTTTGTAAATCTATTAAACACGACGACGTTTCGGCGGACGACAACCATTATGTGGAATGGGTGTAATGTCTTTGATCGACTTGATTGTAAAGCCGATTGCCTGTAACGCGCGGAGAGCCGATTCACGACCTGATCCTGGTCCCTTAACGCGAACATCAAGTTCCTTCATGCCGTGTTCCTGAGCTTTACGCCCGGCATCCTCGGCAGCAACCTGCGCCGCATACGGGGTAGATTTACGCGAACCCTTGAAACCCATCATACCTGATGAGGACCATGATACCGCGTTTCCTTGCACATCTGTAATTGTGATCAATGTATTATTGAATGTAGAATTCACATGCACAATACCTGACACAATATTTTTCTTCTCTTTTCTTTTAGCCTTAGGTTTAGCCATAATAAACGTCCTTCCCTACTTATTTCTTTTTACCGGCGATTGGTTTCGCAGGACCTTTGCGTGTTCTTGCATTGGTCTTGGTTTTCTGACCTCGAACAGGCAGACCATTTCTGTGACGAAGTCCGCGATAGCATTTCATATCCATCAAACGTTTGATGTTCTGAGATACTTCACGACGTAAATCACCTTCGATCTTAAAGTCGCTATTTTCAATCTCTGTACGGAGTTTGTTCAAGATATCATCATCAGCCTGCCCCATGCGCATTTGCACATCAATACCAAGCTTTTCACACATCTTGAAAGCAGTTGTGCGCCCTATGCCATGAATATATGTCAAAGCAATAGGAATACGTTTATTATCAGGGATATTAACCCCGGCGATACGTGCCATTTCTTTTTCCTTTCAAATTTCCATGATTTTTAAGAACAGCCTTAAAAACCAAACCAAACCGTATAAAGCTCCACGCGTTAAGTTTTCACTTCGCCAGTTTGTAAACAAAAAACGTCTTACTTAATATAAGAAGAACGGCCACATTATAGGAATTACGGCGCTCACGTCAATCTTTATTTTACAATAATAGAAATATTAATGAATTTAAGCAGCTTTTTCCTTGAGATAACCGTCAATCTGGTTTGTAACCTCTTCGATCGCCTGCATTCCATCTATTTGACGCAAAACACCCTTTTCCTCGTAATACGGCAAGATCGGTGCTGTTTGCTTATCATATACCTCAAGACGATTGCGCAATGTCTCTTCATTATCATCATCACGCGCCCCTCCCGTCTCGGCGGCGCGCTTTTTGATTCGATCCAGCAAAGCGCCCTGATCTACTTCCAGAGAAAATACATGATCAATCTGACGCCCCATATGCTGAAGCATATTATCCAGCGCCTCAGCCTGCGCTACTGTTCTAGGAAAGCCATCCAGAATAAAACCTTTTTGGCATTCCGGCTCGCTAATGCAATTGGCTATCAATTCAATGATAATATCATCAGAAACAAGCTCACCAGCAGCTAAAATAGATTTAAGTTTCAAACCAAGCTGACTTTCACTAGCCACTTCCGCACGGAGCATATCCCCTGTTGAAAGCATCTTAATCGTATATTGTGATTGAATATACTCTGATTGTGTACCTTTACCTGCTCCTGGTGGGCCAAACATAATAATATTCATCGTTAAGGTGCCTCTCCTTTATTATCTAACCATACGAGCGCTAACGCCTGTTGCGCCCACGCAATTTTGTATTTTTAACCAGCCCTTCATATTGATGGGCAATCAAATGAGAATGGACCTGCGCAACTGTATCCATAGTCACCGATACAACAATAAGTAAACTTGTACCTCCAAAGTAAAAAGGTAACGAGTATTTGGCAATCAAAAATTCAGGCAATAAACAAATAAAGACCAGATAGATTGCACCGATTGTACTGATGCGTGTTAACACATAATCCAGATGATCCGCTGTATTCTTCCCTGGTCTTATCCCTGGAACAAAACCACCATACTTTCTTAA
>DCKO01000042.1:19622-19869 GCA_002320665.1 Micavibrio sp. UBA1672
CGCAGTATAAAAGAAACAGAAAAACGCAACCAACAAACCATAAAGAATCATATAGGCAGGCTGACCATGCGCCAAATTACTCTCGATAAAACTGCGCAATTCCGTATTGTCGAAACTCATCATACCAATCACCGTCAAAGGCAATAGCAAAAGCGAGGATGCAAAAATCGGAGGAATAACCCCAGCCGTATTAATCTTTAGCGGAATATGGTTTGTCTCACCGCCCATAAGCCTGTTACCAACCTGA
>DCKO01000037.1:0-1221 GCA_002320665.1 Micavibrio sp. UBA1672
TTCAAATCCTGCTCCCGCAACCAATTAAATCAATCACTTACACGAATATGAAGTAGCTTTGATTTAGTCCTTGGCACACTTGTGGCACAGTTCAAGACAATCATTCACAACAAGCACAATAGGCGAAAAACTTGCAAATTTGGAGACTTACTGTGCCGAGATTGTGCCACAAGAAACTAGATGTTTTGTATCTGATTGTTTTTAATGGGATATTTCAGATAAAGCATAAGTTTAGTCATCTTATGTTGTGGTTTTTTGTCTTTTGTTTTAACGTGTAATTACAAAGGAAATATTATGGCTACGATTAGAAAAAGACTTAATTCAAAAGGTGAAACCAGCTTTCATGTTCAAGTGCGTATTAAAGGTTATACACCCGAAACAGCTTCTTTTAGTCGCTTGACGGATGCAAAGCATTGGGCGCAAAACATTGAATCTGCTATGCGTGAAGGTCGTCATTTTAAAACGTCCGCTTCTAAAAAGCATACATTGGGCGAGGCAATAGACCGTTATGATAGGGAAGTCTTATCTCACCGGAAAAACCCAGTTAATCAAAAAAAATATCTCTCATACTGGAAAGACGCCTTGGGGCATAGCATTTTGGCAGATATTAGTTCTTCGGTAATTGTCGAAAAAAGAAATGCTTTGGTAGGGATGAAGAATAAATACGGGCGCGAAATTAGCACCGTAACAGCAAACCGATATACTCAATCCCTTGGGCATGTCTTGACTGTTGCAATGAAAGACTGGGAATGGATAAACGATAATCCAGTGTCTAAAATGAGTAAATTTAAAGAGCCTAGAGGCCGAGTTCGCTTTTTATCTGATGAGGAGCGTAAAAATTTATTACAGGCATGTCAGCATAGCGAAAACCCATTTCTTTATACGATAGTTGTTTTGGCTTTGAGTACCGGAGCAAGAAAGAATGAAATTTTAAGCCTAACTTGGTCACAAGTAAATCTGGAGCGCCGGACTATAATCCTTAACGAAACGAAAAACGATGAAAGGCGCTCATTACCCTTGCAAGGTTTGGCGTATGAAATGGTAAAGGCACAATCTAAGCTTCGTATCGTGGGTTGCGAGTATGTCTTTCCAAGTAAGAAGGTTTCCAGAGGAAGCCAAGGCAAATTTATTTATCAGCCTATAGATATTCGCACCGCTTGGGAAAATGCCCTAAAGAATGCAGAAATAGAAGATTTCCGTTTTCATGATTTGCGTCATAGT
>DCKO01000037.1:1535-2191 GCA_002320665.1 Micavibrio sp. UBA1672
TTTTCATGATTTGCGTCATAGTGCGGCAAGTTACCTTGCCATGAATGGGGCATCCTTAGCCGAAATTGCAGACGTTCTAGGCCATAAGACGCTTTCTATGGTGAAAAGGTATGCTCATTTATCTGAAGCGCATACGCATAACGTAGTTTCAAAAATGAATGACAGGATTTTTGGCGATGGTTAGAAAACAATATCAAAGAAAAACCCAGTCGAAAGAGCAAAAATATAAAGGCGTGTTAAATGATCCGATGATTTTTAAAAGTTATAACTCGGCCTATGAAAATCTTCCTGAATTTTTTGAACGTGTGAATGCACTTTTCGAACATTATGAAATTCAGCCACATGAAGAAGACGCATACGCAAAATTAGCATTTTCTCTTGCTCAAGATCATGTGCCGGCCTTTCAAATGATAAATGAGAGGGATTTAAAAAAGCTAGGTGCGCCATCAAAATGGAAAAACACTGGAGAAGGTTTAAAACTGTATATCAATGTCAAGAGAGTCAGTATCATAGAGCAACGATCTGAGAGGAATGCAATTCTTGCATTTTATAATGAAGAAAAACAGGAAAGCCAGTACAGCAGATACAAAGAGGTAAAGAGTAGTTTAGATGACAATGTTAAAGACAAACTCGATGAATTATTAAAAATTAAAAAT